>JBPCLM010000020.1:0-24406 GCA_051003295.1 Tepidiformaceae bacterium | reverse complement strand
GGGATTGCCTGAACGTGCGTGTCGCCGCGGGCCGCACCAACGACGCCATCGTCTGCCTCAACGATGGCGAGGTCGTCACCGTCTCTGGCGGTCCCGTGGCCGCCGACGGCTTCAACTGGTGGCAAGTGAAGACTGCGCTGGGTGAGGGATGGGCGGCCGAAGAATACCTCTCGAAGCGGCCCTGAGCGGCTTCATGGGTCGCGCCGCCGGCTGCATCTTCGCGGCCACGGCCATCGCCATCGCCGCGTGCACAAACGGCAACGGCGACACCACGCCGCCGCCCTCCCCCTCCTCCTCCGCCCCCAGCGCAACCGCCACCGCCATCGCCACGCCCGCCCCAACCCCCACACCGAGCCCGCTCGTGACGCGCCCGCGCAGCGCCGCCGCCGCCCTGCAGGCGCTGACCGTGGTGCTGTCCGGCGCAGGGCCCGGCTGCTCCGAACGCGTCATCGAAGCCTGGCGCGGCACTTGCGCCGAAGGCGACGTTGATGCCGATGGCCTCGCCGACCATGCCTACCTGGTGCCGCTCGAAGGCGCCCCACCTGATGCCCGCCCCGCTGCCATTCTCGTGCGCCTCTCGTCCGTGGGCCGTGTCGAGTCGCTCACGCCCACCGGCGATGCCGACGCCACCGGCAACGCTCTCGTCTTCTTCGCCATCGAAGAGCGCACGGGCAGGGGCGGAGCTGATGTCATCTTCCTCGGCGCTACCTGCGGCCCCGCCGACTGCGCCTACTCGGCGCACGTGCGCGCCTGGGCCGCTGGTTCCTGGAGCGAGGCCGGCCCCAACGCGAGCATCGATAACCTCGAGCGCGCCTCCTGGGCGGGTAGCGGGGTCGATTCGCGCCTCACGCTGCGCGGGGGCAGCCTGCGCGCGGTCGCCGCCGGCCCGACGCGTAGCGTGACCTCCACCTATGCCCTCAGCAGCGGCCGCTACACGCTCGTGGCCACCGCGGTTGCCCCACCCGCCTACCTCTACCACGCCATCGCCAGTGCTGACGCGATCTTCGCCGCCGGGAACTTCAGAGCATCCATCGCCGCCTACCGTGCGGCGGTGGAATCCACGAACCTGAAGGACTGGCGCGCCGAAAACGGCGCCGAGCCCGGCCGTCCCGCCCTGCTCGGCTACGCCCTCTTCCGCATCGCCATCGCCAGCGCGGCCAGTGGCGAAGACCCCACCGAGGCCCTCGATGCGGCCATCCGCAATAGCGAAGAGCCTCTTTTCGTGAACGCCGCTGAAGCCTTTCGCAAGGGCTTCCAGGAGCGAGGCGGCGCGCGCGGCGGCTGCGTCGTCGTGACCGCCTACCTCGCCACCAGCGCTCTGCCCGAGTACGTCCAGGCGATGTTCGATTACGGCTACGCCAACCATCCAATCAAGACGTACCGCGAGATCTGCCCGCTCTAGCCGCCCTGCCCGATGAGTTTTCGCAGGTTCGCCATCTCGATGGCCGCCCGCGCCGACTCTTCACCCTTGTGCCCATCGCGGCCCCCGGCGCGCGCCATCGCCTGTTCCGCCGAATCTACCGTCAGTACGCCGAAGATCACGGGTATCCCCGTCTCCTGGGCCACGCGCGCGATGCCCTCTGCCGCGCCGCCCGCGACGTATTCGAAGTGTGCCGTCTCGCCACGGATGACGGCGCCAAGGCAGACGACCGCGTCGAAGCGGCCGCTCGCCGCCGCCCACCTCGCCGCCGTCGGGATTTCGAACGCCCCCGGCACGCGCGCCGTTGTGATGTCCGCGGGCTGCAGCCCACCTTCGCGCAAAGCCGAGAGCGCCCCCTCGAGCAGCTTATCCGTCACGAATCCGTTCCAGCGTGCCACCACCACGCACACGCGCAGCCCCTCGCCATCGAGCGCACCCTCCAGCTCCGGCACGCCTACTGCCCGCCGCCGCCGAGCGCTTCCAGGCCATCGAGCAGGTGTCCCATGCGCCGCCGCTTCGTATCCAGGTAGCGGATGTTGAAGCGGTTCGGCTCGGTCTCGATGGGCACCCGTTCCACCACCTCCAGCCCGTACCCCTCCAGCCCCGCGCGCTTGGCCGGGTTGTTCGTGAGCAGACGCATCTTGCGCACACCGATATCGAGCAGGATCTGCATGCCGATGCCGTAGTCCCGGCGGTCCGCCGGAAACCCCAGCGCGAGGTTCGCATCGACCGTATCCATGCCGCCATCCTGCAACTCATAGGCGCGCAGCTTGTTGTGCAGCCCGATGCCACGCCCTTCCTGACGCATGTAGAGGAACACGCCGCCCTCTTCGGCGATCATCTTCAGCGCGCGGTCCTTCTGCTCGCCGCAGTCGCAGCGCATTGAATCGAACACGTCGCCGGTGACGCACTGGTCGTGCACGCGCACGAGCACCGGCTTCTTCGGGTCGATGGGGCCGTTCACCACGGCGACGTGCTCCGCGGGGTCGTGTTCGGTGCGATAGGCGAGGATCATCATCTCGCCGTTGGGCGTGGGCAGCTTTGTCTCGGCGATGCGGCGCACGAGCCGCTCATTCTTCAGCCGGTAGCGGATCAGTTCGTTCACGGTCACGATGCGCAGCCCGTGACGGCGCGCGAAACGCTTGAGGTCCGGCATGCGCGCCATTTCGCCATCCGCCTTCATGATTTCGCAAAGCACGGCCGCCGGGTAGAGCCCCGCGAGCTTGCACAGGTCGACGCTCGCCTCCGTCTGTCCGGCGCGCACAAGGACGCCACCGGCGCGCGCGCGGAGCGGAAACATGTGCCCGGGCCGCACCAGGTCGTCCGGGCTGGCGTCGGGGTCGATGAGCACTTGCACCGTGCGCGCGCGGTCGCTGGCGCTGATTCCCGTCGAGACCCCCGTGCGCGCCTCCACGGAAACGGTGAACGGCGTGCCGAAGTGCGAATCGTTCGCCTGCACCATCATCGGCAGCTTCAGGTGCTCCACGCGCTCCTCAGTCAGGGGGATGCAAACCAGCCCGCGGCCGTACTTCGCCATGAAGTTGATGGCGTCCGGCGTCACGAACTGGGCCGCCATCACCAGGTCGCCTTCGTTCTCGCGGTCCTCGTCATCGGTGATGATGACGAACTTGCCCCGCCGGTACTCCTCGATGGCCTGCGGCACCGTCGCCATCACCGGGTCCTGTTCAGGCATTGCCGGTCTCTCCTTCGCCGTTCGCTTCGCGGGCAACCACGAACTGCTCCACGTAGCGCGCGATGATGTCGGTCTCCAGGTTCACGCGGTCCCCGGGCTTGCGCGATTGCAGGTTGGTGTGCTCCTGCGTGTATTGCACCAGCGAAACGGCGAAACCATCTGCTGCCTTCGAAATAATGGTGAGGCTGATGCCGTCGATGCAAACCGGCCCCTTGACGACCATGTAGCGCAACAGCTCCGGCGGCGCGGAAAAGTGCGCGATGATGGCGTCGCTCTCGGGCGTGAGCGCCACGAGCGTCCCGACGCCTTCGGCCACGCCGCGCACAATGTGGCCGCTGAGCCTGTCCTGCGGGCGCACGCTGCGCTCCAAATTGACCTTCTCCCCCACCTTCAGTTCGCCCAGGTTGGAACGGCGGTACGTTTCGGGCATGAGGTTGGCGAAGAACACGTCGCCATCGATGGCGGCCACCGTCAGGTCCACGCCATTGATGGCGATGGAGTCTCCCAGGCGCGCGTCGCTCAGTATCAGGGGCGCCTGGATGTAGAGGTATCCTTCGCCCGCTCGCGCCACCGTGCCCACCTCTTCGATGATGCCCGTGAACATCAGGCTGCCGCCGCCCGCGAGTCCTGGGTGCTGAGTGCTGAGTCCTGAGTGGCTGCCATGCCCTGCCCCGGTGCAAGATTCGATGGCCCGGGGGTGACGGGAGCGCGCGCGAATGCGCGGCGGCTGCGCAGGAATTTGCCAACGCATCGTTGTCCTCTCCCATCCGGACTGTGACCGTCGGCCCCGGAATCGCACCGGGTCAGTCCGCCGAAGCGGAGTCGCGGGCTCTACCGCCGGTGAGGAATTGCACCTCGCCCCGAGAACATCACCACATACTTAGCCTTGCCCTAAAAACTTGTCAAGGGGGGAAGTGGCGGGGCGTGGCGTGCGATGCGGGGCATCTCACTGGAGTCGCGCCAGCCCATTCGCCGCCGCTCGTGCACCCACAAGGCGGGCATCCTCTCTTGCGGCGGCGATGGCCTCGCTGGTTTGTTGGGTCCCGGCAGCATCCAGAATGACCCAGTATTCGGGCGTCTCGGCAAATATCTCAAGGCCCCAGGTCACGCCTCCGCTGAGAGGCACGCCATTCGGCGTGGTCGTGTCGCCGAAACACCGCTCTCCCGGAATTCTGAGCAGTTGGTCGGCGACAGGGGTGGCACACTTTAACTGCCAGGTATCCCGCGTTCCGCGCGATTCCCGCGAAACGATCTGCAGCCCCACGAAATGGTAGGGATTGTCGGGATGCGTCCAGACGATGAGGAACTGTATATACCCCTCCGGCTCATCCTTGCCACCGCTGAATTCTTGCGCGATGCCTCCGCGCCAGCCCGCCGGTGCGCACAGGCTCAGTTTGCGGGTCGCGGCCTTGTACACCTCAAAGCCACTCGGGCAGGTGATGATCGGCCAGCCGTCGACCCCCAGGACCACAGCGGCGGGCGTGGGCGACGGTACTGGGGTTGTTGCGGGCGTCGCGGTGGGCGTGGCGGTTGGCGTTGCTCCGGGTGGCGTCGGCGTCGCGGTTGCGAAAGCCACCGGGCTGGCGGTCTCGGTGGCCGCCGCCAGCGGCCGCGAATCCGCGGCCGGGCCGCTCGTGATGATGACGACCGTGCCAACCGTGGCCACGCTCGCAACGGCGAGGCCCCCGGCAACCCAGGCCACGATGCTTGAGCAGATCATCTCGCGCCGCCTCTCCCGCCCCCACGTCGCGGCCACATGATAGCGCCCCTCCCCCAGGTCCCCGTCAACACCTTCAATAGCCCAAGGGTGGACCTTCCCCGCCTGAACGGCCTACCCCCGCCCGGTGGGGCCGTGGTAGTCTGGAAGCACAGCCCAACCCTTACGTGAAAGTGAGAGTGGCGCGTGCCTCTCCCGCGCACCTTCCCCGGCCGCCTGAGCACCTTCGCCTCGCTCGAAAACCCGCAGTTCAGGCTGCTCTTCTACGGCAACATCTTCTCTTTCCTCGGCATGCAGATGCAGGTCATCGCGCGGGGCTTCCTCGCCTTTGACCTCACGGGCAAGAACAGCGCCCTCGGTGGCGTGATGCTCGCCTTCGGGCTGCCCCAGCTGCTCCTTTCGCTCTGGGGTGGCGTGATCGCCGACAGGTTGCCCAAGCGCCGCATCCTCATGGTCTGCCAGCTCATCATCGCCTCCAACTCCGCCTGGCTCGCGACCATGATCGCCATCGGCAACATCGAATACTGGATGCTGCTCGTGGCTGGCGTCGTGCAGGGGGCGGGCTTCGCCTTCATCGGGCCCGCCCGCCAGGCCTTCATCAGCGACCTGGTCGACCGCGAGCACCTTGGCAACGCCGTCGTCCTGCAGCAACTGAGCATGAACAGCACACGCGTCATTGGCCCTTCCATCGCCGGCATGTTCATCGCCGTGCACTTCATCGGCACCGCCGGCGTGTACTACATCACCACGCTCGGGTTCCTGGTGGCGACCGTCATGATGCTGCGCCTGCCAGCGGGCAACCCCCGCCCGCGCGCCCACCAGGTTTCACCGCTGGGCGACCTCCTGGAAGGGGTGCGCTACGTCACCGCGCGCCGCAACATCGGCCTCCTCATCCTCGCCTCCTTCGCCGTGGTGATGGTGGGATTCCCATACCAGTCCTTCCTCCCCTCCATAGCCGAAGAGGTCTACGGTGTTGGCGCGGGCGGCCTCGGGGCGCTCTCCTCTGTGAGCGCGGTCGGCGCCGTGGCCGCCACCATCGTCGTCGCATCGATCACGCAGCGCCGTTCGTTCGTCCTGCAGCCCCTCGCGGGCATCGGTTTCGGCCTCTCCCTCATCGCCTTCGGGGCGGCCCCAAGCTTCCTCACAGGGATGATCGTGATCGTGTTCGTGGGCGGCCTCGCCAGCGCCTTCCAGTCGCTCAACAACTCACTCGTGATGACGCTCACCGACTACGACTACCACGGCCGCGTGCAGTCGATGAACATGCTCAGTTGGAGCCTCTTCGGGCTCGCCGCGCTCCCCATCGGCATCATCGCCGACCGCATCGGCATCCGCGAAACGCTCGTCTTCCAGGGCGCGCTTTGCGTCATCGCTGTTGCCGCCATCGAAGTTGTGCGCCGCACCGGAGGCGGGCCCGTGGCCATCCCCGCGCCCGCGATCGGCGCCGCCGTGCACGACTAGCGCCCGACCCACTCAGACGACCGGCATCAGCCTCGCCGACCGCCGGGGCACGTAGTCGTCGTCCCTGGGGATTTCCCAGAGGTTCCAATCGCCGCTTTCCCACTGCTCCTTGCCGAGGCCCCACTGGCGATAGCGCCAGCGACGCCGTTCGGCCAGCGCGCGCTGGATATCCCACGGCAAGTCTGCGAGCGGGGCCGCCGGCAGCGGCGCCAGCGAGGAGAGACTCCCCGAGCCCGTGCGCAGTTCGCGGTCCAGCTCCCGCTGCAAGGCCCACGTGACGAGCTTCACGTGCTCATCAGTTACCGGCTCGATGCCCTCGTCGATTCCCGGGAAATACAGGTTCGGGTTGTCGAGCGACTCCAGCGCCTCGCGGATGTCTTCGTTGATCTCGTCGCCCAGGTCCTGCAGCGCGGGATGGAGATCGGGGTCCCGCGGCGTGCGCACTGGGGTGCTCGGCAGCTCGCGGATGAGCGGCCCGTAGTCCCCTATGCGCAGCGGCAGCTTCGTGAGCGTGTCGCGGACGGGCGACATCTCCGCTTCCCGCTCGACGCGCGCAAGCAGCTCTCCGTAGGTTGTCTCCCGCACGGGGCTCACCAGGAGCTGCTCGCCGCGCGCCAGCGAGGTCAGCACAATGCCCGCCTCGCCGCGACACACCAGCGTCGCGAAGGCCCGCAGCCGCCGTCCCGGGCTCGCATCCACGGTCGCCGGGTCGAAGCGCACGACCATGCGCAGCGCGAGCGGCAACGTCGCCTGTGCGCGCTGGGCGTTGGGGTCGAAGGCGTTCATCGCCGGCTGCTCCGGCCAGAACCACGGCATGCTAAGGCTCCACGTCGGGCGATGCGCCCTCGCGCCGCTGCTGCGGGCAAATGCGCGCCGGGTCCGTGTAGCGTTCCGGCCACGGCGATTCCGAAGGCGCGGTCGTGGGGGTCACCACCGGTGTCGTTGTTGGTGCGGGCATCTCAGGCACTCCTTCTGCCGCGCTTGCGGCGCTTCCACTGCTCCAGTTGCGTGAGCAGCTCTTCGTGCGTTGGCAGCGCCGGCTCTTCTTCCTCCGCCGTTGCCCAGCGCTCTTCCAGTTCGCGGCGCGCCTTGAACGATTTCAGCAGCACGCTCTTGCCAACCGCCACTCCGGATGGGGACTTGGCCCCCTGCGACACGCAGTAGTCGATGGCGAGACAGTCACCACGCGTCAGCAACAGCGCCGCTTCGGCGAGCCCGTTGTCGTGGCAGAGCAGCAACGATTCGGCCACCTGGTCGTTCAACGCCAGGCTCACCGGCGGCTGCTTCCACTGTTCGGACTGCGCCATTTCGTGCCGCACTACCGACTGCAGGAGCCATAGTTCATCCACCGTGAAGATTGCACTCGTCGTTCGCTCGCTCATCGGAGCCTCCCGGGGCCGGGCTCGAAGAATGAGAGCCCCGCGCCTATAGTTGTCATATACTTCCACGATAGATGCAACAAGGTGAAGGCCCGGGAACAAAACACCCGCGCGGCGCGGACACGGTCTCGACTTTGTGCAACGCCTGGTCGCCGTTCCAATGCCTTTACCAGGTACCTTTCGCGGTCGTGCCGCCGGTCGTGCGAGCGGATGTTTGACCTGCTGCAACGCCGGCGATCCGCGCCCAGGCGACAACCGTACTGCCGTCCGCATCCCAATTCCGGCAACCGAAACGCTGCAGGAGTTGCACTGTTCTCATCCCCCACGAGTAACACCAGACATAACTATTGAGCTAGTGTTGCGCCGCTGCCTCGCCGCCCGTCGGCCCGTAGAACACCACCCACACGGCCAGGTCATCGCTGAAGTCTTCGAAACAGTGCGCCTCGCCCGCCCGCACGAAGAGCGCCGCGCCTGCTTGGAAGGGCACCCGCTCCGCCCCGCGCACGAACGTGCCCTGCCCGCGCTGCACCAGGTAGACCTCGTCTTGCTGGTGCGGCTCCTGCGGGTCGCTGCCGCGCGGGGCATAGAGGCCCACCAGCAGGCTGCCGTGGCGGATGGCGCGCGCGAAGCGGGTGCCCTCCGCGGGCAGGCCCGCCTCCGCTTCGTCGAGGCTCACCGCCCAGCGCTCGTCCATGTCTCCGCAGCCTCCCCTCCAATTGGCCAGCGGCGGCTGCCGCCGCTAGACTTCGCCAACATCCTAACCCCCGGAGGCTCGCGCGTGGACGCACAGGTGGAAGCGCTCTTGCAGATGATGGCCGCCCAGGCGCAGGCCACCGGCGCCCCACCAATGTGGACGCTCCCGCCCGTCGTCGCCCGCGCTGGCGCGGAGACGGGGTTCGCGGCTTTCAACACGCCCATGCCGGCAGGCGTGGCCCTCGCCGGGCGCGCCATTCCCGGCCCGGCCGGCGATATCACCGCCATGGTGTTCACGCCCACGGGTGAAGGCCCGTTCCCGCTCCTCGTCTACATCCACGGCGGCGGCTGGGTCATCGGCAGTCCCGCTACCCACCAGAAGCTCTGCGCGGAACTGGCTTTGGGAGCGGGCGTGGTCGTCGTCAGCCCGCACTACCGCCTCGCCCCCGAGCACCCCGCACCCGCCGCCCTCGATGACTGCCTCGCCGCCATCGAATGGGCCGTGGCACACGCCTCCGAACTGGGCGCTGATGGCTCCCGGCTTGCTATCGGCGGCGATTCCGCAGGCGCCAACCTCACCGCCGCTGCCTGCCAGTGCCTGCGCGACGCCGGCGGCCCTCCCGTGCGCCTCCAGCTCCTGCTCTACGGCGCTTTCGACCACGACTTCGACCGCTCGTCATACAAGCGCAACGGCACGGGCTATATCCTGGAACTCGATGCCATCAAGTGGTTCTGGGAACAGTACCTCGCAGGCGGCGCCGACCCCACCGGCCCCGGGGTCTCCCCCGCCCGCGGCAAGCTCGAGGGGCTGCCGCCCGCGCACCTCATCGTCGGCAGCCTCGACCCGCTCCTCGATGACTCGACCAGCTACGCCGAGAAGCTGAAGGCCGCGGGCGTGCCCGCCACACTGAGCATCTACCCCGACATGCCCCACGTCTTCCTGCAGCTCTCCGCCATGCTCGACGGTGGGAAGAAAGGCGTCGCCGAATGCTGCGACGTCCTCCGCCGCGCGCTCGCCTGACGCCTACGTCTCGGTGCCATCCCCCGCCGCCAGCTCCGCCAGCACCAGCCCATCCGTCGGGAAGGCGAGCGGCGGCGGCTCCGCCGGATCGACCCACGCGAGCTCGCTGAATTCGCCGTCGGCGGGATAGGGGGTGCCTTCGAGCACCCGGCCCGCGAACCACACGCCCACCGTGTGTTGCTTTTCGTTGTGGAAGTTCGAATGGACGGCGAGCACCTCGCGCGTCTCCACGCGCAGGCCGGTTTCTTCGAAGAATTCGCGCCGCGCCGCCTCGCGCACGTCTTCTTCCCATTCCACGTGCCCGCAGGGGATGCACCAGAGCCCGCCATAGGTGCCCGCCGCGCGGCGTCCCATGAGCACCCGGCCCTGCGCATCGCGCACCACCACGGCGACCCCCACCGTGGGGTTGCGATAACGCACGAACCCGCAGCTGGTGCAGTACGGATAGCGCCGCCCGCCGCGTCCATCCGCGGCCAGCGCTTGCCCGCAATCGGGGCAAAACCAGCCCTCCGGCCGCCGCGCGGCTATCTCGTGCGGCCCTGCCACCCGTTCGAAACCCTCGTCATTGTCGCTATCGCTCACGCCCGCCCCTCCGGCCACGCTACGGCTGCGGCAGCTTGCCCGCTTCGCGCAGCGCGCACAGCGTGAGCAGGTCCTCCGCCACCTTCTCGATGGCGATGGCGACGCTCGCGTTCGCGGGCGATTCACCCTTGCCCCAATGCTCGCCCGACCGTGAGATCACCACATCCGGGACGGCCGCGATGCCGCCGATGTGGCGCAGCACGCGCGCCACGTCGGTCACGCCCGGCTCCGCGTCCCCGCCCGCCGCGCCCACCACCGCGAACGGCTTGCCGCCCATGTGCGGCAGATCGATGAAGTCGAGCGCGTTCTTCAACCCCCCCGGGGCGGCTCCGTGGTACGAAGGCACGGTCACGAGCAGCGCATCGGCGGCCAAGCAGGCCGCCCGCCAGGCCGCCACCGTGGCGGGATACTCCTCGTCCGGGCGGCCGTCGAGCAGCGGCAAGGCGCCGATTTCGAAGGTCTCACAGTGGGCATCCCGCGCTTCCAGCGCACGCAGCGCGAAACGCAATACACGGTCGGCCGTGCTCCCCGCTCGGATCCCGCCGTTGATTCCAAGGATGCGGATGGGCATCGCGGTTCTACCTCCCCTTCCCGGCAGCGCCCGGCGCCGCTACGCCGTGCGCAGCGCCATCGTCTGCGCCAGGTCCAGGGGGATGCCCGGCCCCATCGTCGTTGTGAGCGTCACGCTGCGCACGAACTGGCCCTTCGCCTCCCGCGGTCTGGCCGCGTTCACCGCTTCGACGAAGGTCGCGAGGTTCTCCTTCAGTTTCCCGTCTTCGAAGCTGACCTTGCCGATGGGGGCATGGATGTTCGCCAGCTTGTCGAGGCGGAACTCGACGCGCCCTTGCTTGGCGTCGTTGACCGTCTTCGCGACATCCTCCGCCACCACGACGGTGCCCGAGCGCGGGTTCGGCATCAGGCCGCGCGGGCCGAGGATGCGCCCCAGGCGCCCCACCTTGCCCATCATCTCGCGCGTCGCTATCGCCACGTCGAAGTCGGTGAAGCCGCCTTCCACCGGTTTTATCAGGTCATCGCTGCCGACGAAGTCCGCGCCCGCCTCGGTGGCGAAGCGGGCCGCTTCGCCTTCCGTGAAGACGAGCACACGCAGCACCTTGCCCAGCCCGTTCGGCAGTACGGTGCTGCCGCGGATCTGCTGCTCGGCGTGGCGCGGATCCAACCCCGTGCGGATGTGGAGCTCCACCGTCTCGTCGAACTTCGCGGGGTGGATCTCCTTGGCCAGCGCGATCGCCTCATCCACCGCGTAGAAGCGCGCCTTATCGACTTTCCCGGCGGCCTCGCTGTAGCGCTTCCCCTTTTTCGGCATGGCTACTGCACCTCGATGCCCATGCTGCGGGCGGTGCCTTCGATAATCTTCATGGCCTCTTCGATGCTGTTCGCGTTGAGGTCCGGCATCTTCGTCTCGGCGATCTTGCGCAGGTCGCTCGTCTTCACTTTGCCCACCTTCTGCAGGCGTGCGCTGCCGCTGCCCTTTTCGATACCCGCCGCCTTGCGCAGCATGTCCGCCGCGGGCGGCGTCTTGAGGATGAAGGTGAACGAGCGGTCTTCGAAGACGGTCAACTGGGCCGGGATAATCTGGCCCACCATGTTCTGCGTGCGCGCGTTGTAGTCCTTGCAGAACTCCATGATGTTGACGCCGTGCTGGCCGAGGGCGGGGCCGACGGGTGGAGCCGGGTTTGCCTTTCCGGCCGGGAGTTGCAGTGTAACCACTGCGCGTACTTTCTTTGCCACGAAATCAGTCTCCGGTGTGTGCGAACGGCACGCTCGAAGCGTACCTCCACTAGTACCCGCGCCCGGCGGGCCGAACGTTCAGTATCGCCCGCGCCCCTGTTCCCGGCAACGGCCCTCACCCCATTGCGGCTTGTCCGCCGGCCGCACGCCTCCGATGATACCCACCGGGAGCAACTCTCCCGGGAGACGCCAGATGCCAGCCATTACCGGAATCGCACACGTCGAATTGAGCGTGCGCGACCTGGATCTCAGCTCAGCCTGGTACTGCCGCCTCCTCGATGCGCGCGAGGTCTTCCGCGGCGCGGACGAAGCAGAAGGGATCGTCGATTGTGCCATCTTCGAGCGCGCTTCTCGCGTGGTCATCGCCTTCACGCAGCACAGCGCTGGCGACGGCTCCACGTTCACGCCGCGTCGCACCGGGCTCGACCATCTCGCCTTCGCCGTGGCCGACCGCGCCGCTCTCGAAGCCTGGGCGGCGCACCTCGACGAGCTCGGCATCGAACGCAGCCCCCTCAACGATTACGGCTACGCCGATGCCATCACCTGCAAGGACCCGGACGGAATCGCGCTGGAGTTCTTCTGGCAACACCCACGGTCCTGAGCTCACCGGCGCCTCAACCGCCGGAGACCTTCGGATGGGCTCTTGGGGACTAAGGCGCCGCGCGGTACGTGTAGTCGGTGTACTGCCAGGCGCCCGCAACCTTCGTCCACAGACGCACGTACAGGAGTTGGCCGCCGCGGGGCACGCCGCTGAGCGTGACGTTGCGATTCAGCCCCTGTGACTTCCCGTAGAGATTGTTGCTGCCAGCCGCGGTGCCCAGGTAGAAGAAGTACTCCTGTGCCCCCGTCCCCGCCGTCCACTGGAACGTCACGGTCGTGCCCGCGAAGGTCGAACCCGGCGCCGGGCTCGTGATCTGCGCCTTCGCGCCCGTGACCGTGGTGGGCGTGGGCGTGACGGCCGTAGTCGCGGCCTTGTAGGTGTAGTCGTTGTACTGCCAGCCGCTGGCAAAGCGCGTCCAGAGGCGCGCGTAGATCGTGCTGCCGTTGACGGGCAGGCTCGTAACCGTGGCCGACCGGCCCGTGCCCGTCGACGCCGCGAAGAGCGTAGTGCCCCCCACCGTCGTGCCCACCTGCAGATAGTATTCGAGCGCCCCGCTCCCGGATGTCCAGCCGAACGTCACGATCGCCCCCGGCAGTGTCGAACCCGGCGTGGGGCTCGAGAGTGCCGCCTTCGTATTCGTCGCCGCGGGCGGCGTCGCGGTCGGCGTGGCGGTCGGCGTGGCGGTCGGCGTGGCTGTTGGCGTCGGCGTGGAACCGCCGCCGCCCCCACCGTCGCCCGTGCCGTCGTTGTACGTCCCGAAGTCGGTCACCCAGTACCAGCCGTAGGGCGAGCCAGAGGTGTAAGCGCGCGCGATGCCGATGTACTTGTAGCCGCTGTTGAGCATGTTCGCGTTGTGGGCCGCAGAGGCCTTCCATGCGTCGAACACTTCCTGGCCCGTGTCGCGGACAGTGCCCGCCGCGATGTTCTCACCGGCGCCGCCGGCGTAACCGCAGTTCTGGACGCGCGTCGAAGGGCTGCGCCCCAGCGAGTCGGTGTGGCTGAAGTAGCTCTTCGCTCCCATATCCACCGCCAGCCAGAGCGCCCCCCGGTTCAGGTTGGTCGATTGTCCCAGGGCGGCTGCGCCGTTCTGCTGCCGGTAGCTGTTGATCAACGTCAGGAACTGCGCCTCTTGCGAATCGAGCGAGACGTTCGCTTCGGTCACCGTGCAGTTCGTCAGCGCCCTCGCTGGCGTCGAATCGCTAACGAGCGCGAGTGCGCCGAGTATCACCGAAGCCACGACGGCGAGCGCCACGCCCCCCGTCCGCGTAATGCGCGTCATCCTCAAAACTATCCCCCGCGGCACGGTCTGGATGAGGGTGCCTGCTTTCCCATTCGACCGCCCGCGGTGGACAGGAGATTGTCGTCTTTGTAAACAGACGGCAAACAACGGGGGCAAAGAACCCCGCTGTTCACCATAACCGAGGAGGCCGAACCTGCTCCTCTGCGCTGTCAGCGGCGGCGTGCGGCCGCCGCCACCGCTCCGCCACCAAGCGTCGAAATGCAGGTCTGCACCCTGAGCCACTTGGGCCTCTACTTCGTCTTCTTACTCGGCCGCTGTGTCAATGCGCTTCCGGCCGCCGATTTCGCATGTTTCTTTGTGCCTGAGCCCTTCAGCGTCTTTGCGGCCGAAGTGCCAGCCTTCTTGCTTGTCTGTTCGTTTGACACCGTGAACATTCCCGATCACAAATTCGTGATCAAGTTTATGGTAATAAGAGATAGCGCGTTGTCAAGTTATCATTTCCGGCCTTTCGTATCGGCTATGAGAACTCGGCCGGGAGACCCTTCACGATCTCCACCGTCTCCAGGCTCAATCCGACCACCTGCCCGACCAGGCGGACGATGTACTCCGGGTCCTCGGGCCGATTGGGATCGGAGATGACCTTGCCCGTGGCCTTGTCTTTCTTGACCTGGTACTGATCAATCACCCACTCAAGAGCGCTACGGTTGCCGAGCCGGTACTCGAACGCTTCCGGCGGCACACCATCCAACACTAGGGATGCGTTCACTTGGACGGATGTTCTATCCTTGCTCAGGCGCATCCTGTCCTGCACGAGCCAAGAAAAGGGCACGCTCCGATCCTGCACTTGTTTCAGCGGGTATGGCTGAAGCTGCTCGTAGCCGAGGTGCAGCGCGGACAGCCGTTCGCCGGCTGAGCGGAACGCTTCGAAGTCGGCCGCGAAGGGGATTCGCGGCAGCTCCCGCTTCAACGCTGCACCGAAGCGTTGGCGGTAGCCCGGGTGGTGCAGAAGGCCGTACACGTAGTGGACGATGTCGACCTTCTCGATGGCGGCGTCGGCGTAGTGCGCCCGAAAACGTTCTAGCGCCCAATCTGTGATGTTGTCGCGCCGGTTGGAGCCGTCCGGATCGTAAACATACAACGGGAAGAATTGGTATCCATCGACCGACGTCAGGTTGAGATTGGGGATGTCGTTGACCACGAGGGTTGCCCATGCCGCGCGGCCGCCCACCGTGGGTAGCCCGATGGCGCGGTTCTCGGACTCCGAGGCTGCCGTCGGGAAGAACCGACGCGTCTGGCCGAGCTCGTCGACAGCGAGGTCTGCGAAATAGAGCCGCTTCCTGGTGAACGGACGGTAGGTGCTTGCTCGTGGGCAGTTCGGGTCGAACGCGATGGCCTCGCCGGTCCGAAGAGACCGCTTGAGGTTTCGGCTCCATTTCACGAGTGAGTAGTCGAGGAAGCCATCGAGATCGGTTGGGCGCCCCGCGGCACTGAACCGCGCCATCTCTGCCGTGTAGGCGGTAATGAACCCACTGCATTTCGCCAATAGAGGGGAGACTTTGAAGTCGTACACGGTATCGTCGCGATTTGTGGAAACCCCGAGCGAGTAGGCCTTGAATATTGCATCAAGGTCCGCCTGGCTCGCGGCGCTGGCGCGCTTGGTCTCCTTTGTGCCCAGTGGGAGGAAGCCCGACCACTCATCCGCGCCTTCGATGGCGAGCCAATGGTGCCGGGCCGTCGGCGTGAGAGAATCCCAATCCACGGAAGCGAGTGACTCTGTATCGGCGAGCCAGCGCAGCTTCTCCTCGCGGGTCCAATCGTGGGGGACGGAGGCGTAGTGGAGCTGAGACGGCCGCTTCGCGTCCTTCTCGTCACGGAGATGGACCGCGACGGTGATGCCGACTCCCACCTGGATACCGAAGACGTTGTGCTTTGTGCCGCTGAGCTTTGGGTCCTTGCGGACGTTGCCACCAAGATCAAGGTGATAGATCCGCGTGAAGTCCTGCTCGAAATGCTGGCGCATGCCATCAAAGGCGACCTGATCAACGAAGCTGTTGTTGGTCACGAGGCAGATAATGCCGTCGCGACCCTCCAGCCGATCGACCGCCCAGCGGAAGAACTTGACGTAAGGGTCGTAGAGCTTGGTATTGAGGGTGGCTTTCGACGATTTGGCGTACGTCTCTTTGATGCGACCGTCGACAACCTTGTACTTGCGGTTCTTGTTGTTATCGTTCTCGTTCACCTGGCCAACGTTGTACGGGGGGTTGCCGATGATCACGGTGATCGGTGTCGCCCGCTCCTTCTCGACGCGGCTGGCGTTCCGGGCGGAGAACATGCTGATGGTCTGGTTGGTTTCGGCCAGCTCAAGCGTGTCCATGAAGCAGAGGCCATCAAACGGCTCGTATGAGCCGGTGAGTTCAAAGAAGGCATGTTCGATGTTCAGCGAGGCAATGTAATAAGGGAGAAGCATGACCTCGTTGGCGAATAGTTGTGTCCGGTATGCCCGCGCCAAGTCCGGGCCCGGGAGACGGCGGAGAAGATTCACGATGAAGTTGCCAGTGCCCGTCGCCGGGTCCAGGACGTTCACCCCGGCGGAACCGAGCGAGAGGCCGAAATCCCGTTCGAGGATGTGCGCCACGCTCGCCGCCATGAAATCGACGATGGGCTGGGGCGTGTAGACGATCCCGTGCGTGTCCGCGACCTTGACGGAGTAGCCCTGGAAGAACTGCTCGTAGACTGCGTTAAGGAAATGCTGTTTGTCCGAGAAATGTTCAAGGGTCAGCGCCGCGGCCTCGATCGCCACATAGAAGCGATCCAGCGACTTGAGGAATTCGGCCTTGTTGAAGCTCTTGCTGATAAGCGCGTCGATAACCCGTTCGATCTCCGCCGCGATCACATTCCGCCGCGTGAACTCGTCGTTCGCGAAGATCGTCCGGAAGAGGCGCTCGGTGAGAAGATGTTGGACCAGCATCTCATCGACCGCCGCTGCGCTGATGTTGGGGTTCAGCGATTTCTTGCACAGGTCAAAGAAGCCGCCGAAGGCCGCAATGAAAGGGCCGTTGGTGCGGTGGGCCTCGGTGATCTTCTCCAGAAGCCCGCGCGCCAGGTCCGGCACCCGTTGCCTGAACTCCTCGACAGCCTGTTCGAAGTCAGCGATGTTCGGCTCGGTGTAGGCGTAGAACTGGTTGAGAAGGTCGCAAAGCTGGCTGGCATCCTGCAGGTCAGCCCTGAGGACCTCTCGACCGGCCTGGTACAGCACCGCGCGCCGGGTGTCTTCGAACACCGTGTTCGTGATCGGGTAGCCTCTCTTGATCTTGCTGCGGATCTCAACGTCGAGATCGTCGTGGGTATCCTTGGCCTCCCAGTACCCGCGGGGAAGGCTGTTTCCGTCCCTGAGTGTGCCGTCCGGGTAAACCGTGCGCCGCTCGACCTTGGAGCCCAATTCTGGGATGAGGATCCAGCCTCTCGGAGCGGTGCTTGCCAAGAGGTTTTGAAAGGCAGAGCGCAGTGCGCCCTCGTGCTCTACTCGCTCACCCGCGTACCGACGAAGCTCCTCGTAGTAGGCAGCGACCGGCTTGTGGTTCGGCTTGACCTGGTGCTTTGCAGTCACGCTCGTTCCCATCGGGCGTCCGGCTCGGGCGGTTCGTTGACGTATGGTACCTCACGCGGCGCCCGCCCCCCCATCCCATCCCCGCCCGCCTACCGCACGAACCCCGGGAACAGGTGCCCTACCACCCGGTCCTTCACCAGGCTCGGGTGGATCCCCAGGTGGAGCGCCCCCGTACGGATGTCGCGGAAGTAGCGTTCGAAGGGCAGCGCCTTCTGCGTCCCCGTGCCACCGAGCGCGAGCATCATCTGGTCCACCGCCCGCAGGGCCGCCTGGCCGCCCATCATCCCGCAGCCCCAGACGGCCATCTCGTCGTCCATCTCCCAGCGTGTGCCCGCGGCCACGCGCCCATCGCTCGCCGCCGCCAACCCTTCAAAGGCCGCCAGCCCCGTCGCGATGCCGATGTATGCGTCCGCGAGCGCGTAGCGCACGGCCGGGAAGCGCGCCGCGGGCTGGCCCGTGAACAGCGTCTTGCTCCCGCTGCTGTGCTCTTGCGCCAGCCGGAAGGCCTCACGCGCGCAGGCCAGCAACTCCGCGCCGCCGCGCGCGTTCGCCCACGTCCACCCCGGCTCGCGGTAGTAGTGCGAGGGCACGGGGTACTCCACACTGCGGCGGTCGGCATCGCTGATGAACGGCGCTGAATACGAGCGCGGCAGGCGCAGGCCCTCGACCACGATCGTGTCTGTTTGCGTCGCGCGCAGCCCGACGGAATCCCACGTCTCCTCCGGCCGCACTTCTGGCCGGTCGAGCGGCACCATCACCACGCGCAGGTGGAAGCGCGGCGGCTCGGGCGGCGGCGGCAATTCCGGCGCCGGCCCGGGCACCGCCACCATGCCGCGCAGCCAGCGCGCCTGGCGCCACCCCGTGGTGAAGTTGAAGCGCCCGTTGACAATGATGTCGTCGCCTTCGAGCACGCTGCCGGTGAGAGGCGCCGCCGTGCCACAACACGCCTCTTCCCCCCGCAGCACCGATTCGGTCTCGGGGAAGCCATCTACCAGCAGGCGCGCGCTCAGTTCCCAGACGTGACTATCGTAGTTGGCGAAGATCCAGGCGGTCGTCAGGTCGGCGGCGGCGGTGGCTTCGAAGGCAGCAAGCTTGCCCACCGCGCTCAGTTCGTCGCCATCGAGCTTCTTCGCGCGCGACCACGCGAAGGCGCCCGCCGCGCGCAGGGCGTCCATGTTCTCGGGCGGAAAGACGCCGCTGCGGTCGGCCTCTACGGCGTTCGCACGTACCACTTCGAGCGCCGGCGCCAGGCGTGCCATCAAGTCCGCGGGCATCCGCGCATCCTAGGCGATCGCACTCCTTTGCGCGCGTCGAACACAGCGCCACGTGCGGCCCGGGTGGCGCCCAGCAGCCACGACGAGCCCCGCGCCTCGGGCCGCCGCTCAGGCGCGCGCTGGGCGCTTGCTGCGCGCGGCGGCCGTGCGTGCAGCGGCTGCGTGGGCCGCGTCTTCGCTGCGGTCATCGAGGGGCGGCAGCTCGAGGTCCGGGCCGTAGCGCCGCCGCAGGGCCGCCAGGATCAGTTCGTCCGCGACCGCGGGGTTCTTCGGCAGGAGGCTGCCGTGCAGGTAGGTGCCGATCGCGTTCGCACGGCGCGCGCCTTCGAACCCGTCCTCGGCGTTGTTGCCGAACCCCCGCTTTACGTGCCCGAACGGCGCCTGCCCGGGGGCGAGGTAGGTCCGCCCGCCATGGTTTTCGAAGCCGACCACATCCCCCATTTCCGTCGCCAGCACCACATCGCCGATGCAGCGGTCGGCGCGTGGGCCCGGATGCCGCGTCTCCAGGTCGAACACGCCGATGCCGGGGATAATGCCGCCTTCCTGGTCGACGTAGCGATTCCCGAAGAGCTGGAACCCCCCGCACACGGCGAGGGCGGCCATGCCCGCGCCGATCGCTTCGCGCAGCGCGGGGCCTTTCGCTACCAGGTCGTCGGCGATGCGCCGCTGTTCGCGGTCCTGACCACCGCCGATGAGGACGATGTCGTATTCGGCCGGGTCGAAGGCGTCGTGCACCCCTATCTCAGCGACGCTGAGCGGGATGCCGCGCGCGCCACAGCGGTACCGCAGGGCAATCACGTTGCCCCGGTCGCCGTAAATGTTCATCACGTCCGGGTACAGGTGTGCGAGTCTGAGAGAGGCGCCTTCGGGGAGGTTCTGCTGAGTCATCGCTGCTTCTCACTGTAGCCGCCGCCCTCGCCATCGGGTAGGGCCGCCGGGGCCGCGCCCTCCTCCGCATCGTCCCAGAAGTGCGCCGCCGCGCCCCGCCGCCGCAATTCCGCGCGCACATCCAGCATGGCCGTGTAGGTGGCGATGACGAAGACATCCTCGCCGCGCTCGCTCCCCGTCAGCACCGCATCCAGGAACGCTCCCGGGACACCCGCGACCGCGGCCGGCGGCGGCCAGCCCGCGTACTTCAGTCGCAAAGCCATGTCCTCCGCGCGCGTGCCGCCAACCCAGCACACACTGGCGCGTCCCGCCAGCGGTTCGTAATCCACGTCCCAGACCCAGCTGACGTCCTGGCCGTCGGCGACGCGGTCATTCAGGAGCACCGCAATGCGCAGACCGCCCTCGCGGCCGCCCACCGCATCGAGCATCTGCAGGGCCTGGTTGGCGCCCGCCGGGTTCTTGCAGAGGAGCAGGTGCAGGCGGCGGCCTTGCAGTTCGAGCACCTCCTGGCGCCCGAACGCCGGCCGCACCGCCGCCAGCCCGGCCGTCATCGCCTGGGGCGACAGGCCGAGCACGCGCGCCGTCGCCACCGCCGCCAGAGCGTTGTACACGTTGTAGCTGCCGCTCAACGGCATCGTCAGCCCACCCAGCCCCGCGACCACGAACCTTGCCTCGTCCATCCGCAGCCGCACATCGCTGCCCGCCGTCTCCGGCGCCGGCCGCGCCCGCTCGCAGCCGCTGCAGCGCCAGTGCCCGATGTGCGCGAAGTAGCGCTCGCTATACACGAACGTCCCTCCGCAGGCGCCGCACCAGCGAGCATCGAAGGCCCCCGCGCTGTCCGTGGCGAGCGTGGCGTCATCGAGCCCGAACCAGTGCACCGTCCCTTCCCAGTGGCGCGCGAGGTCCGCCACCGAGGGGTCGTCGGCGTTGAGCACGAGCGTTGCCCCCGTGGGCGCCGCCGCCAGCGCTTCACGCCAGAGGGCAGCGACCGTGTCCACTTCGCTGTAGCGGTCGAGCTGGTCGCGGAAGAGGTTCGTAAAGACGATGGCGCGCGGCGCGAGGGCCTCTGTCGCCGGCGGGAGCGTCGCCTCGTCGGTTTCGAACAGTCCGATGGCCCCCGTCCGCCCGCCCGCGATGCGCAGGCGGCCGCCGGGAGACGCCGCCGCCAGCAGCGTGCTCGCCATCCCCCGCACGAGGTTCGAGCCTTCGCGGTTGTGGAGGTAGGGCACGCCCGCCTCCCGCAGCATGCGCGCGAGGATGCGGGCCGTCGTCGTCTTGCCGTTCGTGCCTGTGACCAGGATGCGCCCGCCCGCCAGTTGCCCGCCCAGCTTGCGGATGGCGCCGGGGTCGATGCGCAACGCCACTAGCCCGGGCAGCGCCGTCCCCCCGCCGCGGCCGAGCCGCCGGCTCACGGCGCCCGCAGTTTTGCCCGCCATCACCGCCGCTGCCAAGCGAAAGTCCATCACGGTATCGAGCGGGGCGCCGATGGGCGGCCGCTCAGGCGTTCGACCCGAGTAGTCCCGCCTGCCGCAACACGTTCAGGATGCGGTCGCGGCCGATCACGCCCACGACCCGCCCTTCGCTCACGACGGGGAGATGCAAGAGGTGCTCGCTCTCCATCTCCAGCAGCACCTCGTGGGCGGGGCGCTCGGGCGCCACCGCGCGCAGGCGCGCGCTCGGCACCATCGCCTCGCCCGCCGTCGTTGTATCCCAGAGTTGTTCGGGGACGGCGCGCATCTGGAAGCCGCTGATGATGCCCGCCAGCTTTCCTTCCGTCTCAACGAAGTAGCAAACACGCGGGTTGATATCGAGCACGCCGCGCGCCAGCACGCCAACGCTCACGCTCGCCTCTACGACGGGCGGCTCCGCGAGCATGAGGTCGGCGGCGCTGTAGTCCTGCAGGGTCTTCACGAGCTTGTTCTGCAAAAGCCCCTGCCGCGCGGCGTTTTCGAGGAAGAGGCCGATGAGGATAAGCCAGAAGCCGCCCGCCGCCCCATCCGCCACCACAAGGTGATAGCCCAAGGCCGCCGCCGCACCCGTCCCTATCATTGCCCAGGCGATGCCGCGGCCCGTCCACGCAGCCACGCTGGTGGCGCGGTTGTAGTTCCCCGTGAACATCCAGATGAGCGAGCGGAACACCCGCCCGCCGTCCATCGGGAACGCCGGCAGCAAGTTGAAGACCGCGAGCACGCCGTTCATCAGCGCGAGCCAGTAGAGCACAAAGTCAATCGGCCGGCCATCGCTGGCGCCGATGGCGAACCACGCCCCGAAGAAAATCATGCCCAGGACCATGCTCGTCAGCGGGCCGGCGACGGCCATCAGAAATTCGCCCATCGGCCGCGCGGCGTCCCGCGTTATCTGAGCAACGCCGCCAAACAGGAAGAGGGTGATGCTCTTCACGGGGATGTGGTACAGCTTCGCGACGACCGAGTGCGCCAGTTCGTGCAGCACGATCGAGGAAAAGAAGAGGACGACGCTTATCGCGGCCATCGCGTAGTGCGTGGTGCGGCTCGCATCCTCCAGCGCCTGGGGGTAGAGCTGCGTCGCCAGGATCCAGGTCGTGATCCCGAAGAGCACCAGCCAACTCGGACTGATGAGGATGGGAATACCGAGCAGGCTACAGACTCGTAATGGCCGCATACGCACGAACAGTGTATACGCCGACGGGAGGGGAAGTGCGTAAGGGAGGGCCCTGCCGGCGCTACGGATGTATCAGTGTTGGCGCGTGCCGCGGGGCGGCGAACCATCTCCGTCGCTCTCCACCACGGCTTCCCAACAGAGGTAAAAGAAAAAGAGGCCCATGAGGATCGGGGCGAGGAAGACCGGGTGGCCGCTTTCGACCAGCCCCCACAGCCCGCCCGCCGTCATGAACGAGAGCGACCCGAGGTAGATGAAGAATGCGCCCCAACTGAAGCTGAGCATGGCGGCCGCCTCCGGGACCCAATGCTACCAGCGGCCGGCGGCGGCCGGAGGGATGCGCGCCCGAAAAGGCGTTAGAATCGCGAGTGAACGTTCGGTAGCTGTCGGGTTGCCCGTAAGTGACAGGATCGGGGCCAGCTAGGGCCGCAGCGGCTCCGCCATTTGCTGGGCGGGCACCATACCCTCCAGCACGCGTTCCAGGGCCATGGTGTGGCTACACACCTGCCAGGCATCGAAGAAGTCGCAGCTGCACGACCAGCGGCCATCGCTGATGGCCACTTCGTGGTCGCTGTTCTCACCGTGGAAGGAAACGTGCAGGCCATCTATCTGCATGCGGTGACGCTCGCACGCGTACGCCTTGGCCTTCTCGACCTTACCAATCAGGCTCGACTGCATACCGGGGGTGCCTCCTCGAAATTCGACGCCGGGATCACAAACGGCGACGCAGATTGCGTCGCCGTCATGCGTTGCGGATGCCGCTGAACACATCCATGCCACCCCCGAAACTACGCTCGTGCGGCAGCCCTGTCAACGGTATTTTTCGCCCCGGGCACCCGCCTCCGCCCCGAGCCGGTCCCGGTTACTGCCCGTACAACCGCCCGTTGCTCGTGTGGTTGATGACCGAGAACCAGAAGCTGTTGTGCCCCGGCAGCCGCTCCAGGCGGGTCCCATCGCTGCCCACGAGCGCCGTCTCCGTGACCTGCCATTCGCGTCCATCCTGTGATGTCAGCCGCCCCGCCTTACGATCCGCTGCCGTGAACGTAACGCCGCCATCGGCGAAGGCGCGCCCACCGCTGCCATCGCCCGTCCCGACCACCACCACGCCCTTGCTGCCGATGCGGTCCTGCACAAAGCCGCGGCTGGCGAGCAGATTCACCGGGTAGGCCGTTAGCTCCCCCTCGACGCGGACCGCGAACACCACGTCCTTCACCTTCAGCGGCCCGGAACGGTCTGGCGCCGGGAACATCAACTGCGGGCTGGCGAAGTAGTCCTCGTAGGCCACCCCCGAACCGTAGTCGCGCTGGAACCCCGTCTCGATATCGAGCACCTTGGTGCCCGGGTGGTCACGCAGCCACTCCCCGTAGGTGGTGTGCACGGCGGGCAGGATTTCGAGCTGAATGCCCGAACCCACGAGCTCGCCCCATACTGGCTCGCCCGTGTACTGCTCCCAGAGCGTCCGCGTCTGGCGGTCGTACATGAGCTTGTTCGAACGGTAGAGCAGCCCGCTCGTGCCAAAATCGAACACGCGGCCGCCCACGCGCCCGTCGTAGAGGATGGCGCTGCCGCAGAGGGTGCAATAGGCGAGCGACACCGGCACGCCCCCCACCGTGTCGTTCACCATCTCGTGCCAATCGATGATGCGCCGTGGGTAGGCGCGCGCATCGCCGTTTATCTCGATGCCGATCACCTGGTCCACGGGGCTGATCCAGGCGTCCGCCTGCGCCGGCGTCACGAGCTTCGGCGTTTCCAGCGGCGGGATGCAGTCCACGCACACGCCCCCCCAGAGGATCTCCTGGCCGGAGATGGCGCGCTTTGCCTCCGGCCGCACGAAGTCCCCGATCTCCTGCTGGAGTGTCGCCAGCAGCCTGTGCTTGAAGGCGAGATACTGCGGCGAATCGTCTTCCGGCCCCAGGAAGCCGCGGCGCTCCACCCAGTCGAACGTCCCGAAATCACCGAAGGGGCCGAGCAACACTTTGAGCACGTCCACGGCGCGCGCTTCGTACGGCGTGGGCAGCGCCGCGAGGTCGAGGAAGTAGGAGGCGTAGCGTTTGTCCCCGCTCGCCGCCATGTCGAGGAACAGCTGCAGCGGCGCCTCCGGGATGACACCGCCATAGAAGTTGAGGCCCTCCCAGTAAATCAGGGAGGAAAAATCGGCCTTGGAAAGGTCGGCGTTTGGGTTTCCCTGCTGGCCTCCGGGCGTTGCGCCCAGGGTGGTGCCGCCCACCTTCGTGCCACTGCCCCCCGAGCACGCTGCGCCGGCAAGTGCAACAGCAAGACCGCCCACGAGTGCCAGGAGTGCGGGCCGCATGAGCATTAGTGTGCGCCACTCCTCCGGGGAAGTGTTGCGGGGGTCTTACGTACGGTTAAGAGCCGTCCTTGGCCGGGGCGCGTCCTCCATCCGTCCCTTGCAGAGGCCACCCTTGTTACCCTCAGAGCGTGCT
>JBPCLM010000019.1:0-11340 GCA_051003295.1 Tepidiformaceae bacterium | reverse complement strand
ACCTGGTCGTCATCTCAGGCTTATCCCCCCCAGCAGCTGTACCCGGACTATCGTTACTGTGTCGACGTCGCCTACCGTGCAGGCCACGCCAAGAAAGGGGCGATCTGCCCATGAAGCTTGGGATGTGGACTACAGCTGCAACAGCTGTGTTGCTTCTGAGTCTGGGGTTGGTCTTGGGGCGCGTGGTCGGGGGTAGATTAGGCGGAGGCGCTTCGGCCGAGCCCAACGGAAAGCCCGCCGTGACGGACGGTGGACCGGTGGCCAGTGTGTCAATCGATCTGGCCCCGACCGAGGAGCACGCGCAGGCCATGATCTGGACTTCAGATACCGATCTATGGCTTGTGGCCGCGCGGCTGGACGGCGAGCTTACCCTCTATCATTTCGACGTCGAGGGCAACGAACTCAGAGGCTGGTCGTCTCCAGTCGCGGCCAGCCTCACCGTGCACACCTATATCGCGCAGGACAGCGCGGGACTGCTGTGGGTTGGGGCGGGGTATGCGCTGGTCGCCTTTGATCCCGCCAAGGAGGTATTCGTTTTCGGCGAGCGACTGCCCCTGGACGATGAAGATGCCATCCCCAACGCCCTCTCCAAAGACATCCCGGTACCGGGCACATGGATCACCGGGTTAGCGCCGTCCGGCCGGGGCGGTATCAGCCTCATCCGTCATAACGTGCTGGCGGAGTTCAGCGCCGGCGTCAATGGCGTCCGCCGTGGGCCTCGCCTCACGCACGCCCCGGAAATGCTGATGACCCTGCCCGATGGAGCCCCCGTCGCTCTGGCGCGCGAGAAAGACTTCGCCATCCTCTCGGCTAGCGGTGGCACTCCTGTCGCCACTGCGGAACGGTACAGCGTCGTCGCGCCAGCGACCTGCCGCCCCGCCCTGGCATTCGTCGCGGGAACCCTGGTCACGACCGCTGAGGGCAACAGTCAAGCGGTTCGGTCCAGGCTACACACCTCGCCTCTGGATCTCGGCGTGGCCTCGCCAGATGGCGGGAGAGCTGCGTTCGCGTTGAGAGATGCGGGCCAAATACTCACTCTGGATTGTGAGCGTCAGCAGGTGGCGGAGTTGAAGCTTCCGACGACTTCGAATGAAGGCTTTTTCGGTGGCATCAACGTCGACGGAACTCCCGCAGCGACGCCCGGAGACTCGGCTCCCCAAATTCTGTCGGTGGCCATCAACAACGCCGGGGCAGTGGCCATCGGAGATGACAGGATGCACGTCTGGATCTGGAAGTAAGGCGGCGATCGATCGCCCGCGGCCGCTAGTCAGCCCCTACGGCAGCGCCAGCATCCGCTCCATTGCCACCAGCGACCACTTGCGCGTCTCATCGGCGACGCGAATCTCGTTGATCACGTGGCCCTGCACCAGCCCCTCCAGCACCCAGGCGATGCCGGCGGGCGGCCAGACAGAGCCCGAGGGGGCTGGCGATCCCGATGGTGAATGCGAATATGATCAACATCGCGCCCGTGACGCCCACCCAGTGGTCGACGAAAGGCGTTTCGTCGCCGCGCGGAGTCGCGGCGGCCACAAGCAGGGCTGACGAAGCGAGGTAGGAACCGCCGAGGGACGCGGAACGCCACGACCAGCGAATGCCCCAGGCAGCAGGAACGACGGCTAAGGTAGCGCCGCCGATTACGCCCAGTGTCAGGGAGGCTAGTGGCTCGATTTCGGAGGATAGCCCGAAACTTGCGACGGCCTGGACGGCCAGGAGGGTCGAGGCGGCAGAGGTCAGAAGGACGAGGGGCCGCCTCGGCCGAGGAGCCGGCGCGGAGGGAAATTCCATCTGACCATACCCAGTTCCTCCACCGCCCTGAGGGCTTCCTCGTTAGAGGAGGCGTGGATGAAGACGACGGCCTACGGCAGCGCCAGCATCCGCTCCAGCGCCACCAGCGACCATTTGCGCGTCTCATCGGCGACACGGATCTCGTTGACCACGTGGCCCTGCACCAACCCCTCCAGCACCCACGCGATGTAGGCCGGGTGGATGCGGTACATCGTGCTGCAGGGGCACACCACGGGGTCCAGGCAGAACACCGTCTTGTCCGGGTTCGCCTTCGCCAGCCGGTTGACCAGGTTGATCTCTGTGCCCACCGCCCACGCTGAGCCCGCGGGCGCGTTCGTCACCGCCTCGATGATGCGCTCCGTCGAGCCCGCCATGTCCGCCGCCTGCACCACTTCCCACTTCGTTTCCGGGTGCACGATGACGGTGATGCGGGGGTGCTCGCGCCGTGCCTTCTCTATCTGTTCGACGCTGAAGCGCTGGTGCGTGCTGCAGTGCCCCTGCCAGAGGATGACCTTCGCTTGCCGTAGCTCATCCGCGCTCACGCCGCCGCCGGGCCGCCGCCAGTTCCAGAGCACCATTTCGTCCAGAGGGATGCCCATCTCATAGCCCGTGTTCCGCCCCAGGTGCTGGTCCGGGAAGAACAACACCTTGTCGCCGCGTTCAAACGCATAGTCGAACGTCTTGCGCGCGTTGCTCGAAGTGCAGACGATGCCCTCGCGTTCCCCTACGAACGCCTTCAGGCTCGCGGCGCTGTTCATATAGGTGACGGGGATGACCTTCGCCGAATCCCCCAGCGCCTCGCTGATGGCGTCCCAGGCCGCGTACACATCGTCGGGGTCGGCCATGTCCGCCATGGAGCAGCCCGCGGCCATGTTCGGCAGCAGCACGCGCACTTCCGGCTTCGTGAGGATGTCCGCCGATTCGGCCATGAAGTGCACGCCACAGAAGAGCACGAACTCCGCTTCGTCCTGGTCGGCCGCGTGGCGCGCGAGCTTGAAGCTATCGCCCGTGAAGTCCGCGTACTGGATGACCTCATCGCGCTGGTAGTGGTGCCCGAGAATGACGAGACGCTTGCCCAGGTAGGCGCGCGCCGCCTTGATGCGCCGGTCCAGCTCTTCTGGCAAAACCTCGAGGTACGCCCGCGGGATATCCTGCTGCCAACTGATGAACGACCGCTCCTCCTCCAGCGGCACCGGCTTGAGCACATCCGTCGGGCAGGTGTCCGGGTTGGTGTAGAGCGCGAGGAGTTCCTCATCGCGGGTTGCGGCGGGTGGGGCGAGCGTCGGCATTTTCATCCCCCTGAGCGGTTGGCGACCGCTGCCTAGCCTACTTAGTGTACCACATACACTAAGTCTCTCCCAACCCTGCCACGCCCCTCCGCGCCTGTCAACCGGCGTTCGCCACCTACGCCCGCTTCTTGGGCCGCGGCTTCACCCAGCGGCGCGTCACCATGAAGCGCGATGTGAAGCGCGAAAGCCCGAACCCCAGCAACAGCGCAGACGCGATGAACACCACGTAGGCCGGCGCGATCGCGTCCGACTTGCCCTGGATGAAGCCCGCGAGGTACCCCGCGTACACCCCGAGAAACGCCCCAAGGGCGAACGCGAAGTAAACCGGGAAGGTGCGCCAATGCCATACCGGCAGCGGCGGCGGCCCCACGCGCGCCTCCATCGGTTGCGGCGGCTGCGGCGCTGGCGCCAGGCCCGCCGGGCGTGCTCGCCGCTCACGCCGCTTCGCGCTCACGAAGGGATCCCGTAACGCAGGCGGAACGCCATGTCACAACGCAGACAGAGCGGCACCACATCGCGCCCCAGCAACTGCCGGAAGCCGATCACGTGCACGCCGCACCGGCTCCCGGTTTCGTGCACGCGCTCATCGGGCGAATGGAACCAGCCCCCGCAGTCCGCGCACACGAGGATGCTGGCCTTGCCGAAGGGCTCCCTACACTCGCAGCACGCCTCACTCATCGCCTACTTCGCGCCAGCCCGCCAGGTCGCCGCGGTTGAACAGGTACGTGCCGCCCGCCGTGCGCCGGTGGCGGATGCCGCCACTGGCAGCTGCCCGCTCCAGCGCGGCCGCGCTCGTCCCCGCGGCCGCCGCTGCCTCCTCCAGGTCGAGCACGTCGTCCAGCGCGCCCGGTTGTTCCGGGTGCAAACAGGTGTTGCAGGCGAATTCGAGCGCGAGGTGTTCTTCGCCCACCCATACTTCGCCGCAGTCCTTGCCCGGCCGGTCGCTGCGCTGGTTCAGGTGATAGGCGCGACCGCAGGCGTTGCAGATGGCCGACGTCTCTTCGCTGAGCCCCTCGCCGCAGACCGTGCAGGGAGATTTCGTAATCGTCATATGCTCGCGCGGCCCGGCGCCGATGATATCGTATCAACGTATCCTTGACAGCGGCCGAAAGCGCTCCATATGATCATGCAGCTTTAGCATTTCCTGCGTCTCCCGGGGGCGCGACCGTCCGAAGGGGGTCCCGTGCCACTGGCCCCAGCCGCCGCTTATGAAGTTCTCCTCGAACGGCTCGGTGTGCAGCCGTTGCCCGCGGGACTTCTCGGCGAGGCCCTCACCCACTCCTCCTTCCTCAACGAATCCGATGCCGGCGCCCCCTCCAACGAACGCCTCGAGTTCCTCGGCGACGCCATCCTCGGCATGGTCATCGGCGAGCGCCTCTTTTCTCTCCTCCCCGCGGCCGGGGAGGGCGACCTCACGCGCATGCGCGCCGATATCGTGCGCGGCAGCACGCTCGCGCGCGCGGCCACGCGCCTCGGCCTGGGCGAATACCTCGTCCTCGGCCGCGGAGAAGAAGCCGCGGGCGGGCGCGAACGCGAGCGCAACCTGGCCGGCCTCCTGGAAGCGATCATCGGCGCCGTCTACACGGGCTCCGGGTACCGCGCCTCGCGCACGCTCTGTTTGCGTCTCCTGGAGCCCGAGCTTCGCCAGGCCCGCCGCGAGGGCTCCCGCCTCGATGCCAAGTCCAGCCTCCAGCACCTCGTCCAGGCCCGCTGGCACGAACCCCCCGAATATGTGACGGTGGACGAAGCGAGCGACGGCGGGGGTCGCCGCTTCACGGTTGAAGTGAAAGTTGGGAAGGACCTGCTCGGCCGCGGCAGTGGCCCGAGCAAGCGCGAAGCACAGCAGCAGGCCGCCGCCGATGCGGTCGCAGCACTCTCCGGCGCTCCCCGGCTGGAGGCGATTTCATGTACCTGAAAAAGCTCTCCATCCAGGGCTTCAAGAGCTTTGCTACGCGCACCACTTTCGAATACGGCAACGGCGTCACCGCCGTCGTTGGCCCCAATGGTTCCGGCAAGAGCAACGTCGCCGATGCCATCCGCTGGGTGCTCGGCGAACAGAGCGTCCGTCTCCTGCGCGCCCGCAAGCAAGAAGACGTCATCTTCTCGGGTACCAAAGAGCGCGCCGCCGTCGGCATGGCCGAAGTCATCCTCACCCTCGATAACCAGGACCGTTGGCTGCCGCTTGACTTTAGCGAAGTCGAAGTCGGCCGCCGCGTCTACCGCAACGGCGAATCTGAATACCTCTTGAACGGCTCGCGCGTGCGTCTGCGCGATGTGATTGACCTCCTCCTGAAGGGCGATGTCGGCCAGAACAGTTACACCATCATGGGCCAGGGCCTCGTGGATGAAGTGCTGAGCATGACGCCCGACGAGCGCCGCTCGTTCCTCGATGAGGCGGCTGATGTCAAGCGCTTCCGGAACCGCATAAAGGAGGCCCAGGACCGTCTCCTCGCGACGCGTGAAAACATCTCCCGGGTCGAACTGATCGTCGCCGAAATAGAGCCCCGCCTCGCCCAGCTCAGCCGCCAGGCCGGCCGTGCCGGCGAACACGCGCGCCTCTCTGCTGAGCTCAGCGGCCTCCTCCGTTCCTACTACAGCTACCGTTGGGCCGATGGTCAGAACGCCATCGTGCGCGCCCGCGCCGCGCTTGATCAGCGCATCGCCGAGGATGCCGCCGCCTCCGAGCGAGTCGTTCAACTGCGTGAACAGATCCGTGCGCTCGGAGATGAGATCCGCAAGCGTCGCGAAGCCATCGCCCGCCGCGACACGCACAACACCGATGTGGACCAGCGCCTCGCCGCTGTCGAACAGTCGATCGCCATCGACCGCGAACGCCACGCCATGGTAGCGGCGCGCAGCGAAGAAGTGCGGTTGGAAATTGCAGCGCTCGAAACCGAGCGTGCGAGCCTCTCCGCAACCGATGGCGATGAAGGCCGCCGTGGGCTGGAGGTGGCCGAAGAGTTGGAAGCCGTCCGCGCCGCCGTTGGCCGTGACCGCGAAGGCCTCGAACTGGCGGAGCGCGAATACGCTGCCATCCGCACGAGGATGCACGAACTGCACGATGGCGCCGAGGCCGATGAGCGCCGCGCCGCCGCCGCCGCTGCCGAAGCGACCGCCGCCGCGCGCCGCGTCGCCGAGCTCAACAAGGAGTCCGCCCAGGCCGGGGCTCGCCGCAAACAGCTCCTCCTCGAGCTGGTCGCCTATGGCCGCCGCTTCGCGGAAGTGTGGGCGGTGGTGCGCGATGCCGACTTCCGCCTCGAAGCTGCCCGTTCCGCGGCCGATGACAGTCGCGAGCGCCTGCTGCGCGTGCAGGATGAAGTGCGCCACTACGAAGCCGCCGCCAACGAAGACTTGCGCGAGCGCGACCACCTCGAGGGCCGCCTCGATGCCCTCCGCCGTGTCCAGGCTGAGCACGACGGGGTGGCTGCGGGCACCCGCAACGTGCTCATCATGGGCCAGGCCCTACTCGAAGGAGTGGCCCCCGGAAGCCTGGGCGAGCCACCGGAAGTGCCCGGCGTCGTCGGTTTGCTCGCTCGCCAGTTGCGTGTGCCGGCGGGGCTCGAAACCGCCATCAACGCTGCGCTTGAGCAGCGCCTTCACGCCGTCATCGTCGAATCCGAATCCGTTGCCCTGCAGGCGATAGAGATGCTCCAGCAGCGCCGCCACGGCCGCGCCCAGTTTCTGCCCATCGATGGCGTGCGCCACGCCTATCCCCTCAATCTCCAGAAGGAGCGCGGTGTCGTCGGTGTGGCCTCGAAGCTCGTCCGCTGCGACGCCCACATCCGGCCCCTGATTGATACCCTCCTCGGCCGCGTCATCGTCGTGGAGGACATCCAGACGGGCTTGCGCATGATCCGGCGCGCGCTCGGCTCCGTCGTCACCCTCGATGGAACCAACATCGAACAGAGCGGCGCGCTCAGCGGCGGCGCCAGTGGCGCCGAAGAGAGCGCCTTTAGCCGCCAGGGCGAGCTCGAAGAACTCCCCGGCCGCATCGAAGAGCTCCTCCAACGCACCAGGGTCAGCGGCCAGCAGATCCAGAATGCCCAGCAGGCGATCACCCAGATAGCGAACCGCGCCCGTGAAGCCGAAATCGCCTACGAAGCCCTGCGCCGCCACCTCGATGAGGGCCGGGCCGCCCTTCAGCGTGAGCGCGAGCGCCTCAACCGCCTCCACCGCGACCTGGATGCGGCCCACGCCCGCCAGGCCGCAATCGCGCGGGAAATCCACGCACACGACGCGCAGGGCGCTGACGCTCTTGGCCTGCAGAAGGAACTGAGCGCCCGCAGCGATGAGCGCCGTGCCAGCGGCGCCGCCCTCGAAGGCGAACTCGCTTCCGCCACCAGCCGCCGCGCGTCCGCCCTCCAGGCCGTCTCCGAAGCAAGCGGCCGCCTCGCTTCCGTCGAAGGCGAGCGCCGCACCCTCCAGCTCATGCGTGAACAGCACGAGAAGAGCATCGAGCGCCTCACCAATCAGGTCGCGGCCAGGCGCTTGCAGGCGCGCAACCTCGAACTCGAAGCCCGGGTGATCGACGAGCGCCTCGTCAGGCTCGCCGGCCAGCTCCAGGCCACCCAGCTTGAACGCGGACGCTCCAGCGATGATGCCGCCCCCGACCGCGACGAACTGCAGCGCCTCGAAGGCCACGAACGCCAGGTGCAGGAAGACTACAACGACTCCCAGGCATCCCTGCTCCAAATCGAACGCAAGCGCCTGGATTTCGAGGCCGAAGTCGCCCGCACCACCGAGCAGGTCGAGGCCTTGCGCGAAGAGATTGAGCGTGAAGGCCTTGCGCCCGACCGCGCCGGGGAAGTCGTTTCAGCCGAACAGGCGATGGCCGCCCAATCGCTCTTCGTCGAAGCCAGCGGCGACGGCCCACGCGTCCGCGGCGGCGCCCTGCTCGATGTCGAACAGACCCGCTCCCAGATCGAGGAGTTGCGCCACCAGATCCGGCGCCTGGGCCCCATCAACGAAGAAGCCCCCGAAGACTACCGCGAAAGCCAGGAGCGCTACGACTTCCTCACCTCCCAGATGCGCGACCTCGCCGACGCGGAAGCGCAGTTGCGCGAGGCGATCGCTGAACTGAACGAAGAGATACGCACCCGCTTCGGCGCCACCTTCACGCAGGTGAACGCCGCCTTCGAGGAATATTTCTCCGCCTTCTTCGGCGGCGGGGAGGCGCACCTCATCCTCACCGACCCCGAAAACATCGCCGAAGCGGGCATCGAAATCGAAGCCCAGCCGCCGGGCAAGCGCGTCCGCACTCTCAGCCTCCTCTCTGGCGGCGAACGCTCACTCACGGCCGTCGCGTTGCTCTTCGCGCTCCTCTCCGCCAACCCCGCGCCGTTCTGCGTCCTCGATGAAGTCGATGCTGCTCTCGATGAGGCGAACGTGGGCCGCTTCAATGCCGCCCTTCGCCGCCTCGCGGAACGGACCCAGTTCCTCGTGGTCACGCACAACCGCCGCACCGTGGAAGTGGCCGACGCCATCTACGGCGTCTCCATGGGCCGCGATGGCGTCTCCAAGGTGCTTTCCCTGCGCCTCGGTGACCTCCCCCAGAACTGACCCTTACCCCGCCGCCCCCTACCATCGGAGGACTACGGCAGAAGGAGCGCCAACGCGTGCGGTTCTGGCGCAAGGACAGGAATGAGGCCGTCGCGGTCGCCGATGAACCGGCGGCGGCCGTCGGCTCACTATCCGTGCAACTGCTCATCGATGGCACAGAAGACCCCGAAGCCGAAGCCGCCGAGGTTCATGAACAGACTGAACGGGCTGTCGAGCGCACCCGGCGCGGCTGGTTCGGGCGCATCGGTGGCCTCTTCGAGCGCGCCGACTTCGATGACGACCTCTGGGACGAACTCGAAGAGCTGCTCGTCTCCTCCGATGCCGGGCTGCCTACCACCACTGCCATCCTCGCCGCCGTCCGCGGCCGCGTCAGAGAGGAGGGCGTAAAGCAGAGCGCGCGCGCACGCGCGATCCTGCGCGAAGAACTGATCGCCATTCTGCACGAGCCCGGCCAGAGCGAACCAGCCTGGGCGCGCGCCGATCCCCCTGAACCCCTCGTAGTGCTCGTCATCGGCGTCAACGGCTCCGGCAAGACCACGACTATCGCCAAGCTAGCCCACGCGTTCCGCCGGGACGGCGCCACCGTCGTCCTCGCCGCCGCCGATACCTTCCGCGCGGCCGCGAGCGAGCAACTCAAGATCTGGGGCGATCGCGCCGGTGCCCGTGTCATCTCTCACCAGCCCGGCGCCGACCCCGGCGCTGTCGTTTTCGATGCCCTGGCCGCCGCGCGGAACGCCGGCGCACAGTTCGTCATCGTCGATACCGCCGGCCGCCTGCACACCAAGACCAACCTCATGGAGGAACTCAAGAAGATGCGCCGCGTCGTCGAGCGCAGCGATGCCAGCGCCCCACACGAAACCCTGCTCGTGCTCGATGCCACCACCGGTCAGAACGGCCTCGCCCAGGCGAAGACGTTCGCGGAGGCCGTCGGCGTGACCGGCATCGCGCTGGCCAAGCTCGATGGGACGGCCAAGGGTGGCATCGCCTTTGCCATCGCCCACGAACTTCGCATCCCCGTGCGCTTCATCGGCACCGGCGAGAAGATCGGAGACCTGGCGCCCTTCGACGCGCGGGACTTCGTCGATTCGCTGTTGGCCTGAGGAGCGCGCGATGGGAGCTGTGCTGGCGTTCTGGGCGGTCTGCCTGCTGACCGCTGCCCTCGCCTTCCCCATCGCCGCCGTCATCCTGCGGCGCTTTCCCGATGCCGGCGCGGGCTTGGCCTTCGCCCTCGGCCTCCTCCTCCTCGGCTACGGCTACTTCACCCTTCGCGTCCTCGATATCCTCCCGCCGGGCCGCGGCGGGTACCTGCTGGCCTTCGCCCTGCTTGCCGTCGTCGCGGCCAGTGTCGCAGGCCGCGACCGGCGCCTGGCCGCGACGCTACGGCGCGCGTGGCCCGCGCTGCTCGCGATGGGTGGCCTCTTCACGCTCATGTTCTTCGCGTACGTGGCCTTCCGCTCCTACCAGCCCGCGATCACGGGCACCGAGCAGCCCATGGACTTCATGTACCTCAACGCCACCCTCGAATCCGAGAACTATCCGCCCCACGACCCGTGGCTGGCCGGCGAACGGGCCAGCTACTACTACTTCGGCTACCTCCAGGTGGGTCTCCTCACCGCGGCCTCGGGCGTGCCCGCTTCCACGGGCTACAACCTCGGTCTCGCCTATACGTTCGCGGCCGCGGCCACGGGTATCGCCTCCCTCACCCTCGCCCTCGCACGCTGGGTGCTGGGTCCGGCTGGCCGCCGCTGGGCCCTCGGCGCCGCGGGCAGCGCGGTTTTCCTCCTGCTCGGTCTCGGCTCCCTCGCGGCCGTCTTCGAACTCGGCACCGCCCACGGCCGCTACCACCGCGGCCTCTACGAAACCTTTGGCCTCGAATGGATGGCGCCCCGCGGCGCGGAGCCCGCCCTCACGTGCAAGTCCGGCCGCCTCCTCTCCGGGGAGTGGTACCCCACCGACTTTTGTTCCTGGTGGGAAGGCTCGCGCATCATCCCCGATACCATCACCGAGTTCCCCTTTTTCAGCTTCCTCCTCGGCGACCTCCACCCCCACGTGATGTCCATCCCGCTCGTGCTGCTCGCCCTGGGCCTCAGTGCGTCGGTTTGGCGGGGCCGCTCGCCGCTCACGGCCGGCACCCACCGGCGCGCGCCCTTCGCGGGCCTGCTGTTTGCCATCGCCCTCGGTGCCCTCGCCTTCCAGAACGCCTGGGACCTGCTCACCTTTAGCGGCGTCTTCGTGGTGGTCGTGGCGGTGCGCAACGCGCGCTGTCTTTCCCCCGGGCGGGCGCTCCTCGCCACCGGGGGGTACGCGGCCCCAGTGCTCTTGCTCGGCCTGGCCGCCTACGCTCCTTGGTATCTCGATTTCCGCTCGCAGGCCTCCGGTTTCCACCCCTACATCGGGGCGGGCACGCGTCCGGCGCATGCCTTCCTGCAGTTCGGGCCTCTCTTGCTCGCCGGGTTGCTCGCCCTCGGCTGGTGCGCGCGCAGGGAGGGCCTCGCGCGCTGCTTTTCGGTCGCGCCCCTCACCGTCTGGGTCCCGCTTGCGCCGCTCCTGCTTTGGGCTACGCTCGCCGGGTGGGCCGGGGATTTCGGCGCCGCTACGAGCGCCCGCTGCGCGGGCGGCTGGGCCACACTCGCCCTGTACGGGATTGCTACGGGGCTACTCTTCACGGCTTTCGTCGCCCTCCTCCTGGAGCGCCGCGCGTCCGCCC
>JBPCLM010000018.1:0-42719 GCA_051003295.1 Tepidiformaceae bacterium | reverse complement strand
ACCGCCGGGCGGGTTTGGACCCCTTGTGCCGGGGGGGGACTCCTCACGCCGGGCACCTTCATGGAGTCGAGAAAAGCGCACACTTCGGCGGTGAGTTCCGCTCCCATCACCGCCGTCCCAGCGCGCGCGACAGACGGCTCGGGCCCAGCCGGCCGGTTAGCCCTGACGGAGACCGGTAGAGGCGGACGGGCATCGGCGGCGCCTCCAGGCTGTGGCATTCTTGGGCGGCGTGCCCTGAGCAGTCAAATGAGAGCGCGGATTCTTGTCGCTTACCGCGCGCCGCGCCAACATTCGAAGCATGAGCACCGCCCCTGTGACGCCCTACGTGCTGGCGGGGCGCATCTTCTCCATCATCGGCATGTCGCTTGCCGCAGCGCTCGCCATTCTGTTCTTCGTGGGCGGCTTCTGGTGGTGGGGCCTCGGGGCGACGCTCGTGTTCTTCCCGTTCTTCGGGCTCATCGTGCTCGTGGAAAAGTACTCTTCGCGGCACGGCCTTATCGGTCCCGAAACACCGACGCTCAATGAGTAGACCAGGAGACGGGCCAGGCCCGGCGTAGCTGCCAGCCTCCTGGCGTCCCCGCGAGCCGGGGGCCGCGTTACTTCGGCGTCTCGGTGACAACCACCTGGCGGATGATGTCGCCCTGCGCGATGCGGTCGACTATCGCCATGCTCTCGTTCTTGACCTGGGCCCAGGGGTAGAACCGCTTCTGGTTCTGGTCGTCCTTGTCCAGGGCGGTGTTCTCCTTCAGGTTGATGAAGAACTGGCTGCCGAAGTTCGTGACGGCGCCGGCTTTCGCCATGGAGACCATGCCGCGGATGTTTTTCAGGTCGTTCGGCTCTTCTTGAGTCTGGTAGCCGGGCCCGCCGGCGCCCTTGCCGGTAGGGTCTCCGCCCTGCACCACGAAGTTCGCAACCACACGGTGGAACGTGATGCCATCAAAGTAGCCCTCCTTCGCCAAGAACGCGAAGCTGTTTACCGTGTTGGGCGCGCGGTCGGCCAGCAGTTCCATGACGATTTCGCCCTTGTCCGTCTTGAGAGTGGCGGTGTAGGTGTTCTTGGCGGCGTCGATGACCTGCTCGGCTTTGCTGAACTGCTTCGCCGCCGGCGTGGGCGTGCCCGCGGGAGTCGCACTCGCATCGGGTGTGACGGACGTCGTGGCCGAGGCGCTCGCCGTGGGAACGGCGTCGTCCGGGTCGGCGGAATTACTGCCACCGGTCGTCAGTACGGCGACCACCACCATGGAGGTGGCGGCAACCACGCCGATGATAGAGAAGAGCTTGATGTTCCCGAAGACGTTCATCGGGAAGCCGGGGCGGTAGCGCTCCGAAGGCGCGGACCCACCGACGGTATAGGAGCTGCGGCGGGACGCCTGCTGGCGCAGGTGCTGCTGCTCCCTTCGTTTGCGCTTGGGCACGGGCGGACCTCGAGTAGTGGGAAATGAGCGTGGCGCGATGCTGGGCCAGTCCTCGCAGTATACGAAGCGGCCCGGTAGCGGCCAGTGAAGTTGACGGGCCCCGGTTAGCTGCCGGTGAAGCCCAGGCGAGCCAGTTCCTCGCGCGCCACCTCGCGGTCGTCCCACGGCCGAGACCCCTCGGCGTACACGATCGATTGTTCGTGCCCCTTGCCGGCAATGACGACGATGTCACCCGCCTTCGCCCGGCCCAGTGCCGCGGCGATCGCCTCGCGCCGGTCCTCGATTTCGATGAAGTCGGTCCCTGGCGTGCGCCCGGCACTGGCGGCGTGGCGGCCAATTTCGTGCACGATCGCGGCCGGGTCTTCGCTGCGCGGGTCCTCGTTCGCGAACACGGCGAAGTCGGCGCCGGCGGCGGCGGCGCGGGCCACGCCAAAACGCCGTCCCGGGTCGCGTTCGCCGGCCGCGCCCACTACGATGATGAGGCTTCCACCCGCCACCGCGCGCAGCACTTCCAGCACCTTGCGCACGGCGTCCCCCGTGTGCGCGTAGTCGACGATCACCTCGAAAGGCTGGCCCGCAGCGATGCGTTCCATGCGTCCCGGGACCCCCGGACACTCCCCCAGCCCGCGGGCTATGTCATCGACCGCCAGCCCGGCCGCGAGGCCCGCACCCGCCGCCGCAAGCGCGTTTTCGACGTTGAACAACGCGGGGATGTGCACCTGTGCCTCCGCTATCCCCAGGGGCGTGATGAGGCGGAAGCTGCTGCCATCGGCCTGCAGGTGCACATTGCGGGCCAGCACTTGCGCCTCGCGCGACTCCATGCCGTAGCCCAGGTGTTCGGCGGCGGGCGCCTGACCGAGCATGAAGTGCGCCGACGGGTCGTCCATGTTCGCCACAGCGACCTTGGGGATGCCCTTGTCGAACGATGTCCCCAGCGCCGCGAACAGCTTTCCCTTGGCTTCGCGGTAGGCCTCGAAGGTTTCGTGGAAGTCGAGGTGGTCGCAGCTGACGTTGGTGAAGACGGCGATGTCGTACTCCACTTCGTCCAGGCGATGCAGGGCGAGGCCGTGACTCGTGGACTCAACGATGGCGTAGTCGCAGCCTGCGTCCACCATCTTGCGCAGGAGGGCCTGCACCTCCGGCGCCTCGGGCGTGGTCATGCGGTTGCTCACGGTGCCGCGTTCGCCGGCGATGTGGACATCGACGGTGCCGAGCCGCCCCACGCGCAGGCCGCCTGCCTCCAGCACGCTCGTGAGCAGATGCGAGGCCGTCGTCTTGCCATCGGTCCCGGTGACGCCGATGACGGCCAGTTCACGGCCGGGGTGGCCATGGAACCAGGCGGCCGCCTGCGCCATCGCCGCGCGCGTGTCATCGACGGCGATGACCGCGGGCCCCGCGCGAATGCCCTCCCACTGAGACCGCCTGTCACGCTGCACGAGTACGGCGCCGGCCCCGGCCCCCGCCACCTGCGGCAGGAAGCTGTGGCCATCGACCTTGAACCCCGGTACGGCGACGAAGAGGCTGCCCGGCCGCACGTGGCGCGAGTCGTGGCCGAGGCCGGAGATGAGCACGCCGCCGTCACCACGCACCAGCGCGGCACCCGGCATTTCGCCAAGGAGGGAGCTGACGGTGAGCGGTGCTTCGGTCATACCACGTCCCGGTGAGCGGCTGAGCGGCCGCAGTAGGGCAATGCTAGCGGCGGGCACGGGCCTGCGGTAGCGGGGGCGTTATGTCGCAGTCGACGCCCAGACATCGAGGAAGTTCGTCAGCATGCGCGCCGTCGCCCCCCAGATGAGGTCTTCCCCGAACTGGTACGAAGGCAGCACGTACTCGCGCCCATCGATGAATCGCCGATCCGGGATGAGCGTCGCGGGGTCCAGCAGGTGCGGCAGGGGCACCTCCAGCAAGTAGGCCACCTCTTCGTCGCTAAAGCGCCATTCATACGGGTAGTGCGCCAGCCACGCGACGAAGGGCGTCACGCGGAAGTTGCTCACCGTGACGTGGTCATCGAGCCGCCCGAGCACATCCACGTGCACCGGCTCGACGCCTATCTCCTCCTGCGTTTCGCGCAATGCTGTGAAGAGCAGGTCGGTATCCCCCGGGTCCATGCCACCGCCCGGGAAGCTGATCTGGCCTTTGTGGTCCTGCACGAGATCCGTGCGCTTCTGGAACACGACGTGGGAGCTGCCGCCGTGGTCGTAGAGTAAGACGAGCACGGCGGCAGCCATGTGGCCGCCCAGCTCGATCACCTGGGGCTGGTACTCCGCGAGGGCCGCGCGCAGCCTCTCCTTCTCGCTCAACCCATCACCAGGTGGCGGCGGCGGGTCGATTGGCGCAACTCATCCCATATCGCTTCGTCCATGGCTCGCGCCTGTTCGCCGGGAAGGCTTTCGATGGCGGCGTGGACCTCGACGAGCGCGCGGCGCAGGCGGTCGTTTTCCGCCTGCAGCCGCGAGACGTGCAGGTCCTCGTTCAGCGGCGATCCCGCCTCGGCGAGCGCGCGGCCTGCCAGCTCGCCTGCGGGCAGCGAATCCGCCGCACGCCGCAACAGATGGGCGACCGCCTCGTTCTCGGCGGCGAGGCGGGCAGCCGCGCGGTCGTACTCTTGCGCGATCATCGCCAGGATGCCGGCTGCGCCGTTGACCGTTTGCAGCCCGAACGGCGTGGCCATCTCGGCCGCGATCTCCGTCGTAAGCACACCCGCGAGGCCGTACAGCACCTGAACCGGGTCCGGCCTCATGCGCCCCTCCCCAGTGACCGCAGCACGACTTCATCCTGGAAGTTCACGAGCCAATAGGCCGTGGTCACCATAATGAGCTGGGTCGTGCGGCGGTCAGCGTAGGAACGCGCGCCCGTGAGCCAGATCCCCTGCCCTTTGACCCCACTGAAGATGTCCCACCAGTGCAGCGCTTCGCGGTCAACGGCCAAGGCGCCCGCCGATTCGTAGGTGTGGGTCGCCTCCTCCGCGTCGATGATGCCGCCCTTCTTGCCGTCGCGCCCCCATTCCCACACTTCGTGCAGCGACCACGCCAGGTCCTCCAGTGGGTCGCCGAGGTGGGCCATCTCCCAATCGACCACCGCGTGAATACCCTCAGCGGTGTACAGGAAGTTGCCCACCCGGTAGTCGCCGTGCACGACCGTGACGCGCTGCGCCGGGGGTGGGGGATGGGCGCGCAGCCAGCGGACGGCCGCGCGGATGATCGGCTGGGGGCTCTGCTCGTTCTTGTCGATCATGCCTTCCCAGTAGTCGAGCTGGACACGCCAGGCTTCGTCCGCCGCCGGCACCGCCACGACTTTCGCAATGGCGGTGCCACGCCAGTCGAAGCGATGGATGGCGCCGAGGGTTTCGTACATGCGCCGCCCGAGCATGGGGTGGTGCGGCTGGTAACGTGGCTCGAGGATCACGCGGGGGCTCGAATCACAGCCGAGGATGCGGTCCATGATGAAGAACGGCGCGCCGAGGTGGCCAGGGTCCTGTTCGAGCCAGCGCATGCGCGGCACGGGCACCTCCGACTCCGCGAACACGTCGTAGAAGGTGTACTCCACCTCCCTATCCGACTCCACCAGGCTCGCCGGAGGGTCCAGGCGCAGGATGAAGTCGCCGCGCCGACGCTCGCCGCCTTCGCCCCAGCGGGCATCGAACATCCACGTTTCGCGCGAAGCGCCGCCGGGTATGCGCGACAGGTTCGAAATGGAGACATCCGAAGCGCTCGGCATGCGGGACTGCAGGTACCGGGCGAGCGCTTCCTTCACCGGCCGCATCGTCCGGGAGGGGGTGGGCCGTGTCAAACGGGGCGCGAACTTCGCGGCGTCCCGTCTACAACGTCCCCTTCGTGCTCGGGACACCGCCCTCACGGCGTGGGTCGATGCGGCAGGCGGCATCGAGCGCACGCGCCAGCGCCTTGAAGCAGGCTTCCGCCTTGTGGTGGTCGTTCACGCCCGCGAGTGAGCGCACGTGTACTGCCGCCTTCAGGGAAAACGCGAACGATTCGAGGAAGTGGTCCAGCAGGTCGGGCGGCAGCCCGCCGACATCGCGCCCCAACAAGCGCAAGTCGAGCTGCGCGTAGGGGCGCCCGCTCAGGTCCACCGCGGCGAAGCCGAGCGCTTCATCCAGCGGCATATAAGCGGACCCCGCGCGGACGATGCCCGCCTTGTCGCCCAGCGCCTGCGCGAACGCTTCGCCCAGCGCGATGCCGCAATCTTCGACGGTGTGATGCGCGTCGATGTGGAGGTCGCCCTTCGCGCGCACCTCGAGGTCGAACACCCCGTGCTTCGCGATGTGGCTGAGCATGTGGTCGAAGAAGCCGATGCCTGTGTCGATGCTGAAGGCGCCGCTGCCATCGAGCCCGAGCGTGATGGAAATCTGCGTCTCCGCGGTTTCGCGGACGATGGCTGCGTGACGGGGGGTCATGCGGCCCCCAGGGTGCGGAGCGCGTCCATGAGGCGGCCGGTGTCTTCTGGGCGCCCGGCGCTGATGCGGATGTAGTTCCGCAGTTCAGGCCGGTCGTAGTAGCGGACGAGCACGCCCTGGGCGCGCAGGGTGGCCCAGACATCGCAGGCGCGGCGGCCGTGGACTTCGAAGAGCACGAAGTTGGCCTCCGAAGGCAGCGGCACCAGCCAGCCGAGCGCGCCCACCAGCCGCGCCATGCGGTTGCGTTCGGCAACGATGGAGCGCACCGATTCGCTGATGACGGCGCGGTGGGCGATGGCCGTGCGTGCGGCCGCGTCGGCGGCCACGCTCACGTTGTAGGGCTGCTTGATCGCCATCATGCGCACGGCCAGTTCGCGGCAGCTGAGGGAGTAGCCGACGCGCAGGCCGGCCAGCCCCGCCCATTTGCTAAACGTGCGCAGCACCACCAGGTTCGCAAACCGTCGCAACAGTGGCACCACGGTCGATCCCGAGAACTCGGCGTACGCCTCGTCCACGACGATGATTGCGGGCAGCGCGCAAAGCGCCTCAACGTCCGCATCGCCGAGGCAGTTGCCGGTGGGGTTGTTCGGCGAAGCGAGGAACACAACGCTCGCGCCGTCCCGGACGGCGCCCACGATGGCGCCGATGTCCACGGAGAAGTCCTCAATGCGCGCTACTTCGGCCACACGCGCGCCGTTAATGCGCGCGAGGAAGGGGTACATCCCGAAGGCCGGCGGGGCGGTCACGATCGCATCCGGCTGGAAGAGGCGCAGCACGATGTCGATGAGGTCATCCGCGCCGGCACCGGCGACTACCTGGTCCGGGTGGACCCCCGCGTAGCCGGCGATCGCTTCGCGCAGCGCCTGCTGGCCCGAGTCGGGGTAGATGTGCAGGTCGGCGCAGGCGATGGCCTCGCGGATCTCGGGGATGACGCCGTAGAGGTTCTCGTTCGCGTCGAGCTTGACGAGACGGTCGACGGGGAGGCCGATCTCGGCCGCGAGCACGTCCAGGGGCTTGACGGGCGTGTACTCCTCGAGTTCGGAGAAGTCGGGCCGGACAAATTCGAGAGGGTCCACAGGTCTTACTTTAGCGCAACCGCCGGAACGGGCCCGAAGGCGAGGCTACGAACCCGCGCCTCAGCGGCCCTGGAGGCGGCGCTCCACCGCCGCCGCATGAGCCGTGAGCCCCTCCGCCCGCGCGAGCACGCTTGCCACCTGTGCGAGCTCCTCCGTCAGGTCGGCGGGGATGTTCACCACGCTCGTCGTCTTCAGGAAGTCCTGCACGCCCAGCGGCGAACTCCAACGGGCGCTGCCGCCGGTAGGCATCGTATGGCTCGGACCAGCGGTATAGTCGCCCACGGCCTCAGGGGAACCTTCGCCCAGGAACAGCCCGCCCGCATTGCGCACCTTGGGCACGTAGGCCATGGGCTGTTCGACGAGCAGGCAGAGATGTTCGGGTGCGTAGGCGTTCGCCAGTTCGATCGCGTGGTCGATATCGTTCACGAGTATGCAGCCGCCGCGGTTGTCGAGCGCCGCCCGCGCGATCTTCGCCCGCTCCAGTTTCGGCAGTTGGCGGTCGATGGCGCGGCTCACTTCGTCGGCCAGGTAGTGCGAGGGCGTCAGGAGTATCGGGCTGGCGAGGGGGTCGTGTTCTGCCTGCGCGAGCAAGTCTGCGGCCACCAGCTCGGGGTCCGCGCTCTCATCGGCGATGATCACCGTCTCCGTGGGCCCGTAGATCGAGTCGATGCCCACATCGCCGAACACCTGCTTTTTGGCGATGGTGACGAAGAGCCCGCCGGGGCCGCAGATCTTGTCCACGCGGGGGAAGGTTTCCGTGCCGTAGGCGAACGCCGCCACCCCCTGCGCTCCACCGCCACGGAATACGCCATCCACCCCGGCGATGTCCGCGGCGACCAGCTTCACCGGTGGCACGGAGCCGTCCGGGAGGATGGGGCTCGTCATGTACAGCTCATCCACGCCCGCCACGCGCGCGGGGATGGCACACATGAGCACGGTGCTGGGTAGCGGCGCGCGCGTGCCCGGCACGTAGAGCCCGATGCGCTGGATGGCGCGTGTCAGTTGGCCCAGCCCGTTCTGGTTGAAGTCGAAGAAGGCGCCCCGCATCTGCTGCTCGTGGTAGCGGCGGATGCGTTCGGCGGCAAACTTCAACGCCTCCACGATCTCGCCATCGACCTGGTCGTAGGCGGCACGCGTTTCAGCGGGACTCACCCGCAACTCCTCGGCGTGACCGCCGTCGAAGCGCGTGTTGTAGAAGCGGACAGCGTTGTCACCGTCTTCGCGGATATCGCGGATGATGCGCCGCACCACTTCCTCGGGCGCGAGTTCCTGCCCAAAAGCGCGGAAGGTGGTCTCGCGCATGTCCATCGGCAACTCTTCGGTTTCGAGCGGCCGGCGCGCGAGGATGAGGCGCCTCCCCTCTTCGGCGTTCCGGATTATGCGCATCCGAGGTACCTTTCCACTGCCCGCCGCGCGGCCTCGGTCGAACGTTGCATGAAGGCATCGACCTCGACACTGGTCACGTGGGCAATCGTCTCATCGAGAAGGCAGGGCAGCCCATCGAGGAACGAGCCGAGCGTTTCGCCTTCCTCCAGGCCGCTGTAGCGCAGATGGTTCGAAATCATGCTGCGCATTCGCTCCCAATCCATGGCGCGCGCCGCCACATCGAGCGCGACGTGGCGCCAGCGTTCGAGGGTTTCGGTTTCAACGAAACCCGCCTGGATGTTCTCAACGGAACAGCTGAGCGCTTCGCAGAGCCGGCGCTTCAGCCCGGGGTCGTTGCCATAGGCGCGGTCGAGGTCGAACTGCAGCAGGCGGTCCATGACGTTCGCGCGCATGGTGCCACCGAGCGCTTCGTGGGCGCCGAAGAAGGGTCGGTAGATGCTCGTGATGTACTGCTCGTCCATCACCAGGTGGCTGATGTAACCGGCGACGAATGCGCGCGTCTCCTGGTTCAGGCCGCCGGGTTCGAGCAGCTTCGCGTGGGTCGCGAAAAAGGCCGCGACCGAATCCTGGTCGCCGTGGTCGTCTAAATTGAAGAAGTGCGTGCTGTAGCGGTCCTGGCGGGTAAGCACGCGGATGTCCGGTGCGGTGGCTCCGAGCAAGTAGGCGCCGGGGCTCTCTGCGGGCGCATCCTCGCCGAGGCCCACCGCGACCTGCCGGGCGAGCACCATGTGGAGGGTTATGGGCGGCATCAGCCCACCATCGCGGCTGCGGCGGCCGTCCGCAACTTCGCCAGCAGCTCCCCGAGCAGTTCGGTGCGCGTGGTCACGGGCTCGCGGCGAATGATCACGCAATTCGTCGATTCCATGAAGGGATCGAGCATCTTCAAACCGTTGGCGCGGATGCTGGCGCCGGTCTCCGAGCCCTCGATGAGTACGTCCGCGTCTTCGGGGACGAAACCCTCGCTGGCACCGGCAACGGGGATGATGGTGGTGTAGGCCAGGTGATGGTCGCGGGCGAACTTCTCGGCGGTGGCGGGGAACTCGCTCGCGATGCGCACGGGGCGGCCGAGGGCGTTCCAGATGGCTACCGCCTCCAGAGTCGTTTCCGCGGGGAAGGCCGCATCCACCACAGGGCCGATGCGGTAGCGGTTGCGCCCCAGATCGATGGCCATGACGGCGGGAGAGCCGGGGAAGCGGCAGAGGTGCTCGTGGAGCAGGTCTCGGCCGGTTACCGCCAGATCGAACAGGCCCATCGCGACGAGCTGGGGCATGTCCTGGGGACGTACGACTTTGACGGCGAGGCCTGGTATGTCGCTCAGGGGACGGCGGATGAACGCCTTCGCGTCGTACCCCTCGAATTGGAGCCCCGCTTCGAGGAGGGCCGCGGGTGTGAACCGCTGGGCATGCCCATCCGGCAGGGCCAGACGGAGCACGCTCGTATCGCGTTCAGCGCGCGCGATCGATACGCCAGTGCTGATAGCAGGGAGAGACAACGCTGGCTGCTCCGCCGCGAGCAACGGGCTGAGGCGGCTGAGGACGGGAGCCAGGTCTCGTTCGACGAGGGAGTCCGCGTTTGCGATGAGGGCCGTGCCGCCTTCGAAGACGCGGTGCAAGGGCACGAGGCCCTTCTCCCGCACCGCGGCGGCATTGGCGGCGGCCATGACCACGAGGTCCGCATCCTCGGGCGGGTAGGCATCCGCGGAGCCGTAAACGGGGAGCAGCCGATAGGCGGGAATCCTCAGGTGCATGCACACGACATCGGCCAAGTTCGGGAGTTCGGAGACGATCCGCGCGCCGGCGAGTGCCTGCCCGCCAGGGACCTGGCCCTCGCTCAGGCCGGCGCCGGGCGCCGCGCACAGCCACACCTCGTCGCGCGCGCCGGGCAGCGAGCCGAGGGGCACGATGCGTTGCTGGGGAAAGCGCGCCTGGAGCTCCCTCAGCCAGACATCACTACAGATGCCGAGGTCGTAGTTGCCGAGCGCGACCTGGATAGGGATGTCCTTCTCACGGAAGGCGCGAAGCGTGAGCCCAGCCTCTTCGAGGATGTTGCGCAACTGTCGCGAGCCGGGTTCGTAGCCGCGCGTGGCCACGCCCGCCGCTTCGAGCATGGAGGCGATGGCGGCGCGCGAATCGCCGGCGGGCAGCGCGAACTTGACCGTCATTTGTAGCGGATGAGGAGGCCCACGACGTCATCGAGCCGGTGCATGATCTGCTCACCGTCCGGCGTGCGCGCGACCAGACTGTCGCCGCTGACCGACACTTCGACCTTGCAACCGCTGCCGCCGACGGCAAGCGCAGCGGCGATGCCACCGCGGTGAAGCGCGCGCGCGACATTCAGCGCGCGGCCCAGGTCGGCGGCCGACGCAGGGGCGACCCCCACGACGAGCCGTTCGCGGTCGGAGGTGGCTACGTGCGCCGCCAGCCGGCTCGCTTCCAAGCCGAGGCCGCAGGCGGTGGGTGCCGCGCCCGGCCCGGTGGGGGCATAGCGGCCGCCACCCCCCCAGGATTCGCCATTCGATTCAAATTCGAAAACAACACCCGTGTAGTAATCGAAGTCGCGCGGCATCGCCAGATCGATCACGACTTCGCGGTCCGAATCCGTAAGGGCGGCCGCGCAGTCGTCAAGTTCGGCGATCGCCGGCAGGGCCGAGGGAACGCTGGCGCGGGCGAGGGCGGCAAGCTTCGCGAGCAACGGCCTGCCGCTATCCGCTTGCACGGCGAGGTCGACGAAGGCCGCGAGCTGTGGTTGTTCGCCGAGGTGGGCGCGCAATGCCGGCAGTCCAAGCTCCCCCGCGCCGTTCAGCGCTGCAAGGCCATCGGTGCCAGGTTGCGTGGCGGCTTCCATGACGGCGCGCGTGATGCCCACGTGCGAAAGTCGCACGCGCGCGGTCAAACCCAACGCGTCGAGCGTCTCGCATGCGACCGCGGCCACCTCCAGGTCGCCCACGGCCGCGGGTGCCCCCAGGTATTCGATGCCGCACTGCCAATCTTCGCGGTCATCCGATTCGCTGAAGCGAAAGACGTTCTGCACGTAGAACAAGCGCGCGGGCAGGACGAGCGCCGCCTCGGCGGCGGCGCGCGCCACGGGGATGGTTGAATCCGGGCGCAAGACGACGCGCTCGCCGCTCCACCCATCCCAGTCGAGGAAGGAGTACACGCGGGAGAGCATCTCCGGCTTGAGTGCGCCCGCCGCCGTGAAGAGGCTGTAGGTTTCTATCGTCGGTGTGCGCAACTCTTCGTAGCCCCAGCGCGTCACGGCCGCGCGGAAGGCGTCTTCCACGCGGCGGAAGGCGCGCATGTCCGCGGGGAGCAAGTCGCGCATGCCGCGGCTGCGCTGAAGTGGCGGCGAATCAGGAGGAGACATAGGACACGAGCAATCATAGGCGATTGCTCCTCTGCGGCGAACCCCTGCCGCGCTTCCGCCAACGACCCCATCTGCTATCCTCGGTGGTGACCGTGTACGAACGGCGACGCGTGGCCCGCCCGCGGGCCAAATTTATGCGCCGCAGCCCGGGAGGCATCCCTTTGGTTACACCCGTGAGCATGAAGCAGCTCCTGGAAGCTGGGGTCCATTTCGGCCACCAGACCCGGCGCTGGAACCCCAAGATGCGGCAGTTCATCTTCACCGAGCGCAACGGCATCCACATCATCGACTTGCAACAGACTGTCACCCGCCTGGATGACGCCATCACATTCATCCGCGATGTCGTGGCCAGCGGCGGCGACCTGCTCGTCATCGGCACGAAGAAGCAGGCGCGCGAAACGGTTGAGATCGAAGCCGCGCGGGCCGCTGTCCCGTTCGTCAACAACCGCTGGCTCGGCGGCACGCTGACGAACTTCCGCACCATCCAGGCGCGCATCCGCCACCTGGCGAACCTCGAAGGCTCCACCGAACGCGGCGAGTTCCTGCGTCTCACGAAGAAAGAGCAACTCGATATCGCGAACGAAGTCGAGCGCCTCAACCGTTACTTCGGCGGCATCAAGAAGATGGAGCGGCTGCCCGCGGCTGTCTTCATCATCGATACCGTGAAGGAGAACATCGCCGTCGCCGAGTGCAAGCGCCTGAACATCCCCATCGTCTCACTCGTCGATACCAACTGCGATCCCGACCCGATTTCCTACCCCATCCCGAGCAACGACGACGCCATCCGCGCCATCAAGCTCATCCTCAGCAAGGTCGCCGACGCTGCCATCGAAGGGCGAGCGGCGCGCGAATCGGGCGTCGGGCCCGGCGTGCACGCCGACGACATCGCGCGCATGGTGGCGAAGGCGGAAGAGGGCATGGAGACGGGCTCGTTCTCGGCCACCCCCGAAGAAGAGGGCGAGGCCGCAACCGAAACCTCGGTCACCGTCGTATCGGCCGAAGCCCAGGCAGCTGTCGCTGCCCAGGATCAGGAGTAGACGGGCCCGTGGCAGAAATTACGACAGCAATGGTCAAGGCCCTCCGCGAATCCAGTGGGGCCGGCGTCATGGATGCAAAGCGCGCGCTCGAAGAGGCGCAGGGCGACGTGAAGCGCGCGACCGACATCCTGCGTGAACGAGGCGTGGCTGCGGCCGCGAAGCGCGCCGACCGCGAAACCCGCAACGGCGTCGTCGATAGCTATATCCACGCCGGCGGCCGCATTGGGGTGCTCGTTGAACTCAACTGCGAAACCGACTTCGTCGCCAACACCGATGACTTCCGCCAGCTGGCCCGCAACGTTGCCATGCAGGTGGCGGCGATGAGCCCGGCGGTAATCAGCGCCCGCGATCGCAAGCCCGAGCACGAAGGCAGCGATGCCGAAGTGTGCCTGCTGGACCAGCCCTTCATCCGTGACGCTTCCCGTACGATTACGGACCTCGTGCAGGAAACCGTCGCGAAGACGGGAGAGAATATCCGCGTCAGCCGCTTCGTGCGCTACGAACTGGGCCACTAGCCCCGGAGGTTGACGTGCCAGGTCTCTACCGGCGGGCTCTGGTCAAGTTGAGCGGCGAAGCGCTGATGGGGGACCGCGCCTTCGGAATCGACCCGGCCACGACCGAGACCCTGGCCCGCCAGGTGAGCCGCGCCGTCGATGATGGCGTGCAGGTAGCTGTGGTTGTGGGCGGCGGCAATTTCTGGCGTGGCTCGACGGTCGCCGAAGCGGGCATGGACCGTGCCACCGCCGACTACGCGGGCATGCTCGCCACCGTGATGAACGCGCTCGCCCTCCAGGACGCGTTGGAGAAAGTGGGCGCCTTTGTGCGCACGTTGACGGCCTTGCCCATCGCCCAGGTCGCCGAGCCCTACATTCGCCGGCGCGCGATTCGCCACATGGAAAAAGGCCGCGTCGTCATCTTCGCGGCCGGCACGGGGAACCCCTACATGACGACGGATACGGCGGCCGCCTTGCGCGCCATCGAAGTCGATTGCGAGGCGCTCTTGATGGCGAAGAACGGGGTCGATGGGGTCTACGATGCGGACCCGGCGAAAGTGCCAACGGCCACGCGCTTCACGCACCTCACCTACATCGATGCCATCCAGCGGCGCCTGCAGGTGATGGATAGCACCGCACTGAGCCTCTGCATGGAAAACCATTTGCCCATCGTCGTCTTCGATGTGCGTTCGCCCGATGGCATTTATCGCGCGCTCAGGGGCGAAAGCGTGGGCACCATCGTCTCCGGCCACCCCGAAGCCGAGCCCGTACGCACCCTGTAGACTCGAAACTTAGGAGGGACGCGGCACATGGCCGACCCGGACGAAATCCTGCTGACTGCCGACGACAAAATGGACAGCGCGGTGGAAGCACTCAAGCGCGAGCTGAACGGCGTCCGCACGGGCCGTGCCCACCCGAGCCTCATCGAATCTCTGGCCGTGGATTACTACGGCGCGGCCACACCCTTGAAGCAGCTGGGCAGCATCAATGCGCCGGAAGCGCGGCTGCTCACTATTCAGGTGTGGGATCGCGGCGCGGTGCGCGCCGTGGAGAAAGCCATCCAGTCGTCAGACCTGGGGATCACGCCGGCCATCGATGGCCAGATCATCCGTCTCCCCATCCCGCCGCTGACCGAACAGCGGCGCCGCGAGCTTGTGAAGATGGTGCACCACAAGACGGAAGACGCGCGCGTTGCAGTGCGCAACGTCCGCCGCCACGCCCACGACGAGCTTCGCCGCGCCGAAAAGGAGGGGGCCGTTTCCCAAGACGACCTGAAACGCCACGAAGACGAACTGCAGAAGCTGACGGACCAGCACATCAACGGCATCGATGGCGAAGGACGCAAAAAGGAGGCGGAACTGCTTGAGGTTTAAGCCCGGTTCCAGGAAGCAGGAGGCCGCGCGCGGGGAGCGCTCGGCTGCCACCGGCGTGCCGGCCGAGCACCTGGGCGACCTGCTCTCGCCTATCTCCGGCGGACGTGTCCCGCGCCACGTCGCGATCATCATGGACGGCAACGGGCGCTGGGCCACGCAGCGAGGACTGCCGCGTGCCGCCGGCCATCGCGCTGGCACCGAAAACATCCGCCGCATCATCGAACGCTTCAACGACCACGGCGTGCAATACCTGACGCTCTATGCGTTCAGCACAGAGAACTGGAATCGCCCCCAGCGGGAGGTGCAGGCGCTCATCCGCCTTCTCAGCCGCTTCATCAGGCGCGAGCTCGACAACTTCCAGAAGAACGACATCCGCCTGCGCCACCTTGGTCACCTGGAGACGCTGCCGCCCGCCTTACAGCGCCAGGTCGCCGAGGCTGTGGCGCTCACGCGGGGAAACCAGCGTCTCACGCTCAACATCTGCTTCAGTTACGGCGGGCGTGATGATGTCGTGATGGCCGTCCGCAGGCTCTTGGCCGAAGGCGTGGCGGCCGAGGATATCACGGAGGAGAGTATCGCTGACCACCTCTACACGGCCGGCATGCCCGACCTGGACCTGGTCATCCGCACGGCTGGCGACCAGCGCGTCTCGAATTTCCTCCTCTGGCAATGCGCGTACGCCGAACTGTACTTCACGGACACGTTCTGGCCCGACTTCGGGCGCGAAGACATCGACATCGCCCTCGCCGAATACGGGCGGCGCAAGCGCAAGTTCGGCGGGCTGACCCCGGAAGACATCGAAGCCTTCCGGGGTTAGCGGCGGCGCGGCGGCTTTCCGCCTGTCGCCTTGCCATGCGCGCTCCTACGCTTACGGCCATGTCGAACCTCCAGCTGCGCCTGTTGACAGCGGCGGTGGGGCTGCCGGCCGTGGCGGCCCTGACGTGGGTCGGCGGCTGGCCATTCGCCATCGCCGCTGCGGTGGTGGCGCTGCTGGCGGCGGCCGAATTCACCCACGGCTGGCTGCTGCCCTCGATGCCGCTCTCCGCGGTCATCCCGCAGTTCCCAATGTTCGGGGCCACAGCCGTCATCGTCGGGGGCGCGCATACCGGCCTGTCGTTCCCCGTTCTCGGCCTGCTCGTCGCGCTGGCGGTGGGAGCGCTCGGCTATAGCCGCACCAACGCGTTGGGGCCGCGCAAGCCGCTGCGAATCGCCGCCTGGTGCCTCTTCTACGTCGGGGTGCTGTTTTCCACAATCGTGCTCGTGCGGGACCTCGACCACGGCCGCGAGTGGGTATTCCTCGGGCTGCTGAGCACGTTCGCGGTCGATACCGGCGCCTACGCCGTGGGGCGACTCGTGGGCCGCCACCCCATGGCCGCCGGTATCAGCCCGAAGAAGACGTGGGAGGGAGCTGTGGGCGGCTACGTGGCCGGGGTTGCCACGGTCTTCGCGCTCAACGCGCTGCTCGATACCGGCGAAGGCGCCCTTGTCATCGCGCCGCTCGCGCTGCTGCTGCCCATCGCCACGCAGGCGGGCGACCTGGTCAAGAGCGCGATCAAGCGCCGCATGGGTGTGAAGGACGCCTCAGGCTTCTTCCCGGGCCATGGTGGGTTTCTCGACCGGCTCGATTCCGTGCTGTTCGCCATGCCGTTGCTGTACGTCTTTTTGCGGGCCATCGGTCATGACTGACCGCTTCGCTTAACGCCCGCTGCACCCCACGCCCCTAAGATGGAGGCAGTGGCACCCATCGACGAACGCTACCCGGCAGTCCTGAGGCGGCGCCTCAACCTTCCTGGCTACCTTCGGGAGCAGGGGGCGCATGCAGCCGCCTGACGCCCCGCGCCATCACTTACACCGCCCGAGCATCGATAGTTTCGTGTTCGAAGGGGAGAACACCCCGCTGCTGCTGCGGCGGGGTGTGGTGCTCGGCATCGTTGGCGGCTTCGTCGCGCTCGTCGCCACCTACATCGTCATTGCCGAACTGGCGGGCATCCCGTACGACATCGATGCCGAGCCGTTCCGCGACTGGGTGGAGGCCAAGGGCGCGTGGGGGCCGATCGTCTTCATCCTGGTGATGGCGCTCTCGGTGCTGTTCGCGCCCATCCCGAACGTGCCCATTTTCATCGCCGCGGGGCTGGCGTGGGGCTCGGTGCTCGGCTCGGTCTATTCGATGGCGGGCATGATGCTCGGCTCCGTGATGGCCTTCTACGCCTCGCGCTGGCTGGGCCGCAAGCACCTCGCGCGGCTCATCGGCGGTAAGGCCGCCCAGCGCCTGGATGGCCTCGCCGATAGCATGGGCGGCCGCGTCGTTTTCTGGGCGCGCATGTTGCCGGTCGTCAATTTCGACTGGATCAGCTTTCTTGCCGGACTGACCTCGATCCGCTTCTGGCCGTTCTTCATCTACAGTTTTTTTGGCATGCTCACGCCCACCATCATCGGCGTCGCGGCGGGCGATGCGCTCGGCAGAGACATTCGCATCACGCTCGCGATCGGGGGTGTTTGGGTGGGCGGCATTGTCGCGAGCGCGTTGTTCTTCTACTACCGGCGCCGCCGCTGGCAGGCCGCCCGGCGCCGGCTGGCACCTGGCCCCGCTGACACAGCGCCCGAATTCCGAAGTTGAAGCTCGCACAGCACGCGAGGCAGCCACGCTGCAACGCAGCCCGGCAGAGACTCCGCCAGCATGCTCCTTTACCGCTGCCCTCGACGCCTCACCCTCAGCGGCTCGCCATGGGCACGCCCAGCGCTACTGGCTCGCGCAGGTCCCGTACGACCGCGACTTCCTTGCAGTTCGTGAAAAACGGACAGCGGACGCACTCGTTCCAGACCTTCTGCGGGAACTCCATCACGTTCGCAACGCGGAATCCCTGCTTCTCGAAGAACCCGGGCCGGTAGGTGAGCGCGAACACCCGCTCGAGCCCGAAGGCGTGCGCATCGCCCACGCAGGCGGCCACGATGGCCGCACCAATGCCGCGCACCTGCAGGTCTTCGCGCACGGCGAGCGACCGAACCTCCGCCAGGTCGGAGCCCATGATGTGCAACGAGCCGCAGCCCGCGACCTGCCCATCGATGCGGGCGACCTTGAAGTCACGGATCGCTTCGAAGACTTCGCCCAGTGGCCGGTGCAGCATGTCGCCGCGGTCGGCCCAGAACGTGACGAGTTGATGGATGGCTTCGGCGTCGCTGATTCGCGCCGGTTCAATGCAGAACACGAATTTTCTCCTGGGAACACAGCTGGCGGCGCCCCGGGGGGCCGGGCAGATCCGTCGCCGCCTTAGCGGGCAGGGGCGACGTGCGTTACGTCGCCCCGGGGCACTCCTCTATGTTCGTCAGCAGCCATGGTGCCAAGTGTAGGCCAGCGGCCACTCCCGTGCATTCGCCCCTTCTTTCCGCGGGGCGCCGGGCGCTACACTCCGCGAGGGAGCGAGTTCCCCGGGAGGCCGGCATGCGCGTTTCCATCATGGGGCAGGCGGCCTTCGGCGAAGCCGTACTGCGGCGCCTCCTGGATGACGGCGTCGAAATCGCCGGTATCAGCGCGCCCGCGCCGCGGGACTCCGTGCGCGCGGACGCGCTCTGGGCAGCCGCCGTGGCCGCTCAGCTCCCTGCCATAGACACCGCGGCGTTGAAGGATGCGGAGGGCCTGGGCGAATGGCAGGCGCTCGACGCCGACCTCTGCGTGATGGCGTTCGTGACGGAAATACTGCCCGCCGAAGCGTTCGCTGCCGCCGCGCGGGGCACGATCCAGTACCACCCCAGCCTGCTCCCTCTGCACCGCGGGTCGGCAGCCATCAACTGGGCGATCATCAACGGCGAAACGGAAACCGGGCTCACCATCTTTTGGCCTGACAAGGGCATCGATACGGGCCCGGTGCTGCTGCAGAAGCGCTGCGCCATCGGCCCCGAGGATACCGTCGGCTCGCTCTATTTCGAACGGCTCTTCCCGATGGGGATCGAGGCGATCGCCGAAGCCGTGAGCATTGTTGGAGCCGGCGACGCCCCGCGCATCCCGCAGGACCACGCCCGGGCGACGTATGAACCACCGTGCAGCGACGGCCACGCGGAGATCCAGTGGCACGCCGAGGCGCGGCGCCTGCACGCACTCGTGCGTGGTTGCAACCCCCAGCCGGGCGCGTGGACCATGCACGCCGCCCAGCGCCTGCGGATTTTCGATTGCCGGCTCAGCAGCGAAGGGGAGCCGGGCATGCCCGGACGTGTGCTGCACATAGACGACGATGGCTTCGATTTGCGCCTGAACGGCGGTGTGCTCCGTGTGCTGCGCGTACAGGTCGAAGGCCAGAAGAAACAGCCTGCGGCGGAGTGGGCGCGGGCGGTCAACCTGGCCGTGGGCTTCCGCTTCCGCTAGTTGCCGTTCGGCGTTGGGGTTGCACCTGGAGTGGGCGTGCGCGTGGGCGACGGCCCGCCGCGGGGCGTGGGAGAAGGGGTCGGCGTCTTCTCCGGTGCCTTCTTGATGTTGATCGTCACGGAGACCGAGAGGTCCTTCACGACGGCGTCGTCCGCGGTCAACCGCACGGTATAGACGCCGTCCTTCAGGTCTTTCAGGACGATCGTTCCCAGCAGGGCATCGGTCACCTTCGTGGTGCCAGCGCCCAGCGTGGTCCACGCCGAAGGATTCGCCCCTTCGCCGATCTCCAACTTCCACCCTCTAACGCTCGAGGTGAGCACGCTGCCGATGACGGGCGTGTCGCTGGAAATGGTCTTGCCGTTGGTCAGGTTGGTAATCGCGAGCGCCCCCTGCCCTGTGCTCTTTTCCGTCGGCGCGATGGGAATGCCGTTGGCCCGCGCCATGGCGATTGCCAGCTCCACCTTAAAGCCGGGCAGCTTCACGAAGTTGCGCGTGACCCGGTACTGCGCGGAGGTCTGATCGCTCGCGAGAAGGCCGTTGCGCGAATCGACTTCCCTCTGTTCGCAGTCGGCCTTGTACGGCACATCGGTGCGCACCCAACCGGTGACAAATTGATCGCAGAAGCCGCCGCCGAGGGTGCGGTCCGTAGCGGGGGACTGTAGCGAGCGGGTGGCGACGTTGGCCGGGCGCAGGGCATCAAACCCGGCGGGTGAATCGAACACCGCGCGCGCCTTGAGGATACCGTGGTACTCACCCATCCAATTCTTGAAGAGGCGCACGTTGGTGTTGGCGGCGGCGTAGTTTGCGGCGGGGCCATCGCGTATCAGTTCGTTCGTGGCGTTGCCAAGCCAGAGCGCGGTAGCCGCATAGCGTGAATAGCCGTTCATCCATGTTTCGAGCGTATCGACGGCGCTGAGCGGGCCCTGCTGCGTGCCGGTCTTCGCGCCCATCGGGATCTTGACGCCGTCGAGGAAGGACTCGAGCGCGAGGTCGTCGTTGCTGCCCCCGCAGCTCCAGATGATGAAGCGAGAGGTGCAGTCGGAGATGATGGAATGCATCAGCCACACCGAGCCCCCATCGACGACCTGCCGCTTATCCGGTTCCCCTTGCGTGAACAGGTCGTGGCCATTGCGGTCGCGTATCTGGAGGATGACGATGGGGTCGAGTTCGCGCGTACCGGGCAGGCGGATGTGGCCCTGCGCGAACTGCTGGTACTGCCCGTAGGCTTTATCGTAGTCGGCCCCCTCGGTGAGGGCGAGGCTGCGCAAGTCCTTGAGTTCGACCGTGCGCGCCAGGTGTGTGGTGCCCACCATCAGGCCCATGTTCGAAAACACCGCGTTCATGTAGGCCATGTCGATGGCGCGAATGTTGGCGCCCCCCGTGGCGATGGACGCGCCGTACGTCACGTCGGGGTGCGCGCGAAAGGTGGGGTCGAAGCGCTGCTGGAGGGTGGTAATGCCCAGCTTCTTGGCCATTTCTATGACGTTGTCCGGGCCTGCTTCCTGGGCAGCGCGGAAAGCCCCCACGTTCTGCGAGCCACCGAGCGCGGCGCGCGCCGAGATGAGGCCCGCGCCTTCGCTACCGGCGCCGGGCCGCGGGTTCGTAATCGCGGTGCCTTCCACCGTCAGCGGGCTCGTGTCCCAGAGGATGTTCATCGGCGCCTTGCCGAGCGTATCGAACCACGCCAGGTAGACCGCCGGTTTGAAGGATGACCCGGGCTGGTTAATCTCCGTCAACTGGTCGATGTTGCCGCCGATGCGTTTTTCGAGCGTGTCCGCAGGGTTGCGGTTTGCGGCATAGACCATGACCTGGCCGGTGGTGGGTTCGATGGTGACAATGGCGGCATTGTGGCACTCACAGCCCTTCTCGAGGCCGTCAGTCACCCACTCGTCGATCATCTGGGTGGCGCGCTCTGTTGCGCCCCAATCGAGGCTTGTCGTGACCTTGTAACCGGCCGCGTGCACGCTCGCTTCGCAGTCCGCAGCGCCTTCGATGCGGCTGAGCAGGCCGGCTTCGCACATGCGTACCAGCCGAGGCTCCACCTGGTTATCGATGAAGGCGGCGGCTCTGATCGGGTTGGTGACCGAATAGACACGGATGTCCTCAGCCCTGGCCGCATCGGCTTCCGCCGGCGTCGCGCGACCGTGGCGCACCATCAAGTCGAGCACGTCCACCTGGCGTTGTTTCGCTTCCCCGGCCACGACGGTGCGCCCCAGGCCATCGACGATGCAGGCTTGCTGTTCGTCATCCAACAGGCAGTTCACGCGCGGGTGATAGCGGCTGGGCGCGGAGGGCACCCCCGCGAGGAGCGCCGATTCGCCCAGCGTGAGGTCCTTCGCATCCTTGCGGAAGTACCCCTGGGCAGCCGCCTGGATGCCCACGTAGCGGTCGGCGTACGAAATCTGGTTCAGGTACCAGGTGAGGATCTCGTCCTTGGTGTAGTCCTGCTCCAATTCGATGGCGTAGGCGATCTCCCGCATTTTGCGGTCGAGCGTGCGTTCGGCCGTTGCACAGCGACTGCGCGCATCGCCGATGTTCGGGCAGATGTACACGTTCTTGATGAGCTGCTGCGTTATCGATGAGCCGCCCGTGCCGCTGCCTATTTCGCCGCCGATGTAGTTTTCATAGGCTGCGCGCGCCAGACCCTTGATGTTCACGCCGGGGTTCGTTTCGAAACTGTTGTCTTCGGTGGAAATGGTCGCCTGGATGAGCCACGGCGAGATGCGGTCGAGCGGCACGGGCTCCAGCAGCTGCGCATCCGGGTTCGTCAGCGCACCGAGCAGCACGCCGCTACCGGGGCCGCCTCGGTCGAAGATCTCGGTGAGCCCGATGTTGGTCTGGCGGAGCTTCTGATCGATGGGCACGTAGTCCTCGGCGTACGACTGGTAGGTCCCGTAGATGACGGCGATGCCCACCACGGCGCCAACGGACCCGAGCGCGAAAAGGGCCAGCAGGCCGAGGGCCCAGAACGGCAGCCCGCCGCGCCGGCGAGCCAGTCGCGCCCGCGCCAGGCGCCGTTTCTGCAGGACGTTCACGGGCGCCCCCGCCTCTGCCCGGTGGTGGGGCCGCGCCGCACGGCTGGGCGCTTCTGCGCGTTGGCTCGCATCGCCAGCGAGGGTAACAAAGCCATATCCACCGGGCCATGCGCGCGGTAAAGGGGTTCCCGTTGTACGCTCAGGCAATGGCCCTCGAAGCGAAAGATGTGTTGCATATCGCCCGACTCGCCCGCATTGCAGTCAGCGGCGCGGAGGTGGAGCAGTTTACGGCGCAGCTTTCCGCCATCCTCGAACACTTCGAATCCCTCTCCGCCGTCGATACGGAAGGTGTCGAGCCGACAGCACAACCGTTCCCTCTTTCCAACGTCATGCGCGCCGATATTGTTGCGCCATCGCTCCCCGCCGCTGCCGTGTTGGCAAACGCGCCGGAGACTGAGGAGGGCTTTTTCCGCGTGCGGGCCGTGCTGGAATGAGCGATCTCTGGCGGCTGACCGCCCACGAAGCCCACGAACGCCTGCGCGCGCGGGAGTTCAGCTCCGTCGAGCTCACGCGTGCCGTGCTCGACCGGGTAGACGGTGTCGAGGGCCGGGTTCACGCCTACATCAGTCTGACGCCCGGAATTGCGCTGGCCCAGGCCGAGGAAGCAGACGGCATGCTGGCGGCGGGCATCGCCACGCCCCTTACGGGGATACCGGTGGCCATCAAGGATGTCATTGTCACCGAAGGCGTGCGCACCACGGCGGGTTCGCACATCCTGGAAAACTTCGTCCCTCCCTACAGCAGCCACGTTTACGAACGCTTGCGCCGGGCGGGCGCCGTCATGGTGGGCAAAGCTAACAGGGACGAGTTCGCCATGGGCTCGAGTACCGAGCATTCCGCCTACGGCCCTTCGCACAACCCCTGGGATACGGCGAGGGTGCCCGGCGGCAGTTCCGGCGGCTCGGCCGCGGCGGTGGCCGCGGGCGAATGCCTTGTCGCCCTCGGCAGCGATACGGGCGGGAGCATCCGTCAGCCCGCGGCTCTTTGCGGCGTCGTGGGCATGGACCCCACGTACGGCCGCGTTAGCCGCTACGGCATCGTCGCTTTCGGGAGCTCGCTCGACCAGGTCGGGCCACTCGCGCGCGATGTCGAGGACGCGGTCACCGTGCTCGATGGTATTTCCGGCCACGACCCGCGCGACAGCACCAGCAACCCCGAGCCGTTGCCCGACCTCCGCCACTACCTCGGGCGCGACGTTCGCGGCATGCGCATCGGCGTCCCCCGGGAATACTTCATCAGCGGCATGGAAGCGGGGGTGAAGGCGCGCGTCGAAGAGGCACTGCGCATCTTCGAAGGGCTCGGCTGCCTGATCGACCGCGAGCTTTCGCTGCCCAGCACCGAACACGCGCTCGCGGTGTACTACCTCATCGCCCCCAGTGAAGCGAGCGCCAACCTGGCGCGCTACGACGGCGTGAAGTATGGCTACAGCGACCGTTCCCGCGGGAGCATGTGGGAGAACATGGAGCACACGCGCGCATCCGGATTCGGGCAGGAAGTGAAGCGCCGCATCATGCTCGGCACGTATGCGCTCAGCGCCGGCTACTACGATGCGTACTACCTGAAGGCGCAGAAGGTACGCACCGTCATCACCCGGGAGTTCCAAGAGGCGTTCGCGCGGTACGACGTGCTCGTCACGCCCACCACGCCCACAGTGGCTTTCCCCCTCGGCGCGAAGGTGGACGACCCCTACGCCATGTATCTGAACGATATCTACACGCTGCCTGCTTCGGTCGCCGGCCTGCCATCGATAAGCGTCCCCTGCGGCCTGAGCGAAGGGCTCCCGGTTGGTCTGCAGATCATCGGCAACTTCTTCGATGAAGGGCGCATGGTCATGGCGGCGCATGCCTTCGAGCGCGCGCTGGGCTGGGCGAACCGGCTGCCGGAGTTGGGGTAAGATAGGATGGCACGGTGACATCACGAGCGAAGAGGGAACCACAGGTCCTGGACATCGACGGCCTCCCCGAACTGCTCGAGTTGGCGGAATCGGTGAAGCGGAGCGCCCGTCCGTGTGCGCTGCGGCGGGGCGGGGAGACCGTGGCCGTTGTGGTACCGCCCCCGCGACGATGGAAGAAGCGCTCAGCGGAGGAAGATCACGCCGCGTTCCTGTCGGCGAGGGGTTCTTGGGGAGATGTCGACGTGGAGGCGTTTCTGCGTGACGTTTACGAGGACCGCGACCTCCCCGACGACCGGGAAATCCCCGCTTTGTGACCTATCTGATGGACACAGACAGAGCGGTAGAGTTTCTGAACGGGCGGGGTCGCGGCGCATCGTTACTAGCGGAACTCAGCAGCTCCGGCACCGCAATTTCAATTGTGACCTACGCCGAACTCTACCAGGGCGTGTACTACGGCCGGGACCGGGCTCGCCAGCAAGAGGGGCTCAGGAAGCTGCTAAGTGAAGCGAGAGTGCTGGGCATCAACCGAGCGGTGGCGCGGAGGGCGGCCATCATCCGTGGGCTGCTCCGGGCGCAGGGGATGCCCGTGCCACTGCCCGACGTGCTGATCGCAGCCACCGCTCTGGAGCATGAAGTCGTGCTGGTCACCGGGAACCTTCGCCATTTTGAGCGCATCGAGCGCCTCCGCATTTTATGACGCATTCGATCCCTCGCCACAGCCCGAGCCCTACCGCCCGGGAGGGGGGGCCGCGCCCCATCGTGATACAATTCCGCCCGTGCCCCGCATACGCGTCGAACCTCTTGGCATCGAAGTTGAAGCGAACGCTGGCGATACCGTGATGGACGCCGTTTGCGTGCGCGGCTATTACTGGCCGGTGGGCTGCGCGAAGAACGGTGAGTGCACCAACTGCGCCATGGACGTGGTCTCCGGCATTGGGAGGCTGAGCCGCATGGGCCGCTACGAGCGCTTCAACCTGCTGCGCCAACGCGGGCCGCGTTCCATCGAAGACCCGCGGCTGCGCCTCGCCTGCCAGGCCCGCCTCGAAGGTGACGTCGTCGTGTACAAGCGTGGAGTGGCGCCCGAGTAACTGCGTCCGCGGAGAAAGTCACAGATGCCTTACGTCATCAGCGAACCCTGCATCGGCGTCAAGGATGCGTCCTGTGTCGAAGTGTGCCCCGTCGATTGCATCCACAGCAGCGAGGGCGCCGAGCAGTACTACATCAACCCGGACCAGTGCATCGATTGCGCTGCCTGCGAACTCGCGTGCCCCGTGGCCGCGATCTTCCATGAAGACGACCTGAAGCCCGAATGGAAACCGTTCATCGCCCTTAACGCCGCTTTCTTCAAGTAGACCAGGCCGGCTAAACCGGGCCCGGAGACACCGTGGAACTTGCCTAGCTCGAGGCCTTCCTGCAGGTAGCGCACCACCGTTCCTTCAGCCGCGCCGCCGAAGCCCTCTTCCTCACGCAGCCTTCCGTGACCGCGCGCATCCAATCGCTGGAGCGCGAAATTGGTGACCGGTTGTTCGAACGCAGCGGGCGCAGCGTGACCCTGACGGATGCCGGCCGTGCCTTCATGCCCCACGCGCAGCGTGCCCTCACCGCCGTCCAGGAAGGCACCGACGCCATAGACGCGGTGCGACACGGCGACGCTGGAAGCCTTCGCCTGGGCGTCAGTTCGAGCATCGCTACGTACGTGCTGCCCCCGATCCTCAGGCGTTTCCGCGATGCGCGCGCCCGCGTCCACGTCCACCTGAGCACGGGCAACACCGAGGAGATCATCGAGCGGCTCATCGCGGGCGAGATGCATATCGCCATCTGCCGCCTGACGCAGCATCCCGAAGTCGAGTCGCTGCACCTCTACAACGATGATTTGGCGCTGGTGGTGGCACCCTCGCACCCATTCGCCGCCCTCGGCCGCGTCACCTTCGCCGAAGCGGGGCGGGAACCATTCCTCTTCTTCGAACACAGCTCCAGCTACCACAGCCTGGTTTACAGCATGTTCCTGCGCGCCGGCATCGTGCCCGAATCGCTGATGGAACTCGATTCGATGGAAACCACCAAGCACATGGTGGAAGCGGGCCTGGGCATCGCCATCCTTCCCGTCGTCTCCGTGGCCCGCGATGTGGAGAATCGCAAGCTCGTGCGCGTTGATATCCGCGACATGGAACAGCCCGCCCAGCGCGACGTGGGCGTGCACGTCCTGCGCAACCGCATCCTCGCGCCGCCCATCCGCGACTTCCTGAAGCTGCTTACGGCGCACTACGGCATCGCCAACCCCTTCGAAGCCCGCCGCGCTGCGGCCGCCGCTGCACGCGAATAGCCTCGCCGGGCTAGCGGAACTCGGGCGCCACATCCTTGATGAAGGTGTCCATCGTCGCCTTCTTGCGGTCCATCGGCCCGAGGTTAAAGTCGGGGATGATCACTTCGTGGACTCCCGCCGCGTCGTAGTCGCGGATGACGGCACGCACCGCCTCGACATCGCCGGCAATGACCGGGCGGCCGGCGGCTTTGGTGCGTTCGATGACGGCCTCGTCGCCGGTGAGCACGAGCAGCGCGACAGCCGAGCGCTGGATTTCGGCGGGGTTGCGGCCGACATCGGCGCAATGCCGTTCGAGCACGGCCATCTTCTCGCGGAGCGTCTGCGGTGTGCCCCAAACGTTCCATTCGTCCGCGTACTTCGCGGTTATGCGCAGGGTGCGCTGCTCGCCCCCTCCACCGATGAGCAAGGGCAGCGGGTCCTGGATCGGTTTTGGCGCGAGCGGCGCATCCTCCAGGTTGTAGTAACGGCCGTGAAAGGTGGTCTTCTCGTTCGAAAACAGGCCCTTGATCACCTGGCAGGCCTCTTCCAAACGGCTGAGCCGACCGCCCACTGTGGAGAATTCGAGCCCGTAGGCGCTGTGCTCGTTTTCCTGCCAGCCGGAGCCCAGCCCGAGGATAAGCCGCCCGCCGCTGATGATATCGACGCCCGCCGCCATCTTCGCGAGCACGGCGGGGTGGCGGTACGTGTTGCCGGTGACGAGCGTCCCCAGTCGCACGCGCGGGATGGAGGCGGCCAGCGCCGCCATCGTCGTCCACGCTTCGTTGGTCGGCCCGCCGGTGTCGGCGGCGTTGGGCATGAAGTGGTCGGCGAACCAGATGCCGTCCCAGCCGCTCGCTTCGGCGTGGTGCGAGACTTCAAGAATATCCGTCCATGAGTTGTTGGCACCGGGCCAGAATCCAAAGCGCAAGGGTATTCCTCCTGAATGCGCGCATTGTACAGCGCGCCTGCCGGTGCCCGCGTTGGCGGTACAGTCACGGCACGCGCCCTGGTCGACCGGCGCCGGCGGTCACGCTTTGAGCTTGCGGCGCACACTGATACTCAGTATCATCGCCGCGTGAGACCTCATCTCATTGGGCGCTCCATCGTGGCCACGTTGCCAGGGGTCTTGGCCGTGGCGGCAATCGGGTGCGGCGGCAGTGGCGCATCGGGCGGGGCCACTGCGAACGGAAATCTGAGCGTGGTCGCGACCACTGTGCAAATTGGTGCGCTTGCCCGCGAAGTGGGCGGCAACGACATTGAGGTTCGCGTCCTCATCAAGCCGGGCATCGATCCTCACGACTACGAGGCGACGGCGGGCGACCTCAAGGCTCTGCGCTCCGCGCGCCTTGTGCTTCGCAACGGCATCGGCCTGGACGAGTTCCTTGACGACGCGATTGAAAGCGCCGAGGCGGGAAGCCGTGTGGTCACGGTCACTGACGGGATAGACGTACGGGAAACGGGCGGCGAGCCTGACCCGCACGTCTGGCATGACCCGGGGAACGCCAGGGTGATGGCGGCGAACATCGCGGCCGCGTTAGGGGTGGCCGAGCCCGCGCTCGCCGGTGCTTTCGGCGGCCGGGCGGCCGCGTACGGCCGCACCCTGGATGACACCGCCGCGCAGATCGAGGCGCTCATCGAAACCGTGCCACCGCAGAACCGCAAGCTCGTCACCGACCACGACGCCTTCGGGTACTTCATCGACCGCTTCGGGCTCACGCTCGTGGGCACCGTCATCCCGGGGAGCACCACCCAGTCCGAGCCATCGGCGCGGGAACTGGCGGCGCTCGTCGATACCATCCGGCGGGAGAATGTGAAGGCGATCTTCGCTGAAAGCTCGCTCGATGCCGCGACCGCCCGCCAGATTGCGCGCGATACGGGCGTGCGCATCGTCGATGACCTCTACGGCGATTCGCTCGGTGAACCGGGTTCCGGCGCCGAAACCATCCACGGCATGCTGCTCGCGAACGCGCGCAAGATCGTCGAGGCGCTCAAGTGAGCGCGCCGGGGGCGACGGCGGGACTCGAAGTCCACGAGCTGAGCGTCGGCTACGGCAGCGTGTTCCAGATGGACGGCATCGCCTTCGCCGCCGCCCCCGGCGATATCGTTGGCGTGATCGGCCCGAACGGCGGCGGCAAGAGCACGCTGCTCAAGGCGATTGCGGGCGTATTGCCGCCCCGTCGCGGCCAAATCCTGCTCGGTGGCGACGAGGCGCGCGCCCACGCGAGCGAAATCGCCTTCGTCCCCCAGCGCGAAGAGGTGAATTGGGACTTCCCCGTTACGGCCCTGGATGTCGCGCTCATGGGACGTTACCGCTCGGCGGGCTGGTTCCGGCGGCCCTCGGGCGCCGAGCGCGCGAGGGCTCGGGCGGCACTCGAGCAGCTGGGTCTCGCCGGGATGGGCGGGCGGCACATCTCCCAGTTCTCCGGCGGTCAGCAGCAGCGCATCTTCCTCGCCCGTGCGATGGCGCAGGAACCGCGCGTCGTCCTGCTTGATGAACCTTTCACCGGCATCGACGCCGAGAACCGCGCCGTCTTCCACGGCGCCATCGCCGATTTCGCCGCGGCGGGCGTAGTTGTCCTCATGGCCACCCACGACCTGGACGAGGTGAGCGAAACCTGCACTCACGTGTGCTGCCTCAACCGCCGCCTCGTCGCCTACGGCCCGACCGCGACGACGTACACTCCCGAAGTCCTGCGCGCGACTTTCGGTGGCCAGGTGGCGGTGTTCAGTTAGCCATGTTCGACTTCATCAGCGAGCCCTGGACGTACGAATTCATGCGCCGCGCCACCGTTGAGGTCACGATCGTCGGGGTCATCTGCGGCCTTGTTGGCTGCTTTGTGGTGCTTCGCGGCCTCTCCTTCATCGGAGATGCCCTCGCACACGCTGTCTTCCCCGGCGTGGTGCTTTCGTACATGGCGGGCAAAAGCATCGTCATCGGGGCATTCGCCTTCGGGCTGCTCACGGCGCTGGGCGTGGGCATTCTCTCGCGCAGCCGGCGCGTCAGCGAAGACACCGCCATCGGTGTCATTTTCGCGGCGTTCTTCGCGCTGGGCGTTGTCCTCATCAGCCGTCAGGCGGGCTTCAAGAAGGACCTCGCCTCGCTCCTTTTCGGCAATGTGCTCGGGGTATCGAACGCCGACATCGTGGTGACGCTGGTGGTCTCGCTTGCCGTCGCGGGCATTCTCTTTGCGCTGTTGAAGGAGTTCACGCTGGTGGCCTTCGATGCCACCATGGCGCGTTCGGCGGGCTACCCGGTGTTCTGGCTCGATATCCTCCTCCTGATGCTCGTTTCCGCGACCATCGTCGTCAGCCTGCAGACGGTCGGGAACATCCTCATCCTTGCCCTCATCGTCACTCCGCCCGCCACCGCCCGCCTCCTGACCGACCGCCTCGGCCGCATGATGGCGTTTTCAGTCGCGATATCCGTCGTGAGCAGCGTGGGGGGGCTCTTCATCTCGTACCACGCCGATACGGCGGCGGGGGGCACGATCGTGCTAGCGGCGACGGCGTTCTTCGCGGCGGCGCTGGTGCTGGCGCCGAATCATGGGCTGCTGAGCGGATGGCTGCAGCGCCGCCGCGGCAGCCACCACGCTCATCACTACCACCCCGTCGACGAGCCGCAGGGGCGGTAGTTCGCACGCCTACGGCTCGGGCCGGCCGCGGCGGCGCTTACTGTTCAACCCGGCGCGGCCGGACAGCCGCCCCCGATCCCGTTAGAATGCGCGGGCAATCCAGCAGAACGAGGCGAAAAATGACCGCTGTGCAGGCGCATGCCACCGACCGCAAGTTGAGCGAGCAGGAAATCGACGACCTCCGTGATCGCGTGAAGCAGTTCATGGATTCGGACATCTACCCGAATGAGGCGCTCTTTCACGAACACAGCGCCCGCCGCGATCCCGTAGGCATCGGGAAGATGAAGGAACTGCAGGCCAAGACCAAGGCCATGGGCATGTGGGCGCCCCACCTGCCCGCGGAAGCGGGCGGCATGGGCATCGGCTTCATGCCGTACGTGTACATGAACGAAATCCTCGGGCGGAGCGGCGTCGCCCCGCTCGCCTTCGGCGCCCAGGCGCCCGATTCGGGCAACGCCGAAATCCTCTACCAGTTCGGCTCGCAGGAACTCCAGGACCGTTATCTCAAGCCCCTTCGCAACTCCGACATCTATTCGTGCTACTCCATGACCGAGCCCGAGGTTTCGGGGGCGGACCCCACAACCCTGCAGACGAAAGCCGTGCGCGATGGCGATGAATGGGTCATCAACGGCCACAAGTGGTTCACCAGCCAGGCCGAAGGCTCGGCCTTCGCCATCGTCATGTGCGCCACCGAACTCGACCAGCCGCCCCACCGGCGCTTCAGCCAGATCGTCGTCCCCACCGACACGCCGGGCTTCAACATCATCCGCCCGGTGCCCGTGATGGGTGAAACCGATGGCTCGCACTGCGAAATCCGCTACGAAAACGTGCGTGTCCCGCTGACCAATTTGCTGGGCGAAGCGGGCGGCGGCTTCCGCATCGCTCAGCGCCGACTCGGCCCCGGCCGCATCCACCACTGCATGCGCTGGCTCGGGCAGATGCAGCGCGCCTTCGAAATCATGTGTGAATACGCGCTCCACCGCGAAGTCTACGGCTCAACCCTCGCCGAAAAGCAGACCGTGCAGAACTGGGTCGCCGATTCCTACGTCGAAATCCAGGCGGCCCGCCTGCTCACGCTCCACGCCGCCAGGAAGATCGATACGGGCGACGAAGCGCGCGTCGAAATCTCCGCGATCAAGTTCTTCGGCGCGAAGGTGCTGCACGACGTCATCGACCGCGCCATCCAGGTGCACGGCGCCCGCGGCGTCTCGGGCGATACGCCGCTCGAAGCGATGTACCGTAACGCCCGCGCCGCCCGCATCTACGATGGCCCGGATGAATCGCACCGCATGGTCGTGTCGCGGCGCATCTTCCGCAGCTTCAGCGCCGGCCAGGGCTGGGATTTCGGCGCCTGAACCAGCCGCGCCGCGCCGCGCTCTCGTCGCGAAGCCGGTAAAGTGGCCCCGAACGGGCATGGAACCGAAACCATGACCCGGCCCCATCTAGTCACGCCGGGCGCGCTGCGGGCGTAACGTAGGTGCGATGGGACCGGGATACCTGGTTGATAGCCGCTACCGCCTCGGACGCCTGATCGCGTCCGGCGGCGTGTGCGATGTCTGGCTGGCCGAGGATGAGCGCCTGCACCGCACGGTCGCCGTCAAGATCGCGCGCCCGGGGACGGAATGGGGGGATGGATTCGGCGACCCGAGGCGCGAAGCCGAGCTCGTCGGGGGTTTGCTGCACTCGAACATCGCGGCCGTCCACGATGCCGGCCACGCGGATGGCCAGGCGTATGTGGTGATGGAGTACATCGATGGCCCGTCGTTGCGTGAGCACCTGCAGCAGAACGGGCCGCTGAACGAGGCCGCTGCGATCGCGCTCGGCCTCGACGTCGCGGCGGCGCTCGCTTTCGCCCACGGCCACGGCTTCATCCATAACGATGTGAAGCCGGAGAATATCCTGCTCGCAGCGCCGGGCGCCGCGAAGCTCGCCGATTTCGGGATCGCTGCCCGCTTCGGAGCCACGCTTGCACCGGACGAGGCAAGGGAGCTGGTGGGCACGCTTGCGTATATCGCCCCGGAAGTGCTGGAAGGTCACGCCCCCACAGCACACAGCGACACCTACGCACTTGCACTGACTCTGTACGAAGCCATCGCGGGCCGCCTCCCGTTCAGCGGCGCGACGGTGGTCTCGGCGGGACAGCGGCTGGCCGGACCGATCGTGCCCCTGCGCACGATCGCGCCCGCTGCCTCGGCAACCTTGGAGGCGGTACTGGCCCGCGAACTGCAGATGCGGCCGGAGAACCGCCACGCTTCCGCGGTGGCTTTCGGCCAGGCACTGGAAGGCGCGCTCCACGCGGCTACGCGACACGACACACGGCGCATCGTGGCGGCGGTGCCGGCTGTTGTGGCGGCGTCGTCGGCGTTGGCCGCTGCCCGGCGGGCCGCTCCCTCTGCCGTCCCGGCGAAGGCCGGCGCTCTGGCCACTGCAGCCGCAGCCGCTGCGAGGACCGACCCGCATCTTGGCCGGCCGCACGGGAAAGTAGGGCAGAGGCGCGCGTGGGCGCCCACCGCCCTCCTCCTGGTGGCGGTCGGCCTCGTGACGATGCTGGGCGGTGGCGCCTTCATCTCCGCGCGCATGGGCGCCGATGACCCGGCCAGCGTCCCGCCGGGCGCCTCAGCCCGGGACGCGGCCGCGGCGGCGGCCAGGTACGCCCGCAGCCTGCTCGCCTCGCTTCATGAAGCGGCGCCCCAGCCTCCTGCGAGCGCCAACGCGCAGCCTCCCGCCCGGCCCGGCCCAGCACTCAAGCCCGCGGACGGAGACAATCGCTCCGGGCACGGCGGCGACGACAAGAAGGACAAGGACGACGACTGGGAGGGCCGGCGCGGCGGCGACTGAATCACCCACCCGCGCCCGATCGGCAACTGGCCATGTGGCCTCTTTGCGTCACATCGGATCCGCCGTAGCATCGCCAAAGCGGTCGTCGCCCTACGCGGCCTGCGCGCACGGCTGAGGCATGCCATGGATATCGAGGAAATCAGGGAGCGGCTCGTCCCCTTCTGCCGCGCGAAGAGCGGCGACCCCGCCGTGCGCGTGCTCAACGTGGAGCCCGGCCCCGGCCACGCGGGGTTCTCCTACCTCTTCGACGTGATGGTGCGCGGCCGCCTCGAACGCTATTTCATGCGCCTGCCACCGCCCAACGTGAAGCACGAAGGCACTGGCGACGTGCTTCGGCAGGTCGCGTCGCTGAACGCGATGGAGGGCACCGTCGTGCCGCACGCGCGCGTCATCTGGGCGGGCGATGAGCCAGAGTGGTTCGGCGACCCGTACTTCGTCGTGCCGCGCGTCGAAGGCGACGTGCTCCGCGGCGAATGGCTGGCCACCTTCAACCCCGGGCAGCGCAAGAGCATGGCCCGCCAGGCGATGGCCGCGCTCGCCGCCATCCACCGCGTGGACCCCGCACGCGCACCCTACCTGGGCGAGTTCTGGGGCTTCGAATACGATGTAACGCGCTGGGACCGCTTCTACGAAAAGGGCGCCGAACAGCAACGGCTGGCGCTCCAGCCGGTGGTGCGGGACAAGCTGCTCGCCCAGTTGCCCTCCGGAACGCGCATCGCCATCTACCACGGCGACTTTCAGTGGGCGAACTTGATGTATTCGGCCGACGCGCGGTTGCTGGCAGTCATCGACTGGGAGCTGACGGGCATCGGCGCGACCTTGAACGATGTGGGCTGGATTTGCGCTTTCAACGAACCGCGGGCGTGGGCGCACGATGGGGCCACCAGCGGCGGCCTCATGCCCGAGGCGGACGAACTCGAGGAGCTCTACCGCGAAGCCTGGGGCGCCGACCCCGGTGACATCCGCTGGTTCAAAGCACTGGCGGTGTACAAGTTCGCCATCATCAGCGGCTTCAACCTCATGCTGCACCGCCGCGGGAAGCGCCCAGACGCGCACTGGGAGGTCATCGCCCCCTCCATGCAGAGCAATATGGAATACGCCCTGGAGATGCTGAGCAGCTGACGGGCGCTCAGCGCGGCCCGCTCGCCCTTGGCGGGCGTTGTGGTGCTTCGCTCGGTTGACGCCCCCTGCCACCGCGCGTCAGACTCGGGATCGTTTCTGCCCCGTGAGGACACGCTGTGACCACGCCCGCGCTGGACCACCTGATCGATATCCCGGCGCTGGAACGCTTCGTGAACGAGTGCGTGCCCGGCGAGCGCGGCCCGATTCGCGTCGAGAAGCACGTGGCGGGCTATTCCAACGAGACGTTCTACGTGACGCGCGGCCGGGAGCAGTGGGTGATGCGCCGCCCTCCCGCGGGGCCGCTCCTCCCCACCGCGCACGATGTCCTGCGCGAACACCGCTTCATCTCCGGCCTGTACGGGCGCGCGCGTGTGCCGCGGCCGATCGCGGTGTGCGAGGACCCGTCCGTCATCGGTGCGCCGTTCTATCTGATGGAGCGCAAGCTGGGGGCTGTCCTGCGCTTCGAAATCCCCGCCGCCTACGACACCCCCGAAGGCCGACGCATTGTGGGCGAAGAGATGGTCGACGCCCTCGTGGAGATGCACGCGGTCGATTGGCGTGCGGCCGGCATCGAGGGCAGGGATTCGGGCTACGTCCGCCGCCAGGTGGGGCGTTGGAGCAAGCAGTGGGAACTGACGAAGCCGCGCACGCGCGCCCTCCCCGGCCTCGATGCGATCACGGCCTGGCTGCAGGAACGCATCCCCGGCGACGTACCCCACACCGTCGTCCACGGCGACTACAAGCTCGACAACGTCATGTTCAATGCAAACGAGCCGCGCCTCATCGCCATCTTCGATTGGGAGATGGCGACCATCGGCGACCCACTCGCGGACCTCAGCTACCTGCTGAACACGTGGATGAAGCCGGCGGTGGTGCCCGGCTACGAAGACGCCCAGCCGCTCGCGCCGCGACTCGTGGACCTGCCTGGCTTCCCTCCGGCCGCCGAAATGGCGGCGCGCTACGAGCTGCTCAGTGGCCGCTCCTTGCGTGATTTCCTGTTCTACCGCGTGCTCGCGGCCTTCAAGGGCATCGTCATCATCGAAGGGCTCTACATGCACTACATCGAAGGGGCGGCCGCCAACCCGGGCGCCGCCGAATTCGAATGGCGCGTGCCGATGATGATCGCGGCCGCCACGCAGCTCATCGCCTCTGGAGGCAACGGCATCGATGTTTAAGAAGCGCTGGGCCCTTTCCGTACCGCTCGAAGGCTTCACCAACCTCCAGCATGTCGAAATCGCACAGGAACTCGAAAAGCTCGGCTACACCGACGCGTGGTCGTACGAGGTCGATGGCATCGACCCGTTCACGCCGCTCGCTGTGGTCGCGCTTTCGACGAAGATGCGAGTGGGCACGGCCATAGCGAACGTGTACACGCGCGGCCCGGCAACACTCGCCCAGAGCGCCGCGGGCATGGCCGAAATCGCGCCCGGCCGTTTCGAATTCGGCATCGGCTCGGGTTCTCAGCCGATTGTTGAGCAGTGGAACGGCATGCGCTTCGAACGCCCAGCGACGCGCGTGAAGGAGACGGTACAGTTCCTGCGCCAGGCGCTCGCCGGAGAGCGCGTTGTCTTCGAAGGGAAGACTGTGCGCGTGAACGGCTTCCGGCTTAGCCGCCCGCCCGCCCAGCCGATCCCCATCCACGTGGCCGCCCTGCGCGAAGGCATGTTGCGGGTGGCTGGCGAAGTAGGCGATGGCGCCATCATCAACTGGCTTTCCGCCGAAGACTGCCGCAAGTCCATTGCTGTGGTGCGCGAAGCGGCGGCCGCCGCCGAACGCGACCCATCGAAGATCGAGATAACGGCCCGCCTGATGATCAACATCGACCCGCCTGGCCCCGAATCAGAGATGATCGCGCGCCGCGCCATCACGGCTTACCTGAACGTGCCCGTGTACGCCGAATTTCACCGCTGGCTTGGCCGCACGGAAGCCCTCGGGCCCATGTGGGAGGCCTGGCAGGCGGGCGATCGCAAGGCCGCCGTGGCCGCCATCCCGGGCCAGGTCGTGGATGACCTCATCATCCGTGGCACCGCCGAGGAGCGGCGCGCGCACATCAAGCGCTACATGGACGCGGGCGTCGATACCGCCTTCCTCTCCCTTTCGACAAGCGAGCCCGACCCCGCCCGCCGCGCCGAACGCATCCTCGAAGGCATGCGCGAAATGTCCCCCGCCGCTTACGGCTGATGAACGCATCGAGCAGGCCGAAGTGATGCTCGCCAGGCACAGATGCCACATGTCGAGCGCCGAACCCCAGCCGCGCCACATTGGTTTACGAGCACGTCGCGAAGGAGGCCCGATGCGACCATGGCCGGCACACCATGACGGGTGCGCCCGAAAGCGCTAGTCTCTTCCCATGGCGAAGGAAGAGTCGTTCGATATCACCACGGGCGTCGACCTCCAGGAAGTGGATAACGCCGTGAACCAGGCGAAGAAGGAGATAACGACGCGCTTCGACTTCAAGAACGTGCTCGTGGGAATCGATTACGACCGCCCCCAGGCGAAGCTCAACATCCACACGGCCGATGAGTACAAGCTGAACGCGATCTGGGAAGTGATGCGTCAGCGCTTCATCGCCCGCGGCGTGCCGCTCGAGAACCTGAACCGCGGAGGGGTACAGCAGGCTTCCGGCGGCAGCGTGCGCCAGGAAGTAACCATGACCCAGGGCATCGAAAGCGAAACCGCCCGCAAGATCGTGAAGTTCATCAAGGACCAGAAGTACAAGAAGGTGCAGTCACAGGTACAGGGTGATGCCGTGCGCGTCAGCGCCCCCAGCCGGGACGAACTGCAGCAGGTCATCACCGCGCTCAAGGGACAGGACTACGGCATCAAGCTCAAGTTCGGGAACTACCGCTAAGCGCGGGCGCCCAACTTACCCTCCGGTAAGCTAGACTGGTCACGGCGCGGCGCGCCGACACTTCTCCAGGAATGCCCCATGGAGTTCAAGTTCACCGCTGAGCACGAAGCTCTCCGTTCGGAGGTTCGCGCGTTCCTGCGCGAATCGATCCCGGCCGGTCCCGGCCCCTCGCGGCCCACGAGCCAGGAGGACTGGCCCCAACAGATGGCCTTCCTCAAGAAACTCGCGGCCAGGAGCTGGGTGGCGCCCGCCTGGCCGGAGCAGTACGGCGGGCTCGGCTGGAGCCACATCAGCCAGATGATCTTCTCCGAAGAACTCTCCTACGCGGGCGCGCCAGATGCGGGGCGCGTTTTCAACGTGGGCATGATCGGCCCCACGCTCATCCTCCACGGCAGCGAGGCGCAGAAGCGCGAGCACCTGCCGCGCATCACCGCCGGCGACACCGTCTGGTGCCAGGGCTACAGCGAGCCGGGCGCCGGCAGCGACCTCGCGAGTCTGCAGACCCGCGCCGTTCGCGACGGTGACGATTATGTCGTGAATGGCCAGAAGATCTGGACGACTGGCGCCCACCACGCCGACTGGTGCTTCCTCCTCGTGCGCACCAACCCCGAGGCACCCAAGCACAAGGGCATCTCCTTCCTCCTGGCCGACATGCAGAGCGCGGGCATCAGCGTGCGGCCGATCGTCAACCTCGCCGGGTATCACGAATTCAACGAAGTGTTCTTCGAAGACGTGCGCGTGCCGATCGCCAACCGCGTGGGCGAAGAGAACAACGGCTGGTACGTGGCCATGACGTTGCTCGACTTCGAGCGGTCGAACGTCGCCTCCATCGCCGCCAACCAGCGCACGCTCGAACTGCTCGCGGGCTATCTGCGCGAGCAGAAGCCGGGCAGCGCCTACCGCGATATCCTTCGCCACCGCCTGGCCGACCTCTGGACCGCGAACGAGACCGGCCGCCTGCTGAGCTACCGCACCGCCTGGATGCAGGAATCGGGCCTTGTCGCGAACTATGAAGCTTCCGTCATCAAGGTGTTCGCCACCGAACTGGCGCAACGCATCACGAACTTCGGCGTGAACCTTCTCGGACCGCGTGGCGCGCTCGAGCCCGATTCGGGCGGCGTGCTCTACGCCGGCATCCTGGAAAAGGGGCACCTTTCGAACGTCTCACCGACAATCTACAGCGGGTCGAGCGAGATCCAGCGCAACATCATCGCCACGCGCGGCCTCGGCCTGCCGCGCGACTGAAGCTGCGTGGCGACGTCAGCTTTCGACCAGCTCCACCGCCGCCGCGGCTGGCGAGCCTCCCGCCCCGCCGCCTTTGAAGCTGCCGAGTCGAGGGACGAGCGCCGGCTTAGCGTGCGGCCCTCGCCGTGGCGGTGCGAATCGCTTGCTCAGTTGCGTGTGACTCAATGGCCCGCCGGTTAAGGTCCGAATCATAGGCGGCCTCCTCGGCCACCAGCTCAGGTGCGATCGCGACGATTCCGTCGGCCGGGTGGTTGTTTCCCCGCCAAATCGCCAGGGCCGAGCCATCCCAGGTCGAGACGTCGATGATGGGGACCTCGCCGTCGCGGACTAAACGCAGGTAGATCGAGCTGCTCGCCCTGTTGCCGTCGGAGGGCGACTGGCGGCGGTCAAAGCGAAATGCCAGGTGGATCTCCTCCGCCCCCGGCCGCCGCCAGTCCTGGGTGCGCCCGACGAAGACAAGTCGTGGTGTGTTGTTGTCCAGCACTTCGTGCAGAATTGCCCGGGCCGTCTCCACGGGTACGGGGTTCCCATCGCTCATATGGACGACAGGTATCTCGACGCTGGTCCCCGGAGGGATCGGCATGTCCTTGCACAAATAGCCGCTGCGTGAATCCCCCTTCAGGCAGGCATATGTCCGCTTGGGACTGAGTGCCAGGATGCCCTCTACATCACTGGCCATTACCGCCTCCGCAACTCTCGCGATGGCCGGCGGGCTCCCCAGGAACAGGATCGCCTGCGACAGCGGCACCAGCTTGTTTATCGCCACGGGCGCCGTTGGCGTCGCGGCTGGCCCCGCCCCTGAAGGCGGGGCCTTTACCTCGCCGTCGTCACCTGCGCCGGCGATCATCAGGGCGCCGAGAAGGGACGCTCCTGCCAACAGGCAAAACGTACTGAGCGTGGCGATAAGCCGCGGTATGTGGCCGGCTTTCATTCGGTGTACCTCACTTCATCGCCACCCGCGGCCTCGGCCTCCCGCGGGACTGAGTCTGCGCCGCCGGCGCGTCAGCTTTCGACCAGCTCGACCGCGGCCGCGAACGGGACTTCGCCGCCGTCGAGCGCGAGATCCGTGGCGGCCCGCTGCCACTTCCCGCTCCCGGGCGCGACAGGGTCCTCCGCGGCCAGGCGGTGCTCCAACACGAAACGGCTGTGGAGCAAGCGGCGCGCGTCCACGCCCGGCCGTATCCCTTCCCATGCCAGCAGCACGGCGCTGGAAACGTTGTAGAGCGCACCAGCTGCCTTTCGCGCCTCGTCCTCCGCCTCGGGATCACGCGCGACCTCTTCGGCGAACGCGAGCGCGCGGTCGAGCGTGCGCGCGAGGCGCTGCGTGTGCCGTTCAGCCACGGGGGCCACCTCATCGAGCCGCTTGCGCAGCGCGGTCGCGAGCGCGTGGTGCGCCCCCTCCTTCCCCACCGCGCGCTGGATGACATCCTGTGCGTTGATGTTGCTCGTGCCTTCCCAGAGCACGCCCACGTGGGCATCGCGGACGAGCCGCGCGTTAACGAAGTCCTCGATGTAGCCGTTGCCGCCGCGCACTTCCATGGCGCCCGTGGCGACACGGATGTTGTCCCGGCAGGCGCGCAGCTTCGCCAGCGGGGTGAGGATGCGCAGGAGATCCTCGGCCTCGGGGACGCAGGCGTTGGCGCGGCCCATCGTGTCCGCCGCTAAGAACATCATCGAAAGCGCCTGCTCGGCTGGCGTGATCAGCTTGAGCAGCTGGCGCCGCTGCAGCGGAAACTCCACCACCTGCCTGCCGAACGCCGTCCGTGCTCGCGCCGCCACCAGCGATTCATTGACGCAGCGGCGCATCATGGCCGCTGCGCGCACGGCGTGCGACAACCGCGAGAGGTTGACCTGCTCCAGCATCTGCTTCAGGCCCTGGTCGAGTTCGCCCACCAGGAACGCGTGCGCGCCCTCAAGCTTTATCTCTCCACTCGCCATCGAACGCGTGCCGAGTTTCTCTTTGAGCCGCACGATGCGATATCTGTTGCGGCTCCCGTCTTCCAGGTGGCGAGGCATGGCGAACAGCGCCAACCCCTTCGTCCCCGCCGGGGCGCCCGCGGGCCGCGCGAGCAAGAGCGCGACATCCGCGTCGGTGTGTGAACAGAACCACTTCTCGCCCCAGAGGCGCCAGCCATCGCCGTCGCGGCGGGCTTCCGTCTCGATCGCGCCCACATCGGACCCGCCGGACTTCTCCGTCATGAACTGGGTGCCCGTCCAGAGCGTCGCGAGGTCGCCCGAAAGCATGCGCGGCAGCAAGGACGCCTGTAGCTCGGGGCTGCCGAAGCGGCGTACGAGGTGGATGGATGTGTCGGTGACGCTGATCGGGCACATCTGCCCGAACTCCGCCTGCACGAACAGGTACTGGAACGCGTACTTGGCCACTGGCGGCAGCGGCTCCGGCCAGCCGAGCACGCCTCCGCGGTGGCTCATCGCGTGGAACTGGTAGTCCCCAAAGGCAATCTGCTCCATCTCGCGGTAGGCGGGGTGATACTCGATCCAGTCTTCGTCCTGACCCCAGCGATTGCGCGCGTGCAGGACGGGCGGGTTGCGGTCGGCGACCATCGCCAGCTCGTTCAGACGGCCGCCCGCAAGTTCGCCCAGCCGCTCGAAGTGGGGACGGAAGTGCTCCCCGGCGGCTCCGGGCAGATAGAGCCCGAGCAGGTCCTGCAGGCCACGGTCGATTTCGAAGAAGTTCTTGCCCGCGCAGTCGGCAGCTAGCTTGTTCGAGCTCTGGGCGGATATCGTCGGCCGGGGGCTGCTATACGCGCCGTAGTCTTGCGTGCCGGTCATGTAGGCCTCCATCGCCCGGACTCCGTCGCGGTGAGTCTGCCATAGCAGCTTCATCGCGGCCATCCTGCCCGCGCGCAGGCGGCGTCCCTCGCGGTTCAGCCGCCGTATTCCCATCCCAGGTCACGTTCGATGAGCATCTCACCGGGGCGCGTGCGGTCACCATCGGTCACCAAGCCGACGACGAGCGTGTGGTCGCCCGCCGTTACCAATTGCTGCACATCAAGGGTGTACCAGCCCAGGGCGTCGCTGAGGAGCGGGCACCCGGAGGGGCTGAGGGTATGGCGCAGGCCGCGCATCTTGTCGTGCCGCGCTGCGGCGGCGTCCTCGGAGCGGCCACGGATCTTGCTGCCCTCGTGTGGCATCACCACCTGGCGCGCGATGCGGTCGCCATCCTTTTCGTGCAGCATGTTCACGCTGAAGACGTTCGTCTCGCGGATGTTCCGCAGGGTTGTCGCGTCGTTTTCGATGGCCACGCAAACCAGCCGCGGCGTGAAGGAAACTTGCATCACCCAGTCTGCGAGCATGGCATTCAGTTCGCCGGCGCCGTTCGTTGAGCCGATAACGTGCACGCCGTAGGACATCGCCAGCATCGCCTTCTCCACAGGCGGAACCTCTCTGGGGCTGCCGGGAATGTCGGGGAACTGCGACCCCGGGTAGGTCATGCTGTCGTCCTCTCTGCTAGCTCAATCGCTCAGTTGATTGATGAGCTGAAACATCGCCACGAGGGCGGCCGCTCCGCCCAGCATCACGAGAACCAGGCGCGTGCCGTTCACGGTTCCAGTGTGCCACCTTCGGGGAAAAGGGGAGCGCGCTAGCGCCGGCCACGGCCGCGGCCGCGCATCTTGCTGCCCACGTTGCGCAGCCCGCCCAAGAATTCGCCCCACGATTGCTCGGCCGAAGCGGCCCGGTACAGGTCCCGCACGCGCTCCTCGATAAGGTCCCGCACGCGCCCTTCCTCGCCGCCATCGAGCCAGTAGCCGTGCTCGTCATCGCAGAAGTCCAGCTCCAGCGCGTTGGCGCGGTAGTTGAAGGCGGTCATGCGCTTGCCGCAAGCAGGGCAATTGAGGGTGCTCGCGCGTTTCGAGTACTCGATCATCCCGCGGCGGTCCCCCGGGTCCGGGGCGCCCGTGGCTTCGAGCTGGTCGAGCTCGTGATGGTCGAGCCAGCGCCCGTTGCAGACGGGACAGTGGTCGACCTCGATTGCCTGGTGATGTTCGACGTTGAGTTCGCCGTGGCCATGTGGGCATTGCATGGATCCAGTTTAGCGGCTCGCCCCTAAGCTGACGGGCCGCCAATGGGCTGTTGCGCGAGGTGCCGGGCGGCGTCTTCGGGCTGACAATCGACAACGGCGGCTGCATCTACGTTTCCGGCCCGACGAGCATCTGGCGGCTCGACGAGCCGGGGTGCGGGCGCTGAGGCGCGCGGCGGCTCCTTCGCGCGCGTGCCTGCCCGGGGCGCGGTACACTCAATCCAAAACCGTCAGGTCCGGGGGCGAGCCATGAGCCGAGATGGGGACCGCGCACGCGAACTGCGCCGCGAGTACGACGAAAGCGTCGTGCAGGAGGGGAGGGAGCTTGCGGGGCCCTTCATGACCGTCTCCAGCAAGGAGATCGAACGCCTGTACGACCCGACGGACCTCGAAGGCATCGACTACGAAGGCGATATCAACCTGCCCGGCTCGTATCCGTTCACGCGCGGCATCCATAAGACCGGCTACCGCGGCAGGCCGTGGACGATCCGCATGTTCAGCGGCTTCGGTTCCGTCGAAGAGACCAATCAGCGTTACAAGGACTTGCTGGCCGCGGGCAACAATGGGCTTTCCATCGCCTTCGACATGCCCACGCTCATGGGGTACGACCACGACGACGCCTGGGCCGAAGGCGAGTTCGGCAGCTGCGGCGTCGCCGTCGATTCGCTCGCGGATATGGAAAACCTGTTGGCCGGGCTGCCCCTGGAGCGCATCACCACCTCGATGACCATCAACGGCCCTGCACCGGTGGTGTGGGCGCTCTTCATCGCGGCCGCGGAGAAGCGCGGCGTGCCGCGCGCGAAGGTGGCCGGCACGCTCCAGAACGACATCCTCAAGGAATACATCGCC
>JBPCLM010000017.1:0-16512 GCA_051003295.1 Tepidiformaceae bacterium | reverse complement strand
ACCGTCGAGGTCGTGAACGTCACCGTCGCGATGCCAGAAACGTTCGTCGTGCTCGTCGTCGCCGAGAACGTGCCACCCGCGTCACTCTTCGTCCACGTCACCACGAGGCCCGACGTCGCCACGGGGTCGTTGTTGGCGTCCGCCAGCTGGGCCGTGATCGTGACGTTCCCACCCGCCGTGGGCGAGTAGCTCGAGGACGTCACCAGGTACTTCGTCGCCGCACCGGCGGTGGTCGTTAGTGTGGCCAAGGTGGCACCCGTGCTGAGGCCGATGATCGACCACGAGTTTGCGCCGGTGCTTGCGGTGTATGTGACCGCGGCGTTGGTTTGTACCGTTGTTCCCGTGGGGCGCACTTGAATCGCAGTGGTGTCCCCGATCTTGATCAAGTCTAGCCCGTCAATGGTGGTCGACGAGCTCGAAGTAAGTGAGACCGTGATTGTGGTGGAATTGGTGACGGTTGCCGATGCCGCGGCGATGTTCTTACCGCCAGTGAATGAGACGTTCGGTGTCTGCGAGGTATTGAACTCGAAACCTGAAGGTGCGCTCAGGGTGAAGGCGTAAACCGTACTGAAGCTAGTGAAAGCGAAATCGGGCTTAGCATTTTCCTTAATCGTGATGGCGCTGACATTGGTGTAAGCTCCGGTCCCGCCGGACGCGCTGGTGGTATTGATCGACATTGAAGCGGAGCCTGTGGTCACCGTCACCGTGGCGGCGACACGCATGACAGTCATCAACAGGATGACGACCACAGTCGCGAGGGCGCTGAGTTTTGTGAGAGTCGAGCGACTATGAGCCAGACTAATCAAGACAATCCTTCTGCCCGGGCAGCCCGTTGTTGGTAATGGCCCGATCCGGATCCGCGAACCATCAGCCGTGACCGCGCCTTCGTCGCAGCGAGGCCGGCCCAACCGCTCTCGTTCCGGCGTTGTGGAAGCCGAGGCAAGGCAGAAACCGACGTCATACTGATATAAAGGGTAGGCGAATCAAGACGTTCTTTCCGTCTGGGTCGCCCGGTTTCGCGACACTTGGCCTTGTGATTCGGCCAAATGGGTCACATCACACCGGGCCTAACTCCTACAAGCCAGACCCGAGGGACGCTTCACTCGCTAAGTGTACCCTACATGACATTTAATCTCAACCCCTATCGTAAATTCGAACTGGAATGCGACAGCAATTTGCAAGGCTGGTTTCAAGCATCGGGCGGTGTCGCCTGTCCTGCAGAATGCCGGGGGAGGTGTCCGGCTTTTGCTCTTGCAGCCTCGCGGCGTGCACCACGCAGTCAACCCGTGTTATACATCCACTGCTCGCCCGGCTGGTGCATCAGCGGCAGCGTCCCCAAGCGGCGGATCCACTCATCCGGCGCTGCGTCGACGGGCTCGGCGGCCCCATGCCGAACTGCAGCTCGCCCGCGGCCTTCAGGATTGGATACGCCGGCGCCGTTAGCCCCACACCCTACCCCGGCGTTTGTTCTTTCAGCCACGCCCGGATCGTCTCGATCGTCGCAGAGAGCTTTTCGTCTGAGCGGCAGTCCACGTCCAGGCAGCGCGCGCGGGGGGCTTCCCGGCAGATGCGGTGGGCGATACCCGTGGGGTGGAACGGGTCCGAGCCCGGCAGCACAAGCAGGGGCGCAGGGCAGCGTGCCATCCACTCTGCCGGGACCGTGAAGTAGGGCGGGATGTCCGGCCACATGCCATCGCGAAAGCGCACGACCAGCGCCACATAACTCTCGACGCTCATCGCCCGCATCTCCTCGCGGAAGGCGGCGTCGTCGTGGATGCGCTGCGAAAACGGCCCCGCGCCGTTGTTCGAAACGAAGAGCCCGTCCCGCCCGGCTGCGGCCACCACGCCCTCCATCCCCTCGTCTCGCGCTAGGCGCATGGTTTCGTGGAACATCGCGTAGAACGTCGCCGGAGAATTCGTCTCATCCAGGCCGACAGGGTCCTGGCAGACCGCCGCGGAGATGCGGTCGGGCGCGTCATGGACCAGCCGCCACGCGTACGCGCAGCCAATGCAGCCGCCCATCACGTGCGCGCGCTCCGCCCCCAATGCGTCGAGCACGGCCAGCTGGTCTCCGCGCGTGTCGTCATAGGAAAACGGTTTCGCTGGCGCCGGGCTCGCTCCCGCGTGACGCTGGTCCATGCCGATGACCATGAAGTCGCGCGCGAGTTCGGCGACCGGGTTGATGGCACTGCGCTTCCAGAACCCGACCTGGCTGCTCACGCCGCCCGGCGCAATCAGCAGCAAGGGAAAGCCGCTCCCGAACACCTCGTAGTGGATGACTGCCCCATCGGGCCGCTCGACCGTCGCCATCGCGCGCCTCCTGCCGGAAGCCCGGCGGCGCCATTCTAGCGCCGCCGGCGTACCAGCGGGCGTCGCGCCACCGTCGCGCGCGTTCGCTAGACTGCGCACAACGGACCGGCAGCGGATGCCGCCGTGCGGAGGCCGCACATGGTCATGCTCGAAGAATCAATAACTCTCGATAACCTCGATATCACGGACACGGCCCTCTACGTCGAACGCGGCTACCCATGGCGCGAATGGGACCTGCTGCGCCGCGAGGCCCCCGTGTTCTGGTACGAGCGCCCCGGCTTTGAACCGTTCTGGGCACTCACGAAGTACGACGACATCGCTTTCGTGTCGAAGCACCCGGAACTGTTTTCGAACGCCCAGCGGCTGCGCCTTTCCGATATCGAAGGTGTCGAGATCGGCCAGCGTAACCGCCAGCGCAACGCCCACCGCTATGGAGGCAAGCCGACCGACCCGCCCGACTTCGTCTTCATGGACCCGCCCGAACACCACAACTACCGCCGCCTGACGAGCAAGAAGTTCACGCCCCGCGCCATGATGCAGCTGGAATCCCACTTCGATGACCTCGCCGGCCGTTATGTCGGCGATTTCGCGACCGTGCTCGCCGCCGGGCTGCCGCGCGGCGAAGCGGTCGACTTCGTGCACGAGCTCGCCTGCAAGCTGCCTGTCGCCGCCATCTGCGAAATGGCCGAAATCCCACGCGACGACTGGGACAAGATCTTCCATTGGACCGAGGTCCTCGTCGGCGCCGGCGATCCCGAATTCCGCTACCCGGGCGAGGACCGCGAACAGGCCATCCGCCGCAATGGCCGCGAATGGGACGACTACACGACCGCCCTCATCGAGCAGCGCCGGGATGCCGGCGCCACCGGCGACGACCTCATCAGCGTGCTCGTCCGCGCCGACGTCGATGGCGAACCGCTCACGCACCGCGAACTGCTCTCCTACATCAACCTGCTCCTCGCGGCCGGCAACGAAACGACGCGCAACGCCCTCACGGGCGGCGTCCAGGCCCTGCTTGAACACCCCGATGAGCTGCGCAAGCTCGTCGCTGACCCCTCGCTCGTCGATTCCGCGGTCGAGGAGATCCTGCGCTGGACGTCCGTCGTCATCCAGTTCGCGCGGACGTGCACGGAGGAGACGGAGATTCGTGGCCAGCGCATCCGGCGCGGCGAAACCGTCGGACTCTGGTACCCCTCCGCCAACCGCGACGAGGATGTCTTCCGCGACCCGTACCGCTTCGATGTCGCGCGCGACCCCAACCCGCACTTCGCGTTCGGTGGCTACGGGGAGCATTTCTGTCTGGGGGCGAACCTGGCGCGTTGGGAACTGCGCACGATGCTGCGCGAACTGCTGCCCATGCTGCCGCAACTTGAGTTGGCCGGGGAAGCGCAACTGGTCGCTTCGAGCTTGCACGTGGGCGGCATCAAGCGGCTGCCTGTGCGCTACCATCCATCCGCGGCGGCGGCCACAGCGTAGCTCCGAAGTACGCGGGCGCGTCCCCTGCGCCGGGAGGCCCTCCATGATCTACCGCCTGCTCTGGGCCGCGGCGGCGCTCGGCGTCGCGCTTCACGTCGCCGGCCTGACCTGGGATGTCTATCTCCACACGGAGGACCCAACCCTGGCCGCCCGCGAAGGAGTCTTCACGCTATCGAATCCCGGGCACGCCCTGATCATCGTGGGCCTGGCGCTGACAGCGGCGGCCGTGCTGGCGGTGCTCGTGACGTGGCTGCACGAGGCCCGCGTCGGCGGCCCCGGACGTGCTGCGGCCATCGCGCGGCTCGGCGTCTTGCCGCTCATGGGGCTCGCCGTGGGCGCCTCCATCTTCGTGGCCACGCGTGCCCAGGGTGATAGCCACGATCACCATCTGCTCCAGAACGCCGGCACTCATGCCCACGATGCCGTGGTCGCGCCCGAGACGGCGCCGGCCGCGGCCGACACCGGTGGCGCTGCTCCCGCCCATGGCCACACCAGCGCCAGCGCGGCCACCCCACAGGTCTCGAACGACCCGATGGGCGAAGACGCCGCCCACACCCACGGCGTCGAAGTGCCGGTGTCGCCCGAGCAGCTTGCGGCCGCGGCTGCATTCTACGCCGGCGTCCAGTCAGCGGCCGCGCGCTTCGAAGACATCCGTGAGGCGCTTGCCGGCGGCTACTTCCAGATAACCCAGGACCTGCCCGCCATCGCCGCCCACTTCATCAATTCCGCCCACAACGCCGATGGCGTGCTCATGGACGTCGATCGCCCGGAGATCCTGCTCTACAGCAAGCGCCTGGACGGCACCTGGCGCCTTGTCGGCTTCATGTTCAGCAGCGAAAGGGTCTCCGAGACGCCGCCTTCTTTTTTCGGCCCGCTCGATGTCTGGCACCGGCACGAAAACCTCTGCTTCACGCCGAACGAAGTCAGTGTGCGGCCCGGCAAGGCCCTTTGCGGCGGCATCTTCGTGCCCCGCACCGCCTGGAACCTGCATGTCTGGACGATGCCCGGAGCGTCGGGGGTGTTCGCGCACGATTTTGCCCCCATCAGCCCGGGCGCTTTCCCGGGGGCGACTCGCTCCGCCGCGCAGGATCTCGCGGCAAAGATCCCCTGACGCGGGCTCGGATTTTGCGGAGGGTTTACCGAACAAGCGTCGCCTTTTGACATCTCGCCTGCATGATTGCTCTCAAGGAGATGGGAGATGTCGCAGGCACTTCCCCCCGCACTGGCTGCTCACATTCGTGCCGGGCGTTACGCCCAGCGTGAGCGGCCTGCTGCGACACTCCCCTCCCGGCTTCGTGCCCGGCGGTCACCGGGTGGCGCAGCAGTGGGGCAGGACGCTGGCCGTGCCCTCGCCCTGTTGCTCGCCTGGCGGAGCACGCACGCCTGACCGGCTTCGGAATCCCCCTGTCCCTACCTCTCCAGCGTTTCGAAGCCAGTAAACAGAAAGCCCGCCATCACGGCGGGCTTTCTCGTGTTCGTCGTCGGCCACGAGCCGGGCGACGTCGCCTCTACCCGGCCGCCACGGGCGCCAGTACCCGGATATCGACCGCCGCTACGTCGTCGCCGCCGATAAGCCCCAGCACCGCGCCCCCCTGCAGCAGGCTCGAGATGCACACGCTGCCGGCGCGAACCCGCTCGGTGACCGTCGCCTGCGCGCGCAGCGCTGCCCCGTTCGCGCTCACCTCTATTTCGTCGCCCTGCGCGATGCCGAGCCGCGCAGCATCCTCTTCGCTCACCTGGATGCGGTCGTAGCGGTGCAGCTTGTCCGCCTCCGGATGGCGCAGGGCGGCGGCGTCGGCGGCCGTGTAGAGGTCGCGGCCGATCGCGATGCGGAGGCCTTCCCTGGGCGCCCTCAGTGGCTGCACGGGGATGATCGTCCCGCGCCCGCTTGCGCGGACCGCCAGCCGTACGCCCTCGCCGATGATGAGGTCGTAGGCGGGCTCGTATTCCGGCACGGCCCTCGCGATCTCTCCCAGCGCAGCCTCGGCTGACCCCGGGAGGGTGAGACCCAGTTCCGTCCCGAGCGCGGCCAGCGCGTTGAAGAGCGCCACCGCTTCTCCCTCTGGCTGCACAGCCGGCGAAAGCCGCTGCACGCGGAAGTCCCCCTGCGTGTAGGTGCCGGCGCTCGCGTAGGCGCGCCCTTCGGCGATCACCACCGAAGCCAGCCGCGCCGTTTCATGGAGGACGTTGTCGATCACCACAACCGTCCCAATCTCCGCCAGCGCCTCGATGGCCCCGGGCAGACGCATCGTCGGGTCGTCGCGGATGACGAGCAGCCCGGCAAACCCTTCGAGCGGGCCTGGCGATCCCTCGCTCCCCACGCCCACATCCAGCAGCCCGTGGATGTTCACTTCCGGCGGAAGGACGACCAGGTGCTCCGACGCTTCGCTGCCGCAGAGGGCGATCGCGAGGTTTGCCGCGCCGGCCGCCATCGTCCCTGCCACCGCCGCGCTCACAGGGTTGGGCGCGCACACCACTTACGTTTCTTTGCTTTCCGCCTCGCGGAGCACCGCCACCGCGGCGGCGATGTCGTCCTCCCCCGGCGCGCGGTCCGCCAGCGCCTGCGCGATGCGACCGGCCGCCATGCCTTCCTCACCTGCGGGGGGACGCACCCAGGCGGCTGCGAAATCGACCAGTTCACTCCGCAGCGAACCCACAACCACCAGCTTCGCGCCTTCGCGCACGACCGCGTCTTTGATGCGCACGCTGGCGACGTTGTGGCTCTCCTCCAGGTCGTCGGCGATAACCACGATCGTCTTGGCCTTCGGCAGGCGCGTCATGTCCGTTGCCATGCGCCAGGTGCCGAGTCGCTCCTGGAGGGCCGCCTGCGCCGCCCGGACCACCGGCCCTTGGGTGAGGTCCGCGTTGCCTCCGAGCGCTTCTCTGGCGATGCGCGCGGCGAGCCAGCCCTCTTCGTTCGTCACCGTGCCGCCGACCAGCACTCCCACCGGTCCGCGGCCCGCCGCCTCGCGCAACGCCGCCGCTGCCTCCGTGACGGCATCGCCGAAGGCTGCGGGCGCCTGGATCGCCCCGCGGCGGACAAGGTGGCGCCCGAGGCGCTCCCGCGGCTTCAGCGAGTCATAGTGATACCGCCCGCGCACGCAAATTTGGTCGCCGCTGAAGGGATTGGCATCGCCCGGGCGTACGATCACGCCGCGGCCGTCCTTCGAACCCAGCTTGATGCTGCACCCCACCGCGCACGAATCGCAGGTGGTCGTCGTCCACGTCTCGGGCTTCGCCACCCACTTGTTCGGGTGCTCCATCAGCGCCGCCGTCGGGCAGACATCAATACAGGCGCCGCTAAAGTCGCAGTTGCTGTCGTGGATTGGCCCGCCGGCGCCGAAAGCGATCTGCGTCTCCCAGCCCTTGCCGCCGAGCGTGATGGCACCCGTGTGGCGCTTGTCGTCGCAGGCTCGCTGGCAGCGCGTGCAGATGATGCACATCTGCGGGTCGAATTCCATGTACGGGTTCGCGCGGTCCGCCGGCGGCTGTGGGTGCTGATAGAACGAGCGCTCTTCGCCCACCCACGGTTCGTAGCCCGACATGCCCACCATCTCGCAGGTCGCCTGCAGTTCGCAGCGGTAGTTCTTCGAACACGTCAGACAGCGGTGCGTCACCACGTCGTCACGCAGGCAGATATCGCCGGGGTGGCAGTGCTCGCGCCGGTGGCAGGTGAGGCAGCGGTCGCTGTGGTTCGCGAGGATGAGCGAAAGCACCGCCTTGCGCGCCTCCTTCACTTCGTCCGTCGCCGTCGCCACCTTCATCCCGTCTTGCACGACGGCGGTGCAACTGAGCTGCAATCCCGGTGGGCCCTCAATATCGACCAGGCACGAACGGCAGCCGGCGTAGGGCTTCAGCCCATCGAGGTAGCAGAGGCTGGAGACGTAGAAGCCGTTGTTCTTGAGGACCTCGACGAGCGGCGCCCCCGCGGGCGCCTCGATCACCTGGCCATCGACGGTGAGACTTGCCACTGCTACTCCATTGGATGGGGCGCGCCGCTCAGCGGGCGTGTCCCGGCGCCGCGAATCTGCCGCCCAAATCTACCAGATTGTGATGCAGAGAACGAACGGTCGGCGAGGGAGGCTCCTAAGCTTTCGGCTTATCGTCGCCGGGTCCCTCCGCCATCAGCTCTTCGACGCGCCGCCGCTCATCGTCAATGGCGACACGTAGCCCGTCTGCCCGCTCCTCCACCTGCCAGATGCCGCACCAGTGGTCGATGTAATCCCAGTCGAGGTCTGGAAGCCCGGCGAGTCCGATGCAGTCGCTGATGTCCTGCGGACGGTTCGCGATGAGCTTCAGGACGATCAAATCCTCCGGTGTCGCCACGGCGAACGGCTGGTCGGCCGAGAGCCGCTTTCCGCGCGCAATCGTCAGTTCCTGAAAATCTGTCTTCGCCGTCTGGAACTCGACGATGAGGGGCGCTGCGGACTCGGTGTTCTTGAACTGCAAGAAATCGGGTCCGGAGGGAGCATCGCTCGCCTGACTACGGGTGACTCGATAACCGGCGTCCCCTAGCCGCTCGCTGATGAGGGCCATGAGCGCGGGGTCAGCGCGGGCGTTGAAGTCCACGTCGTGGGTGTAGCGCGGCTGGCGCCAGAAATTGACGGCCACCCCGCCGATGAGCACGAGCTCGTCCGCGACATCGCCGAGCAAGGCGGAGAGGGCTGCGACCAGCGACAGGGCGCTTTCGTCAGCCTTTGTAGAGTCCAAGCCGCTTTGCCTCCGCGTAGAACGCCGCCGGATCGTCCACGTCGAGTGAGAACCGTGGCTTGAAATAAGGACCTCGCGCCATGAGCGCGAGCGCCGCCGCCAGCCGTTCCGTGCCGCTCAGGGCCAGGTGCCGGCGCAGAGCCTCGTCGTGGCTCTCCTGCTTCCAGCGCCCGATGTTGCGCATGTGCTGCCGCTCGCGTTCCGTGACCCTCGTTGGAGCGCTCTCTGTGTCCATGGCATCAGTATACCGCCGCCCGCGTCCCGATTCAGGCCGTCCCGGCCTGACCGCTCGGCTGCCTACAGCCGGTGGAAGTCGGCGTCCGCGTCCGGCGCCTTCATCCCGTTGGGGTAGGTGTTCTCGTTGCCCTGGAGGAACTTCTCCGCCATGCGCGTGAGCGAATGCTTGTCGCGGTACATCTCATCGAACACGTAGACGGCGTCGTCGATCGGCCCCCCGGGCTGGATTGCCTCGTAAGGGCAGGCTTCCGTACACAACCCGCAGTACATGCAGATGCGGAAGTCGATTTCGTAGCGGTCGATGTTGCGCCGCCCCTCCGGGTCCTGGCTCGTGGCCACCAGGATGCAGCCATCCGGGCATGCCTGCGCGCACGTCGAACAGCCCGTGCAGCGTTCTTCGAACCAGAGCAGGTTGCTGCGCGCGTACACGGGCACGGTGCGCGTCTCTTCGGGGTACTGGATGGTGGCGACGGGGCGGAACATGGTCCGCAGCGTCAGCCCCATGCCCTTCGCGATGCCCTTGCCGTACGCCATGTGCACTCCCGCGCCAGAGCAACCCCGGTGGGACCGGCCCGGCTCCCCGAGTCTAGCGTAGCCGGATTGTGAACTCAAACACGAACCGCTGCCGGTGCCCTTAGCCTCGCTTCACCCACACCCGGCGTATGACGAGGGTCTCGCTGACCGCCTCCGTTTCCAGCGGCACGGGGACAGGCGCCGGCTGCGCCACTTGCACAGCGCGGGTCTTGCGCCCCGGGCGCGCCGCATCGAGCGCTTTGCCGGCGGCCTGGCGGGCGAGGTAGCGCCCCGCCAGCCCCAGCCCTACCTGCAGCGCCGACCCGACCACGATCGCGGTCGCCACCTTGCGCACGGGCGCGGGCAGGCTGGGCCGCAGCGGTTCCAGCGCGCGCGGCCGCAGCGGCGTGGGCGCAAGCGGCTTAAGCACCGCCAGGTACATGCCGCAGGTGCGGCAGTAGTTGTCCGCCGCCTCGTAACCCGTGGTGCAGTCGGGACAGGAAAGCATTTCTTCGGTCATGGTGGGGCAGTATACCGCGGTGGGCACTTCCGCATCACGCCTCCACAAACTCCACCGCACTCGTGGGCGAAGGGATCGGTTCGCCAGCAGCGCGAAGCTCTCCGATGTGGAAGGCGATGGCTTCGTGGATGAGCCGTCGCACCTTGGCTTCCGTCTTCCCCAGGGCGACGCACACCGGGAGGTCGGGCACATAGGCGCCGAACCCCGACTCGCCTTTTTCGATAACGACCGCATAACGGCTCATTCGAACGCAATCCTTCCTCCCACGGCCGCTTCAACGGCAGCCGACAGGTCGGCCGGAGCCTCGGGTGGCACCGCCAGGCGCCCCTCCGCCACCGCTCGCAGCGTCTCCACCACGAACGGGCGTTCCCGCTCCACCCCGCGGCGGCGGAGATCGAGGAAGAGCAGCGACGCCTCCAGTTGCTGGCGCGAGAGGCCGAACTCCGCCGCACGCCAGAGGGCCTCGTTTGCCTCGTCCCGGACGCCGTAGCGGCAGAAGCTGACGGCGGCGCCGCGGTCCACATCGCCCGTGACCACGTTCATCATGCAACCCGACTCGCGCGCCCCGCGCTCGATAAGCTCTGCGATGACTTCCTGGTACGTCCCGACTGGGCCGTCGGGCAGCGCCGGGTGGTCGTTGATGAAGCGGAAGCGCCCGTGCAGGGGTTCCGTCGCGATGAGCATGTAGCCGAACATTACGCCCAGGTCGAAGCTGTGCCCGGCCAGCCGCTCCGCTACCGCGGCGTCGTACTCCAGCCGCCAGGGTTGCAGGGGCTCTCCGCGCTTCGAAAGCTTGCCCCCGCGCTGCTTGCGGAAGGCTACGGAAGAAAGCGTCTCCAACGGAATTCCGCGCTGGCCCACGAGTCCCAGCAGACGGTCTGTGGCCTCCGCTTCGCCCCGTTCCCGGTTCACGAACACGGCCGCCAGATCTACGGGGAGCCCGGCGTCGATCGCCCGCAACGCGTATTCCAGAGCGCCGTACGACCCCGGCCCCCGGCCCGTGGTCAGCCAGGCGATACGCAACTTGCCGCTCACTCGGCGTCGCCCGTGCCCTCGATTTCGGCCCCGTAGTCGCTCTCAACTTCGCGCAACTGCGTGCGGTCGTCTTCGATGCGCACCTGCAGCTTGCGCACGCGCAGCTCGGCGGACTCCAGGATCTCTCGCAGCCGGCCCGCGATGGCCGCGCCCTCCTCGTAGAGCGCCACGGATTCTTCGAGCGGGAGGTTTCCCGCTTCCAGCCTGCGGGCCTTCTCTTCCAGCGCGCCGAACAGTTCTTCGAACGTCTTCTCCGCCAAGGGCCCTCCCCGGTGGAGTGTACCGTGCGGCCCGGCCTAGCTCACTTCCGCCCAGAACGCGCCATCCGCCACCGACACAGAGAGGCGGTCGCCGCCCTTCACCTTGCGCGCGCTCGCGACCACGCGGCGGTTCTGTGCCTTCTGCACGATGGCGAACCCTCGACCCAGCGTCGCCATAGGGTCGAGGCCCGCCAGGCGCGCGCTGGCGTTCTCGAAGCGCGCCCGGTCGTTCGAACACGCCCGTTCCAGCCCTGCGCGCGCCTCGCGCAAGAGCGCTTCGACCTCGCGCGCGCGCACGTCCGGTTCCGGCGCCGCTCGCCTCACGCGATTGAGCGCGCCCTCCGTGGCTCCCGCAGCGGCCGCGATCGTTTCCCGGCAACACGAGGACATTGCCCGTTCCAGTACTGCCGTGGCGCGAAACACCTCCGCGAGGCTTGGTGTGCTGCGCTCGGCAGCCGCGCTGGGGGTGGGCGCGCGCACGTCCGCCACGAGGTCGATGAGCGTCTCGTTCGTCTCGTGCCCCACGCCCGACACGAGCGGGGCGGGAAACGCGAACGCGGCCCTCGCCACGCGTTCGTCGTTGAAGGCCGATAGGTCCTCCGTCGGCCCGCCACCGCGCGCGACGATCGCCAGGTCGAGCGCGGGCTCGCGCGCGAGTTCGCGCAGGGCCGCGACGATCTGCCCGGCGGCGTATTCGCCCTGCATGAGCGCGGGCGAAAGCACCACTTCCGCGAGCGGCCAGCGCTTCGCGACGACGTTCTGGATATCCTGCAGCGCGGCCCCGGTCGGGGAGGTCACGACCCCGATCGTCATCGGGAAGCGCGGCAGCGCGCGCTTGCGCCCGGGGTCGAACAGGCCTTCCGCCTCCAGCCGCTGTTTCAGCTCTTCATATCGCGCCGCCAGGATGCCCACCCCTTCGGGCCGCACGAAGTCGCTGATGAACTGCAACTCCCCTCGCTGGGGGTACACGCTGATGCGCCCGTGCGCGAGCACGCGGTCGCCATCCTTGAGCGCCATCCCCGGCATGATGTCGCGAAACAGCACCGACCGCAGCACGCCGCCCGCATCCTTGAGGGAGAAGTACCGGTGCCCCGAGGTCGCACGCGAATAGTTCGAAACTTCGCCGACGATCCAGAGGTCCGAGAGGAACTCGTTGCTTTCGAGCACCTCGCGCAAGAAGTTGACGACCTGTCCCACGCCCAGCGCCTGCATGGCAGCCCTCCCCACGATTGCCCGGTCGCCGCTAGCCCACCCGCTCGATGTAGGCGCCCGAATCGGTGTTCACCCGGATGCGCGTGCCTTCGTTCACGAACAGCGGGACGTTCACGACGAGGCCGGTCTCGGTCTTCGCCGGCTTCGTCCCGCCCGTGGCCGTGTCACCCTTGAAGCCGGGGTCCGTCTCCACGATGGTCAGCTCCACCGTCATCGGCAGCTCCACGCCGATCACTTCCTCCCCGAAGAGCACCAGTTCGCAGAGGTCGTTCTCCTTGAGGTATTTGTTCGCGTCGCCCACCTTCTCCGCCGAAACGGGGATCTGCTCGAACGACTCCGTGTTCATGAAGTTGTAGAACTGGTCGTCGCTGTAGAGATACTGCATCTCGCGGCGCTCGACGCGGGCGCGCGCGAACTTCGTCCCCGCTTGCACAGTCTTTTCGATGATGGACCCACTGCGCACGTCTCGCAGCTTGATGCGCACCTGCGCCGACCCGCGCCCCATCTTGATGTGGTCGTACTCCATGATCGCGTAGAGCTTGTTGTCGAGCTCTATGGTCGCGCCCTTCTTCAGTTCCCCCGTGGAAATCATGACCATACTCCTCCGGGGTTCAACTCCCCGGTGACCGTTTCGCAGCGTGGCTGAGGACGCGGGGCTTGCCGTTTTCGAGGACCACGATGTCTTCGATGCGGACGCCCCCCCAGCCGGGGATGTAGATGCCAGGTTCAATGGTAAACACCATGCCCTCTTCGAGGACATCGTCCGAGGTGCGGCCGACGTGCGGGGCTTCGTGGACATCGAGCCCGATCCCGTGGCCGAGGCCGTGCCCGAAGCGGTCGCCGTAGCCTGCGGCATCGATGACGTCGTGAGCGATGTCGTGCGCCTGGCGGCCGCTCATGCCGGTTTCGATGCCGGCGATGGCGGCCTGCTGGGCGTGGAAAACGATGTCGTAAATCTCGCGGAACTTCGCCCCGGGGGCGCCGATAGTCACCGTGCGGGTGAGATCGCTGCAATAGCCTCCGTAGCGCGCCCCCATGTCGATGACGATGGGCTTTCCTGCGCCCAGCCGTTCGTTGCGGGGGTGGGCGTGGGGCATGGCCCCCCACGGGCCGGCGGCAACGATCGTATCGAAGGAAACGTCCTCGCCGCCTGCCGCCTTCACGGCCTGCCGAAACGCGTCGGCGACATCCTGTTCCGTCTGCTCGGGCGCGAGGCCCACAACCACAGAATCGCAAGCCGCGTCCGAGATATCGATGGCGCGCTGGACAAGGGCGAGCTCTTCGGCGTCCTTGCGGCGGCGCAGTGTTTCGATGATGCGCGGCGCCGGTTCGAACGCCGGTCTATCCCCTTCGGGAAGCACGCCGATGAGCTTCTGGAGCCGCAGGTAGCCGCCGAACGTGAGGTCGGACTTTGAAAGGCCGACCTTCTTCCCAGATAGCCCGGCTTCGACAACAAGTTTCGGGAACCACTCCCTGCCGGCTCCAAGCGCAGGGAAGACTTCGAATCCGCGAGGGCCGCATTCACGCTCGGCCTGTTCGATGTAGCGGAAGTCGGCAGCGAAGATGGCGCGCTCGGGGAGGATGAGTACCAGCCCCGTCGAGCCGGTAAAGGCCGCGAAGTAGTAGCGGCTCGCGCGGCCCAGGTTCTCTTCGCCCGGCGCCGAAACCAGGAGGGCGTCGAGCCCGGCTTCATCCAGCGCCGCGCGCACGCGCTCCAGGCGCTCTGCACCGGCTCGTGGCGTGACCGTGAGAGAATCGCCCGCAGCTTCCATCTACTTTGACCCGCTTCCCAGTGTTGCTTGCCGCTGACGCTGTTTTCGGCCATCGCGACGCGCCCCCGGCTTAGCCTTTTCCCGCCTGCTCCAGGTGGTCCAGCAACAGGTTCGCCGCCACAGTGTAGCCATCCCGCCCGAGGCCGGTCACCTGCCCGATGCAGACCGGCGCGATCAGCGACGTGTGCCGGAATTCCTCCCGCGCGTGGGTGTTAGAGATGTGCACCTCCACCGCCGGCAGCGCGACGGCCTCGATCGCGTCGCGCAGCGCCACCGACGTGTGCGTGTAGCCCCCCGCGTTGATAACGATGCCATCGGCGAGCCTGCGCCGTTCGTGGAGGAAGTCGATGAGCGCGCCTTCGTGGTTGCTCTGGAAGCACAGGAGGGCCGCGCCCCGTGCCCCGCAGACCGCCGCCACGTCCGCTTCGATATCGAGCAGCGTGGTCGTGCCGTACACCTCTGGCCGTCGTTCGCCCAGCAGGTTCAGGTTCGGCCCGTGCACCAGGAGCACGGTGGCCCCTCGCGCGGGCATCATTCTCCTGCTCCCGTACGGCGCGCTTGAATCGCCTCAGTCATTCGCGCTCCAGTGTAGACCGTGCGGTCGTGCGTCTGCCCTTCCGGGCTCGCCGCGGGGCGCTCCGAAACTGGCCGCGCACAGGTTCCGCGCGTACGCTTGGCCAGCAAACTCGCCCCGAAGGCCTGACGCGATGCAGCCGCTTCCCTGGCACGACACGCCCGAACTGCCCACGCGCGTAGACCCGGGCGCCCCCCAGTTCAAGCTCAACCACGCGGCCAATCTCGCCCTCGCGCGCGACCTGCGCGACCGTCTCGAACGCGTGCGCCAGGCCGGTGGTGACGAGTACGTTGTGCGCCACCACGAACGGGGCAAGCTCCTCGCCCGCGAACGCATCCAGCGCCTCATCGACCCCGCGACGCCGTTCCTCGAACTCAGCCCGCTCGCCGCCGACGGCGTCTACGAAGACGACGTCCCCGCGGCCGGCATCATCACCGGCGTGGGCCGCGTCTCCGGCCACGATTGCGTCATTGTCGCCAACGACGCCACCGTCAAGGGCGGTACGTACTACCCGCTGACGGTGAAGAAGCATCTTCGCGCCCAGGAGATAGCCGAACAGAACCGGCTGCCGTGCATTTACCTCGTCGATTCTGGCGGGGCTTTCCTGCCCCTGCAGCACGATGTCTTCCCCGACCGCACGAACTTCGGGCGCATCTTCTACAACCAGGCGCGCATGAGCGCCCAGGGCATCTACCAGGTGGCGGCCGTGATGGGTTCGTGCACCGCCGGCGGCGCCTACGTGCCCGCCATGTGCGATGAGGCGGTCATCGTGCGCGGTACCGGTACCATCTTCCTGGCGGGGCCGCCGCTTGTGAAAGCAGCCACCGGCGAAATCGCGACCGCCGAAGAACTGGGCGGCGCCGACGTGCACACGCGCATCAGCGGCGTCGCCGATCACTACGCCGAAGACGATGGCGACGCGCTCCGCATCGTGCGCGCAATCCTCGCGAACATCCCGCGCACGCACGCCATCCCCTGGGAGCTGACGCCGGCGCAGGAGCCGCTGCACCCCCCCGAAGACCTCTACGGCATCATCCCCGCCGGTTCGCGCCATTCCTACGATGTGCGTGAAGTGATCGCCCGCATCGTCGATGGTTCACGCTTCCAGGAATTCAAGGCGCGCTACGGTAACACGCTCGTCTGCGGGTTCGCGCGCCTGAGCGGCTTCCCCGTCGGAATCGTCGCCAACAACGGCATTCTCTTCAGCGAAAGCGCCCTCAAGGGCACGCACTTCATCCAGCTATGCGGCCAGCGGCGCGTCCCCCTCGTCTTCCTCCAAAACATCACCGGCTTCATGGTGGGCAAACAGTACGAAAACACGGGCATCGCCAAGGACGGCGCGAAGATGGTCACCGCCGTCGCGGGCGTGGAGGTGCCGAAGTTCACGGTGGTCATCGGCGGCAGCTTCGGCGCGGGTAATTACGCCATGTGCGGCCGCGCCTACAGCCCGCGCCAACTCTGGATGTGGCCCAACGCCCGCATCTCCGTGATGGGCGGCGAGCAGGCCGCCAGCGTCCTCCTGCAGGTGCGGCTGGACCGCGGCGATGAAATGTCGCCGGAAGAGCAGCAGCGCTTCAAGACGCCCATCATCGAACGCTACGAATCCGAAGGCTCGCCCTACTTCAGCAGCGCTCGCATCTGGGACGACGGCGTTATCGACCCCACCGATACGCGCCTCGTACTCGCGCTGGGCATATCCGCCGCCCTGAACGCACCCATCCCGGAAACGAAGTGGGGCGTATTTCGCATGTAAAGGGCGGGACGCAACTTTTTTCGTCGCCGCGGCGTTTGATGGAGCAAGAGCCGGCACGTCCGCGGTCGCCGGTGCGTTAGCACGGAGGTCTCGCGATGAGGACAAGCAGCAGTTGGCGGTCGCGCAGGATGGTATGGATC
>JBPCLM010000016.1:0-19309 GCA_051003295.1 Tepidiformaceae bacterium | reverse complement strand
ACGCAGCGCCTGCTCGAAGCAGGCGGCGTCGTGGTCGTCTCGGCGCGGCCCAACGCCTCGCGGGCGGGCCTCGTTGGGTTCGAAGGCTGCGACCGTTATGCGTGGTTGCCGGCGCCAGCGGGCATGTCCTGGGGGCCGCCCTACTTGCGCGCCGCCGAAGGGCGCAATTTGCGCGTGACCGCCGAAGGCCACCCTGCCGCGAGGCTGCTGCGCGAACTGCGGACCAGCCTCTCTTACCGCGCCGTTTTCGATGAGCGCCAGCCGGCGTTTCGCGGGGCGGCGCGCGTACTCGCTGCGGGGGGCGCGGGGCAACCCTTGGCGGCCGAATTCTCCGTGCTCGGCGGCCGCGTTCTCTTCCTCCCGGCGTTCCCCGATGAGGTGGGGACGGTGCGCGGCGAGATCGCCGAGCGCCTCGTCGAGGTGGTGCGGGCCCTGGTCGGCAGTGGGCGCGACGAGCCGGCCCCGAACTGGACGCGGGGGCTGGCGGTCCCCGGCCTGGAACAGGTGGAGGCGGAGCTGGAGGAAGCCACGACGGAGGCCGATGCGGTTGCCGCGCGGCTGGCGGCCACGCGCGAACGCCACGATACCCTGGCCGGCCACCGCCGCTTGCTGTGGGAAGAGGGTCCGGCCCTTGCCGCGGCCGCCGTCGACGCCTTCCGCCTCCTGGGTTTCGCCGTCGAAGCGGGCGAAGGCGACGGGCTCGCGCTCGAAAGCGAGGGCGTCCGTGCCTTCGCCGCGGTGGAAGGCGGTACCGGCCAGGTGGCGGAGTGGCCCTACATCCGGCTTCAGCGCCGGCTGGAAGAACACCTGCTCAGGGAACGCGAGCAACTGAAGGGCGTCGTAGTGGTCAATGGCCGCCGGCGAGAGTCTCCCGACGGCCGTCCGGCACAGTTCAGCGACGCGCTCCGCATCGCCTGTGAAAACTACCGCTACTGCCTGCTCACGGGCGAGACGCTCTTCGCGCTGGCCCAACGCGCCCTCGGTGGGGCGGATGAAGCTGCCCTCATGGGCATGCGGCGGCGGATCCTCTCCACCAACGGCCTCCTCGACCCGACCGCGGCCCTGGGCGAAATAGCGGAAGGGCGCGATGCCGGGTCAATCTTCTAGCATGGGCGGCCGTTTGGCCGAGCGGCACGCTAGAATCAGCGCGTGGTAAGCGTCATCCGCCCGCATGAACGTGACCCCGGCACGGCCCAGACCCCGGGCATGCGCCGGGAAGCCGGCATCTCCGCGAAGACGACCGCCTCCTCCGGGCTTTGGATGGGCGTCGGGCTCAACGACCCCGGCGCCTGCTCGGCCGTGCACCACCACGGGGAGAACGAATCGGGCATCTACATCCTCAAAGGCCGCATCCGCTTTCGCTGGGGAGAAAAGCTCGAGCACGTGGTCGATACCGGTCCCGGCGACTTCGTCTTCGTGCCGCCGTGGGAGATCCACAGCGAGGAGAACCTGGACGCGGAGAATCCCGCGGAATTCGTGCTCGCGCGCAACAGTATGGAGGGCATCGTCGTGAACGTGCCGGACCCGCGCACAGCAACATAAGTCGCCGGGCAGTCTAATTCATGGCCCCGAGCCCCTGGAATTTGCGGCGCCGGTACGCGCTGACGTCCTGCCCGGTGCGCGTGAGCAGGTCATCGAGCACTTCGGCCAGCTGGGCGACGCGTTCCATGGCGCTCTCCGCCTCTAGCAGGTTCTGTTTCACCTCCTCATCAACCTGGATCCAGGGGGCGAGGAAGTTCACGAGCTCGTGGGGGGCATATGGCAACTTGAGGCCGCGCGCCCACTGGTCCGTCAGCGAGAGCGCGAGCCGGAAGTAGGCCGGGAAGGTGGTACGGACTGTTTCGAGCGCGTGCCGCAAGGGCGGGTCGTCGACGACCTGCCCATCATCGATCAGTTCGACGACACCGTACGGGTAGGGCCGCGGTGGCTGCATGGCGATGAGCCGGAAGCGTTGCATCCCGCGCGCGGCCAGCACGTAGCGCCCGCCTTCGAGCTCCTGGCACTGTTCGATGACCGCGGTCGTGCCCACGCTGTGTGGCAGAGCGCCACCGCCAACTTCCTGTCCTTCGCGGATGAGGACGACCCCGAAAGCGCCGCCTCCTGCGATCAGCTCACGCACCATGGCTTTGTAGCGCTCTTCGAAGATGCGCAAAGGCAGCGCCATGCCGGGAAAGAGCACGGTGCGCAAAGGAAACAGCGGGATCTCCAACCGCTCCATACCCGGCGAAGTCTACCCCCGGGGCGGTGGCCTGCGCCCGCCGCGCGCTACTTGCGCGTCGCCAGCCACGCGTCGAGCTGTTCCTGGTGCTCGGCGAAGTGGCCGATGCCGGCGCCCTGGAGGAGCCGGTTGCCGATCAGCGGCCGCCCCTTCTCCGGGTCGACGCCGAACTTATCTTCGCCGAGTGCCTGGGCGGCGGCGCGGTAGCGCGCGTAGGCGGCGTCCCAGTCGGTGAGGGATGCTTTGCCGGCGCGGGCGTTTTGCACGAACTTCGCGTTCCATGAATCGGCGTTGGTGTAATCGACGCCCTCCGGGGTGGGGCGTTCGCCGCGGCCGACGCGCTCGATGCCTCCCGTCATTTCGCCGAACCAGCCGGACATGTGGGCGAGCAACTGGGTCAGGTCCCATTCGCCCAGCCAGGGTTCGCCATAGGCGGCCTCCGGCAGGGCATCCAGCTTGCCGCGGAACTTCTTTTGGGAAGCGTCCAGTTCGGCGATGGCGTCACTCTTAGCGGTCATTTCTTCCGTCCTTTCGCCGCCGGGCTCAACCAAGCCCGGCGATCTTCTTCGCGTATTCGAGCGTACGCCGTCCATCGTAGGCCCGCGAGATCATCAGCTTCTCGGCTTCCAGGGATCCCTCGGCGTGGATGGCGAGGACCGCATGATAGCCCCCGAAATCGCCCGTCGTCAGGTCGCTGACCATATTCATTGCGCGAGTGCGGGCTTCGCCATCGATGCCCGCGCGGCCGCCGAGATACTTGCGCAGCAGGTCGCCTGTCTCGGGGTTGGCGAAATCCTCGACCCCCGGACCAGTAACGAGCATGCCACCGGCGATGTCCTGCACGTGCTGCAACGCCTCGTGGTAGTTGTGCGCGAAGTGGTACTTGGCCATGTTCACCGTCAAGGCATCCGGCGCGTAGATTCCCTGGTCGTCGGGCTTGCCGCGCAGCGCCGACATCTCGATCAGGGCCCGCAGCGTCTCGGCGTAGCTGATCAGCCAGACAATTTTCTCGCGCACGTGCGCGGCCTTCTGGATGCCGTTCATGTCCGACATCAGCAGCGCCGAGCCGATGAGGGCATCGACCAGCGGCAGCTTGTAGGAAATGGCCGTGAAGCGGTGGTACTCCACGAAGCCCAGCGCGAGCGCGCCGCAGAAGTCGTATTCGCCGGCCAGGAACACGCGCTCCCAGGGCACGAAGACGTCATCGAAGATGGTGATCGTCTCCATCATCTTGCGTTCGGCGCTGAGGGGGGCATCGAATTCGGCCTTTGGGCTGCCGCCGTAAGGGCTGGCCACCAGCTTGACGCCGGGCGTCGCAACCGGGACTGCGAAAGCCACGGCGTAATCGGCGTCCTGTTCGGCCATCGCGCGTGTGGGCAGCACGATCAGTTCGTTCGTGTTCGTGGTGCAGCTGGTGTGCATCTTCGCCCCGCGCACGACGATGCCATCCGGCCGGCGCTCGACGATGCGCGTGTAGTAGTCCGGGTGAGGCTGATTGGAGGGACCGGCGCTGCGGTCCCCCTTCACGTCAGTCTGGGCGACGGACATGGTGAGGTCGTTGTCGCGGCAGTGGCGGTAGAAGGCCTGCACGCGCTTCAGGTAGCCGCCCTCGTACTTCTGATCGACGATGCGCATGACCCTGTGCATGGCAAAGAGGGCGTCCGTGCCTATCTCCTTCACCAGCGGCACGAGTGTCTTGCCCATGGCGGTCGATGCCTCGATGAGCGCGGACCGCTTGAGCAGGTCATCGACGCTCGCGGGCAGCTTGTAGTAGCGGCTGTAGCTGTCCCCATCTTCTTCGACGACTGCCAGGTCACGGTGGGCCGGGTCTTCGGCCATCGTGTAGTCCACGCAGGCGTGCTTCACGGCCTTGCTGATGACCGTGTGCGTCGTGACGTCGGGAACCCTTTCGCCGCGGTAGTAAACAGTACGGTCATCCTTGAGCGAATCGATGTATTCCTGGGGGGTGCGAAGGCCCATGCGGCTGCATCCTTGTTGGATTGCCGCGGGCAAGTACCGTTGGCCGCCCGATGATAGCGGGAATGGCGGCTGGCGGCGCAGCGTCTCTTTTCGCGCCAGTCTGCAATCTCCGTTATGCTGTTTCGTACGCGCCCTTGGCCGCCCGAGCGGCCGGGCAGCAAAGGATAATGCTTGAAACTCCAGAATGTAGTCCTCGTCGATGGCGCCCGATCCGCCTTCGCCCGCGGTGGTCGCGGCAAGCTCGTCGCGACCCGGCTCGATGAAGCTGGCGCACAGGTGCTCCGCGCCCTCCTCGACCGCAATCCAAAGATCACCGACGAAATGATCGAAGACATCGCCCTCGGCAACGTCGGCGGCGCCGGGGAGCTCGCCGGCATCGGCGCCGACACGGTCGCGCGTCTCGCTGGCCTGCCCGCCGAGATCTCCGCGGTCGACAGCAACCGCCAGTGCGGCTCCAGCATGGAAACTCTGCACCGAATCGCCCAATCGATCATGGTGGGCGCCACCGAATGCGGCGTCGCCATGGGCATCGAACGCATGGGCCGCCAGCTCGGCGGCCGCCCCGCGGGCGATACCACGCGCATTACCGAATTCAACAAGCGCCGCCTGGAACAGAACCGGGTGCAGCGCAACATGGCGAAGAATCACTACGAGGACTTCAGTGTCTCGTTCCAGGACGAGATCCTGGACTACTCGCCCGTGCTCTCCATGGTGCAGACGGCCCAGAACGTGGCCGAAGTGTACGGGCTTTCGCGTGAAGACCTCGACCAGTACGCCGTCGAAAGCCACGCGAAGACCGTCATCGCCCAGCAAAAGGGCATCTACAACGACGAGATCATCGCGCTCGAAGTCGAAGAGCCGGTCTTTGACGACCAGGGCAACTGGTTGGCGGATTCCCGCGGCAAGACGCTCGTCTTCGAGCGCGACGAGTGCGTGCGTCCCGGCACGAACGTGGAGTCGCTCGGCCAGCTTGGTGTCGTGAGGGGCATCGTGAGCCCGACCGATAGCGAACTGCGTATCACGGCGGGAAACTCCTGCCCGACCAACGACGGCATCTCGGCGGCGCTGCTGATGAGCGAAGAGCGGGCACTTGAGCTCGGGCTGGAGCCCCTCGCGCGCATCGTGGGCTTCGGCATCGCGGGCGTGAAGCCGCAGGTGATGGGCCTCGGCCCGGTGCCTTCGACAAAGAAGGCCATGCGCCACGCTGGCATCACCGCCGACCAGATTGACCGCGTCGAGTTCAACGAAGCGTTTGCAGCGCAGGTGATCCCCTCCTGCAAGGAACTGGGGATCCCTCTGACGCGCGTGAACGTCAACGGCGGCTCGATCGCCATCGGCCACCCGCTAGGCGCCACGGGGGCGCGGCTGGTGCTAACGGTGGCGCACGAACTGCGCCGCAGCGGCGGCCGCTACGGCCTTGCGACGCAGTGCATCGGCGCCGGCATGGGCATCAGCACGATCATCGAGCGCGTCTAAACACCGCGTCCGTGACCAGACCAAGGAAAAGGGGCCGCTTCGGCGGCCCCTTTTCACATGCTGCGCAGGAGCCGGACGCGCTCTTCTATGGGCGGGTGCGTGCTGAAGAGGTTGTTCAGGAAGCTCTGGTGCTCCTTCAGGGGGTTGGCGATGTAGAGGTGCGCCGTGGCCTTGTTAGCCGCCTCGAGCGGCTCTTCGTCGGCGACGATTTTCTCAAGGGCGCGCGCGAGGGCATCGGGGTTGCGGCTGAGCAGCGCGCCGCTCGCATCGGCAAGGTATTCTCGGCGGCGGCTCACGGCCAGCCGGATCAGCTGCGCGATGATGGGCGCGAGGATGGCGCCAATGAGGGCGACGGCCAGCACGAGCAGGGCAGCCGCCCCGCCTCCCTTGTCCCTGCTCCCGCGGCGGCTGCCTGCCCCGTAAAAGGTGAACCGCAGCGCCAGATCCGATAGCAGGGCAATGACCCCGACGAGTACCGTCACGACGGTCATCACGCGGATGTCGTAGTTGCCGATGTGCGAGAGCTCGTGCGCGAGCACGCCCTCCAACTCGGCCGGCTCGAGCTTGTCCAGCAGGCCGCGCGTCACGACGACGTGCGAGGTCTTCGGGTCGCGCCCGGTGGCGAAGGCGTTGGGCGCCGAGTCTTCGAGCACCCAGGTGCGCGGCATGGGCAGGCCCGCGCCGATGCAGAGGTTCTCGACCCTCCGCACGAACTCCCACTCCTCCTCCTTGGTGACTTCGTGGGCCCCGGAAATAGAGAGCACCACACCCGTGGAAGAGAAGTAGCTGAAGAGTGCGTAGAGGATGAGCGCGATGCCCACGACGCCGAGCACGCCCGGCATTGCCGCCGGCGAAAGCCCCCACGCGTAGAGGAACCCTGCCACCATCCCGCCGATGACAAGCACGAAGAGCGCCATCAGCAGCCACGTCTCGCGTTTGTTGGCGCCGATGCGGTCGTAGAGGAGGACGGAGTCGGTCGATTGTCGATTCACGATTGTCGATTGACGATTGCGCCGGGGGTTGGCTCCCGGCGCGCCGGTGGCTCGTCCAGCATCATCGTTCAGCTCGCAGGAGTAGTAGGCGCGGTTGGGCTCCGGTCGAAGCTCACGATCACTTCCTCGCGCGCGCCCTCTTCGGCTTCGAAGAATTCGACGGGCTGGAAGTTGAACATGCCGGCGATGAACACGTTCGGGAACACAGCTAGTTTCTCGTTGTAGTTTCCGGCGTTCGTGTTGTAGAACTGCCGCGAATAGGCGATCTTGTCTTCGGTGTCCGTTAGTTCGCGCTGCAGCTCGAGGAAATTCTCATTGGCCTTGAGGTCGGGGTAGGCTTCGGCAACGGCGAACAGCGAACGCAACGTGCCGGTGAGGATGTTGTCCGCCTGGGCCGCCCGTGCGGCGTTCCCGCTTTCCCGGGCCGTGTCGAGCATGGCCCGCGCGCGCGTCACGTTCTCCAGCACTTCGCGCTCGTGCGCGGCGTAGCCCTTGACCGTCTCCACGAGGTTCGGGATAAGGCTCGAGCGGCGCTTCAGCTGCACGTCGATGCCGGACCAGGCCTCCTTAACGCGGATGCGCGCCTTCACGAGGCCGTTATAGGTGCCCCAGAAGAAGAGCACGATCACCAGCGCGATGACGGCGACGACGATGACAGCGATGAAGACTCCCATGAAACACGCTCCCGTTCCGAACTCAGAACGATGCTATCACAGCGCGGTCCGGCGCTCCGCACGGCGCTATACTCAGCCTGGCTATGCGCGCGCTTTCAAGGACGCTGCTTGCCTTCGGCCTGTTGTTTGTGGGGCTCGCCGCCGCCTGCGGCAACGATTCCCGCGATGACGCTGTGCACGTGCTCACCATCGATGGCGGCATCGGGCCGATCACCGAACGTTACATCGACCGTGGAATCGGCCGCGCCGAAGACAACCAGGGCAAGCTCGTCATCATCGAAATGGACACGCCCGGCGGCCTGAGCACGTCCATGCGCGATATCGTCAAGCGCATCCAGCGCGCGAACGTGCCGGTGGCCGTGTATGTGACGCCGCCAGGGGGCCAGGCGGCGAGCGCGGGCACGTTCATCACGCTCGCCGCGCACATCGCTGTCATGGCCCCACAGACGAACATCGGCGCCGCCGCCGCCATCAACTCCGATGGCAGCGACATCGACGGCACGCTCGGCAAGAAGATCGAGAACAACGACGCGGCCTTCATCCGCGGGCTGGCCGAAGCACGCGGCCGCAACGCCGACTGGGCGGAGCGCGCAGTGCGCGAAGCCATCTCCGCCACGGCCACGCAGGCCGTCGAACTCAACGTTGTCGATTTCATCGCCGAGAACCGCCAGGGCATCCTCGCGGTTGTCGAAGGCACGTCGGTGGAGCTGCGGCCCGGGACGAGGGTCGAGCTGCGGGGGCTCCTCGATGCACCCGTCGTCGAGACGAAGATGACCGCGTGGGAGCGTTTCCTCGATATCCTTGCCGACCCGACGCTGGCCTCCATCCTCATTTCGATAGGGTTCCTGGGGCTGGTCTTCGAATTGGCAAACCCGGGGCTCATCCTTCCCGGAGTGGCGGGCGCCGTGGCCATGCTCCTCGGCTTCCTCGGCTTCGGCGTGCTGCCGGTGGAAACCGCGGGGCTGGTGCTCATATTCCTGGCGCTGGTGTTCTTCGCGCTGGAACTGTTCGTGCCTTCGGGAGGGATCCTGGGGGCTGGCGGCCTTGTCGCGCTGGTGCTGGGCGGGATCATCGCGTTCCGCGACACGCCGGCGGAATTCCGCCCGCCCATCTACATACTGATCATCCTCGGCATCCTCATCGGAGGCCTCTTCTTCTCCCTGGCCGTGGGGGTGGCGCGACTGCGCAAGCTGACATCGGAGGCGGGCACCGGCGAACTGATCGGGAAGGTGGCGATCGCGCGCACGCCCCTGACGCCGGAAGGCTTCGTCTTCATCCAGGGCGAACGCTGGAAGGCCGAGCTCGATGGCGGCAGCGCAACGACTGGCGACCGTGTCCGTATAGTGGGCGCCGAGGGCCTGCGCCTGCGGGTCCACAGGGAGGATGACCCGTGACCCAGCCACCACCGCCACCACGCATCGAGGGCCTGCCCCCTTCCGACCAGCCGACGGGCGCCGGCCCGCGCATCATCCGCGTCCTCCTGCTCGGTTTTTCGGGCATCATGCTCATCCCTCTGTTGCCATTCTCCATCCGCATCGTCAGCGAATACGAACGTGGCGTCATCTTCCGGCTCGGGCGGCTGATCGGGGCGAAGGGGCCGGGGCTCCTCGTGCTCCTGCCGTTCGTCGACCGCATGGTCAAAGTCGACCTGCGGACCATCACGCTCGATGTCCCATCGCAGGAAGCGATTACCAGGGACAATGTGACCCTCAAGGTGAACGCGGTCGTCTACTTCCGCGTCGTCGAACCGCTATCGGCCGTCGTGCGCATCGTCGACTACGTCCGCGCGACATCGCAGATCGCGCAGACGACCTTGCGCTCCGTGCTCGGCCAATCGGACCTGGACGAGCTGCTCGGTCAACGCGAGCAGATAAACCAGCGCCTCCAGCAGATCATCGATGAGCAGACCGAACCGTGGGGCGTGAAGGTGAGCGCCGTCGAGGTGAAGGACGTGGAGCTGCCCAGCACCATGCAGCGGGCGATGGCCCGCCAGGCGGAAGCGGAACGCGAACGCCGCGCCAAGATAATCGCCGCCGAAGGCGAGTTCCAGGCGAGCGAGCGGCTGCGCGAAGCTGCCGTGGTGATGGCCACAGAGCCCATCTCGGTGCAGCTGCGCTACCTCCAGACGCTCACCGAAGTGGCCGCCGAAAACAACAGCACCATCGTGTTCCCCATCCCCATCGATATGATAGAGATGTTCATGCGCGACCGCGGCGATGGATAGACGGAGGGACTGGGAGCTGGCTACTCGGTAGGGCTCACCGAAACATCGGCGGCGAAGATCTTTTCCTCGCGCCCTCGCTGCCGTTCGATGAGCAGCGCGCCATCATCGGCGATGCCGGTCGCGGTGGCCTCGAAGGCGGCGCCGAGGGCGGGGGAGATGGTCACGGGGCGGCCCAGGACGATACTGAGGGCGCGATAGTGTTCGCTGGTCTGCTGCGAGGGCCAGGCGAGGCATTCCTCGAGTTCACCGCAGATGCGGGCGAGCAGCAGTTCGCGGTCGACATCGCGCCCGAGCGCTTTGCGGAAGCTGGTGGCGATGCGCGCGAGCTCGGGCCGCTCGGTGGGATCGGTGTTGACGTTGAGGCCGATGCCGGGGAAGGCGACGGGGCCGCCCGGCGCCAGGTCCGCATCGATCAGGATGCCGCCGAGCTTGGCGCCGTCGAGCCAGACATCGTTGGGCCACTTGATGCGCGCGTCGACACCCTCCGCGCGGCAGGCGCGGACGACGGCGAGGGGCACGGAGAGGGGGAGCAGGCGGTGCACCTCAAGGCTCGTCCGCAGGACGAAGGTGAAGTAGAGGTTTCCGCCGGAAGGGCTCCAAAACGAGCGCCCGCGCCGTCCGCGTCCGGCGGTTTGCTGCTCGGCGAGCACAAGCGTGCCGTGGGCCGCGCTCGCTGCTGCCTGTTCACGGGCGATCGTCATTGTGGTTTCGACGAGGGGGCGGTAGATCAGCGCGCGGCAGAGAGCCGCAGTCTTGAGGGCGGCGTCAAAGCGCGCGGCATCGAAGGGCGCCATCGGGCGAATCTACAACATCCCCCGCCGTTCAGAGGGCGCTGCGATGGTTCTGCAAGCGGCGGTCGCGGGCAAAGTGAAGGGCCGGGCGTGAATTCGCCCGGCCTAGTGTACGTAACCAGGGCCGCAACCCTGGCGAAAGAGTTAGCGCGACCGCAGGGAGAGGCCACCTCCAGCGCCAGGATGCGGCCGTGACTACGACTGTGATCGTCCATGCGCATCACCTCCTTCCCTGCGCGTGAGCGTAACGAATTGAGGTTGCGCGCGTCAATAGAGCAGGTCCCGCCCGACGGCGTCCCGTTCCTTCGCGCCAGCCGAGGACGGGCGCGGCGATTGACTTGTAACGTTGCCCTGGGCTTGCGATACTGGAAAAGGAGAAGTGTGCCCCGGGCGGCACGCGCTCGAACCGCCTCTCCGAATTTTCATGGAGAACCATCGAACGATGAGTGAAGAATCCCTCACTGAGCAGTCCACGTCGAGCGCCAACGACGTACTCGATAGTGTGCTCAGCCGTCTTTCCGGCGTCGACTTTGGCGAGCGCGAGCCCGAAGACGACGAGACAACGACCGAGGCCACCGCCGAAGATGAAGAGACCAACGCCGAAGCCGAGGAAGAGGACGAAGAGGACGTAGCTATCGTCCTCACGGAGGAATCCGAGGGCATCGACGACCCCGTCCGTATGTATCTGCGCGAAATCGGCAAGGTGTACCTGCTCACCGCCGACGACGAGAAGCACCTTGCGCGCCAGATGGAGGAAGGTAACCACCTTCGCGCCATCGAAGAAGTGTACGTCGCCGCCTACGGGCACCCGCCATCGGCCGCGCGCGTTGCCGTGGAACTGCTGGATCAGTGGGCCGAGCTGATCGTCGTCTACGACGCTGGCAAGCGCTTTCTCGATGACTACGACAAGCTCGCCGCGCGCCTGGAGTTGCAGCGCGACGAGAGTGGCGAGGTCATTCCCCAGCGAGTGCCCAAGTGGCGGAACCCCGCTGGCCCCAAGCTGAAGAACATGAAGTTCTCCGAAGTCATCGGAGATTCCCAGTTCCGGGGGCTCATTGACGGCGAGATAAACCTCCACTTCCGCCAGTTCGCGGCCCATCGCCTGAAGAAGACCGAGGAAGAGACGCAGCCGCTCATCGTCCAGCTCTCGATCGTGACGCACATCCTCACGCCCGACCTGGTTGCGCAGATGGGGGAGGAAGCGGGCGGAGAGGGCGAACTCGTACCGCCCGTCGATGGCCTCGTGGAGCAGATAGCGCCGCTGGAGGACAAGCTGCGCTATCACTTCGACGCCGTAAAGCACCACGGCTACAAAGCCGAAAAGCGGCTCACCGAAGCCAATCTGCGCCTCGTCGTTTCCGTGGCCAAGAAGTACATCGGCCGGGGGATGTCGCTCCTGGACTTGATCCAGGAAGGGAACATCGGCCTCATCCGCGCAGTCGAGAAGTTCGATTACCGCAAGGGCTTCAAGTTCTCGACGTACGCGACGTGGTGGATCCGTCAGGCGATCACGCGAGCCATCGCCGACCAGGCGCGCACCATCCGCATCCCGGTGCACATGGTCGAGACGATCAACAAGCTGGTGCGCGTGAGCCGCCGGCTGGTGCAGGAATATGGCCGTGAGCCAACGAGCGAAGAGATTGCGCGGGGTATGACCGAGAGCGGCAAGCCAGATTCGGGCGCTGCCTACACGCCCGAACGTATCCGCGAGATCCAGAAGGTTTCGCAGGAGCCTGTCTCGCTCGAGACGCCCATCGGCGAAGAGGAGGACAGCCACCTCGGAGACTTCATCGAAGACCCGACCGCGCTAGCCCCCGCCGAGGCCGCGAGCCAGCAACTGCTGCGCGAACAGGTGGAGGACGTGCTGGCGAGCCTCACGAGCCGCGAACGGCGCGTTCTGCAGTTGCGTTTCGGGCTCGAAGATGGGCGCAGCCGCACCCTGGAAGAAGTGGGTCGCGAATTCGGCGTGACGCGCGAACGCATCCGCCAGATAGAGGCGAAGGCGCTGCGCAAGCTCCGGCACCCCTCCCGCAGCCGCAAGCTGAAGGATTACCTGGACTAGCGGGGCGCTGCACGGGGATCCACGTCATTCGTCCCCGGACCGGAGGTCAGGGGCTCGCCTCAGGGGCAGTTCATTCAGGCTAATCACGCGGCCGGGACGTGACAGGCCGGCGGCGCGCGCCGCACCGGCAAGACGGCGAAGGTCGCCTGGATCGCCAGTGAGGATGTCGTCGCGTCGTCTACAGGCACCAACGATGACCGCCGCATCGACGACATCGCTGGTCCTTGAAGCTGCTAGCAGAAACCCGACAAGCTTCGCCAGTTCCAGAGACATCGCCTCGATGAATGCAAGATCTAGGAAGGCGCCGAGTCGCGCGTTGCGATCGCCCCGCCACGCCTGCGCCACGACCGGAGCCGGGACGACAATTGAGGCGCCCCGCCGCCGCACGGCGTCAAGCAGGGTTCGAACGCGGGCATCGCCGCGCTCGATCGCGATGAGCGCTCCGGTGTCTAGGGTGACGCCGGCCAAAGGCGATCCACATCGGCCCGCTCTTCATCGGTGATCGGGCCCAGTTCAGCGTCGAGCTGACGCAGGAACTCCTCCAGGCGCGCGCGTTGCACGTCGCGCGCAGCGGCATTCGCAAGCCAGCGTGAAACCGAGAGCCCCTCCGCACGGGCGAGCTGCTGCACCTTCTCGACGAGCGTTGCTTCGAACGATATCGCGAATTTCCGGACCGCCATTCCCAGATACTACCACGGTACGACCGCGTGGCAAGCCACTGCAACGGTCCTGTGTCGGTATAGACTCGGGCGGTGCCCGACGTCCCACGAATAATCTCCTCCGAAACCGTCTACCGCGGACACCTCTTCAACGTCGAAGTGGACCAGCTAGCGATGCCCAATGGCGTCGTGGCGCGAAGGGAAATCCTCCGCCATCCCGGCGCCGTCGCGATGGTCGCGCTGAATGGCGAGGGACGCGTGGTGCTTGTCACGCAATACCGCCACGCTGCCGGCGCGCGCCTGCTGGAGCTCCCCGCGGGTACGCTCGAGCGCGGCGAAGACCCGCTCGCCGCGGCCACGCGCGAACTCCAGGAAGAGGTGGGCCATCGCCCCGGGCGGGTGGAGGCGCTGGGAGGCTTCTACGTGGCTCCAGGCTACACCACGGAGTACATCCACCTCTTCGTCTGCACCGCGCTGGAGCCCGCGAGGCTGCCCGGCGACGAAGATGAGGACATCGAGGTGGAGACGCTAACCCCCGAAGAGGCGCTGGCCGCCATCGACGACGGCCGCATTTGCGATGGCAAGTCGATCATCGGCATCCTGCGCTGGTCCCGGTCCAAACGCCGGTAGCAGCCTGCAGACACGCGCACGTTCTATAGCAGCAATGCACCGCGCTGGATTGATGGGGGCATGGGGTAGGCGTAGCATTCGCCTGGGGTCGGCGCGCGGGGCCTGCCCTGTGCACGATTCGGAGGGGGTTTCCATGGCGCAGGCCGTCGCCGCTCCGCACCGGCGCGGATTCCTCTCCACGCTCCGCACGGATGCCTGGTGGTTCGAGCCCGTGCTCGTGTTCGTCAGCCTCTCGGTCTTCTTCGGCTGGCTCACCCTCAGCATTTTCCTGGACCAGTGGGAATACGAAATCGGCCCCTACCTTTCGCCCGTTTTCGAACCCAAGCTCTTCGGAACGAAAGATTCCATCTTCCTCTCGCCCGCGCTCGTCGTGCTCCTGGGACCTGTACCCTTCCGCGCCACCTGTTACTACTACCGGCGCGCCTACTATCGCGCCTATTTCATGAGCCCGCCCGCGTGCGCGGTGGGTGACATCGCGAAGTCGTACAAAGGCGAATCGCGTCTGCCGCTCATCGTCCAGAACATGCACCGCTTCTTCATGTACGGTGCGCTCGTCTTCATCCCCATTCTCTGGTACGGCGCCTTCCATAGCTTCTACAACACACACGGTGAGGCCGAAGGTATCGAACAGGGCTGGGGTATCGGCGTCGGCTCCGTCATCCTCTGCATCAACGCCTTCTTGCTCATGATGTACACGTTCTCCTGCCATTCGCTGCGTCATTTCGTCGGCGGCGGCCTCAACTGTTTTAGCTGCACGAAGTGGACACGCACGCGCAAGCGCGCCTGGGACTACGTCACAGGTTGGAACGCCAGCCACCGCTTCTGGGCATGGTCGAGCCTGCTCGTGATCGTGGGCACGGACCTGTACATCCGCCTCGTGGCTAACGATGTGATCACCGACTTGAATACCTGGAGCGGCTTCTGATGGCCGACTTCGAACAGCACAATTACGACGTGATCGTCATAGGCGCTGGGGGCGCCGGGCTGCGCGCGGCAATCGAGGCCTCCGCCGTGGGAGCGCGGACGGCACTCATCTGCAAGTCGCTCCTCGGCAAGGCGCACACCGTGATGGCCGAAGGGGGCATCGCCGCCGCCCTGGGGAACGTGTATCCCGAAGACAACTGGCAGGTGCATTTCCGCGACACGATGCGCGGCGGCAAGATGCTCAACAACTGGCGCATGGCCCAGCTCCATGCCCAGGAAGCGCCGGACCGCGTGCGCGAACTCGAACAGTGGGGCGCCCTTTTCGATCGCACCGAGGACGGCCGCATCCTGCAGCGCGACTTCGGGGGCCACCGCTACGCCCGCCTCGCGCACGTCGGCGACCGCACGGGCCTGGAGGTGATCCGCACACTTCAGCAGCACGCCGTGCACAAGGGCATCGATGTGTACATGGAGTGCACAATCTCCCGCCTGATTAAGGATGGCGACCGCATCAGCGGCGCTGTCGGCTATTGGCGCGAAAGTGGCAAGACGATCGTGTTCGCCAGCAAAGCGGTGGTGCTGGCCACCGGCGGCGTGGGCAAGGCCTTCAAGATTACGTCCAATTCGTGGGAGTACACGGGCGACGGCCATTCGCTTGCCTACTGGGCGGGCGCCGACCTCATCGACATGGAATGTGTCCAGTTCCATCCGACGGGGATGGTGTGGCCGCCGAGCGTGCGCGGCATCCTCGTCACCGAAGGCGTGCGCGGCGATGGCGGCACCCTGAAGAACTCCGAAGACGAGCGCTTCATGTTCCGCTACGTCACGCCCTACTTCGCCGCCGAAACCGCCGATACGGAAGGCGAGGCGGACCGCTGGTACGACGACAAGAAGAACAACCGCCGCACACCCGACCTGCTGCCGCGCGATGAAGTGGCGCGCGCGATCAACAGCGAAGTGAAGGCGGGCCGCGGCAGCCCCCACGGCGGCGTCTTCCTGGATATCGCCAGCCGCCGCTCGCCGGAGTACATCCGTCGCCGCCTGCCGAGCATGTACCACCAGTTCAAGCAGCTCGCTGATGTCGATATCACGGCCGTATCGATGGAGGTGGGGCCGACCATGCACTACATCATGGGCGGCGTGCGGGTGGAGCCTGATACCGCCGCGACGACCGTCGCGGGCCTGTTCGCGGCGGGCGAAGTGGCGGGCGGCATGCACGGCGCGAACCGCCTCGGCGGGAATTCGCTCTCCGACCTCATCGTCTTCGGGCGGCGCGCCGGGCTGGGCGCCGCCGACTACGCGGCGAAGCTGACGAGCGCCCCTACACTCGATAGCGAAGCCGCCGACGCCATCGAACGCGATATGCTCGCCCCTTTCGAACGCGAGGGCGGCGAAAACCCGTACACCATCCAGCGGGACCTGCAGGAGACGATGCACAACCTGGTGGGCATCATCCGCACCCAGGCGGAGCTGGATGAGGCAGGCGCGCAACTGGCATCGTACGCCGGGCGCGCCCGCCACACCGCGGTCGAAGGCAACCGGCAGTACAACCCCTGCTGGCATCTCGCCCTGGACCTGCACTCCCTGCTCACTGTCTCGGAGGCGATCACGAAAGCGGCGAGCACGCGCAAAGAAAGCCGCGGCGGCCACACGCGCGAAGACTTTCCGGAGACGGATCCCGAATGGGGCAAGGTCAACGTTGTGGTGCGCCAGGGGAGCGGCGGCGAAATGGAAGTGACCACCGAGCCCCTGCCGCACATGCCCGCGGAACTGGCGCAACTCCTGCAGGAGGCAAACTGATGCCTATGGTGACGATGCGCGTCTTCCGGGGAGATGCGGCCGCCGGGGAGTGGGTCGATTACCACGTCGATGCCGAAGAAGGTCAGGTCGTGCTCGATGTCATCCACACCATCCAGGCGACGGTGGCCGGGGATCTCGCCGTGCGCTGGAACTGCAAGGCGGGCAAGTGCGGATCCTGCAGCGCCGAGATAAACGGAAAGCCACGCCTCATGTGCATGACGCGCATGAACCTTTTTGAACCTGGCGAAATCATCAGCGTCGCACCGATGAAGACGTTCCCCCTCATCAAGGACCTGGTCACCGACGTGTCCTTCAACTACGCGGTGGCGAAGCAGATCCCGGCGTTCAAGCCGCGCACGCCCGAATCCGATGGCACCTACCGCATGATGCAGGAAGACATCGACCGCGGTCAGGAATTTCGCAAGTGCATCGAGTGCTTCCTCTGCCAGGATGTCTGCCACGTCATCCGCGACCACCCTCAGAACAAAGATGACTTCTTCGGGCCGCGCTGGTTCGTGCGCCTGGCCGAGCTGGAAATGCACCCGCTCGATACCGAGGACCGCCTCGAACTGGCGCGCAAGGATTCAGGCATCGGCTACTGCAACATCACGAAGTGCTGTTCCGAAGTCTGCCCGGAAGACATCCACATCACGGACAACGCCATCATCCCCCTCAAAGAACGGGTGGCCGACCGCTACTTCGACCCCATGCGCTGGGTCGGCCGCAAGCTGCGCGGCCGCTAACCGGCGTCAGCGGGCGCGTCACTGCCGGAGCCGCGTGAAGCCTCCCAGCCGAGCATCGCCCGCTTGCGCGCGGAACCCCAGCGGTATTCGCCGACGTTGCCAGACTTGCGGATGACACGGTGACAGGGGATGAGGTAGGCGAGCGCGTTCGCGCCGATGGCGCTGCCCACGGCGCGCATCGCGGGCCCGCCGGCGTGGCCCACCCTCCGCGCGACCTGCCCGTAGCTCACGGTGCATCCCGCGGGGATGGTGAGCAGCGCCTCCCACACCTTCAGCTGGAACGGCGTGCCCCGCAGCAGCAGGCGCAGCGGGGCTGGTTCGCCCGCGGCCGTGGCGAAGATGCGTTCCGCCCAGGGCGCGGTAGCGGCGGGCGCATCCAGCATGTCCGCCGCCTCCCGGCCGCGTGCCATCGAATCGAACGCCGCCTTGCGGTCACCATTCGCCACGAAGCCGAGACCGCACACACCGCGCTCCGTCACGAGCAGCAGGCACTCGCCAAAGGGGCTCTCGTGGTAGCCGTAGCGGATAGTGATGCCGGCGCCACGCGACTTGTATTCGCCGGGCGTGACCGCTTCGTGGGTCACGAACAGTTCGTGCAACCGGCCGGGGCCGGAAAGGCCGGCATCGAGCGCGGCATCGAAGACCGTCGGCGAACGCGCGAGGCTCTCGCGGGCCGCGTCCAGCGTCAGGTGCTGGAGGAACTGCTTCGGCGTCACGCCCGCCCAGCGGGTGAAGAGCCGCTGGAGGTGGAATTCGCTGAGGCCGATGTGGCCCGCCAGTTCGCCCAGATCAGGCTGCTCGCGGAAGTTCGTCTCAAGGTAGGCGATGGCGCGCTCCACGCGCTCGTAATCGCGCCTGGGGGCCGCTTCGCTGGTTTGCATTTCCCGTTCCAACACTCTTGGCATGAAGCGATCGTAGGCTCATCCGCGGCCGGTAACCACCCGCATCTTGCGGGATATGGCCCCGTTGTAGCCTCGCGCGGGCGGGCCTATACTCCGCGCGCGGAGTACTCTTGTCCCCGGAGAGAGCCATGAAACTCGGCCTGTTCCTCATGCCTTCGCATCCCCCCGAGCAGACGCTTTACGGCGGCACCCAGTGGGACCTCGAGGTCATCGAGCACGCCGACCGGCTCGGGTATGACTCCGCCTGGGTGGGCGAACACTTTACTTCGCCGTGGGAGCCCATCCCCGCACCGGATCTCCTGATCGCGCAGGCGCTTTTGCGCACCAGCCGCATCAAGCTCGCCCCCGGCGCCCATCTGCTGCCCTTCCACCATCCCGCCGAACTTGCCGCGCGCGTCGCCTACCTTGACCACCTCGCCCAGGGCCGGTTCATGCTCGGCATCGGTTCCGCCGGCCTGCCGAGTGACTGGGCGATGTTCAACGTCGATGGCATGTCTGGCCAGAATCGGGACATGACGCGCGAGTCGCTCGATATCATGCTCCGCCTCTGGGCCGATGAAGGCCCCTTCGAGTACGCCGGCAAGTTCTGGACCGTAAACAAGCCCGACCTTATGTTCCGCACGCTCACGCCCCACATCCGGCCGTTCCAACTGCCGCACCCGCCGATCGGCATCGCCGGGCTGAACCCCTCGTCCGATACCTTGAAGCTGGCCGGCGAACGGGGCTTCATGCCGATGAGCCTGAACCTCAACCCCGAGTACATGTCGAGCCACTGGGAGTCGGTCTGCCAGGGCGCCGAGCGCACCGGCCGTACACCGGACCGCGCCGATTGGCACGTGGTGCGCGAAATCTTCGTCGCCGAAACCGACGAGGACGCGATCCGCTGGTCGGCGGGCGCGATGATGGGCCGCATGATGCGCGAGTACCTGCTGCCGCTCCTCGGCGACTTCGGTTTCACGCACTTCTACAAGCACGACCAATCCGTGCCCGACGCGGACGTGACGCCGGAGTACCTGGCGCGGCACAGCTGGGTCGTCGGCTCGGTGGAAACGTGCGCCGAGAAGCTAGAGGTGATGTATGAGCGCTGCGGCGGGTTCGGTACGGTGCTGCTGCTGACGTTCGACTACAGCGCCACGCCCGAGCCCTGGAAAGAATCCATGCGGCTGCTCGCCGAAGAAGTGCTCCCCAGAGTCAATGCGCGGCTTGGCAAGGCAGCGTTCGCGACCGCCTGAGC
>JBPCLM010000015.1:0-7838 GCA_051003295.1 Tepidiformaceae bacterium | reverse complement strand
GCTTGGGGGCGCGATTAGCCCCGGGTGGGAGAAAAAACACTGCACCATATCGCTCGCCGCATGCTGGGCGCGCGGGCCGTGTGCCCCCCCGCCACCGTTGATTACGGCCCGCTGCTCGAACGTCCGTTGGCAGCGGCGGGTGGGCTCGGCTGGCAGGGACGTTCGACCATGCTCCTTGTGCCCGGCCTGGGCCCGTGGGTGCTGTTGGGGGCGGTCGCCACCACGCTCGAACTCGCGCCCGATGCGCCGCTCCAGAAGAGCTGCGGGAGCTGCCGCCGCTGCGTCACCGCGTGCCCGACGGGCGCTCTCGGCGTTGATGGGCAGGTGCTCGATGCGCGCCTTTGCATCAGTTACCACACGATCGAGAACCGTGGCCCCATCCCACGCGACCTCCGCGCCCGCTTCGGAGGCTGGATCTTCGGCTGCGACGACTGCCTGGACTCGTGCCCCGTGGGCGCCCGCAGCCATAACAGCCACCCCGACTTCGTGCCCGCCAGCCTCGACGATGCCCGCCCCGCGCTCGCGGCCCTGCTGGCCCTCGATGAGCCAGCGTTCGAAGCGCGCTTTCGCGGCCGCGCCATCATGCGCGCGAAACGCGATGGACTGCTGCGCAACGTCTGCGTCGCGCTCGGCAACACCGGCGCCGCCGCGGACCTGCCCGCGCTCGCGGCCGCGCTCGAGGACGCCTCTCCGCTGGTGCGTGGCCACGCCGCCTGGGGCCTGGGACGGCTCGCCAGGCGCCTTGACGACCCGCGCGTGACGAGGGCGACGCTGGCCGCGCTCCTTGGCCACCTCGCGCACGAAGCCGAGGCCACGGTGCGCGAGGAGATTGCCGCGGCCGTCGCCGAGGTGTCCCCGTGACCGCGCCCGCCCTGGCGACGGGTTCGCCCGCGCTGTTCCCAACGGCGGCGCGACGCGTGGCCATCATCGGCAACGGCGGCTCGGGCAAGTCCACGCTCGCGCGCGAACTTGGGCCGCTCCTCGGCCTCCCGGTCGTCCACCTGGATGTGGAGCACTGGCGGCCCGGTTGGACGGAGCCGCCGCTCCCCGAGTGGCAAGCGCGCGTGCGCGAACTCGTGGCCGCAGAGGCCTGGGTCATCGATGGCAACTATGGCGGCACGATCGATGTCCGCCTCGCCGCGGCCGACACGGTCGTCTTCCTCGACTTCCCGACGCCCACCTGCACGTGGCGCGTCATCAAGCGGGCGACCGTCCACCGCCGCCACCCGCGCCCGGACATGGCGGAAGGCTGCCGCGAAAAGCTCGACCCGCACTTCATCAAGTGGGTATGGACCTACCGCCGCCTGCGCCGCCCGGCGATCCTCGCCCTGCTCGAACGCTTCCGGTCAGGGCGCACCATCGTCGTCCTGCGCAACCCGCGCGAAATGCGGGAGTGGCTCACGGGGCTGCAAGCAGCGCATCCACCTCGGCCGGCGTAAGCGAGGCGACGGCGCGGAAGTCGCGTACGGTGGAGGGATGTTGCGTCGCGGGGATCACGTCGAGGTCGTCAGCCGGGCCCGGCGGTCCGAGCCACGCTACGGGCCGCTCGTCGTCGCAGACGACAACAGTTTCCCCGGCGCTCGCGGCGACCATCGGCTCGCCCCGGCCACGTCTCTTCTCCGTCGCCCGGCCGCCTCTACGGCAGCAGCAGTTCTTCCAGGATGGCGGCTTCCTCCGGCGTGGCGGGGCGCGGGCGGTCCTCCTGTTCGACGTTCGTCACAGGCAGCGCGCGCCAGGACGTTACGCCGCGACCCTCCGTGAACGTCAGCTCCAGGACGAGCGAGACGCGGGGCGGCGGGATGTTCGCAAGATCCACTTCGTCCAGGTCGAAGATGAAGTTGCCGAGCCCCCACGCGATGAGCTGCCGGCCGCGCCATTCGACCGGCTGGACAACGTGCGCGTGGGCGCCGATGTAGGCGTCCGCGCCCGCTGCCAGAGCCGCCTCCGCGAGGGCGCGCTGCGTGGCGTTCGGGGTTTGGTTGTACTCGTCCCCGGCGTGCACCGCCACGACCACGAAGTCGGCCACGCCGCGGGCCGCCGCGACCGCCGACGCCAGCGCCTGCGGCGAGCCGATCGCGACCCCGGGTGTGCCCGGCCCCGCTTCCCACTGGCGGATGGAGAACCCGTTCCCCTCGTCCGCTGTTGCCACGAAGGCGAGGAAGGCCACGCGCAGCCCGTTCGCCACCAACACTAACGGCGCCGATGCCGCCTGCGCGTCCGCTCCCGCCCCAGCATGACCAACGCCCACGCCAGCGAGCGCGGCGACGGTGTCCGCGAGTCCCCCGAAGCCGTAGTCCACGGTGTGGTTGTTCGCGAGCGAAACCACGTCGAAGCCGGCGTCCTTGAGCCCGATGGCGTAACCGGGGTGGGTGCGGAACGTGTAAGCCTTGGGCCACGGCTCGTTGCGTACCGTGAACGCGCCTTCCAGGTTGCCGAAAACGATGTCGCCGCTGAGGAGCTGCACGATGCGCGCGAAGGGGTAGCCCTCGCCGCCTGTCTCCATGCGCTCCGCCACTTCGCGCGCGAGGCTGATGTCCCCGACGGCGCTGAGCGTGACGGTGCGCGGTGGTGGCGGCGGGCCATCTTTCGCCACCGCGGGCATTCTGAGCGTGTGCGCGGTGGGCGTCACCGCTGCGGCGGGTACCCTGTCGTCATCAATCTGGCCGCCGCCGGGGGCCTGCCACGCCGCCCCGAGACCGGCTGCTATCCCGGCGGCCACGACCACACTGATCGCCCATCGCCACGCGGTCAACGGAATCCCCATCCGCACCCGCCGCACTATCACCCTCGCACTGTACCGCAGACATGCCGAAGCCCGGACAGTCGGCAAAGGGGACAAGGGACAAGGACAGGGACAGGCCTACGCGCCCAGCGCCAGCGGCAATTCCCGGAACCCGAACACGATCGGCGTCATGGTCTGGCGCACGCCCGCGCTCGAGCCGGGCCCGAGTTCGGCGAAGCGGTCCAGGAACTGGTTGAGCGTGATGCGCGCTTCCGCCCGCGCCAGCGGCGATCCCAGGCAGTAGTGGATGCCCATCCCGAAGCCCACGTGGTTGTGCAAGTCCCGGTCCAGCCGGAACTCGTCCGGCTCGGGGAAGGCCTCCGGGTCGCGGTTCGCTGCGCCGTAGAACATGCCCACGCGCTCGCCCGTGGGGATCAGGCGCCCGTTAACCTCCACATCGCGCAGCGTGCGCCGGAAGAGCACCTGCACGGGGCTTTCGTAGCGCAGCGTCTCCTCCACGACCCGTTCCACGAGCGAACGGTCTTCGCGCAGTTGCTTCCAAAGTTCCGGGCGCTGGGCGAGCGCGTTCAGCATGTTCCCCATCAGGTTCGTGGTCGTTTCGTTGCCCGCGACGAGCAGCAGGATGGCGAACCCCAGCACCTCCCAGTCTTGCAGCTTCTCGCCCTCGATCTCCGCCTCCACGAGCGCCGTGATGAGGTCCGCGGCGGGGGCGTCGCGCCGCTTCGCCACCATCTCCCCGAAATAAGCGAGCATCGCCATCACGTCACGGCCACGGTCCCCGCCCGTCGATGAGTCGGCGTCGCCACCGAGGAAGGAGTCCGTCCACTGCTTGAACGTCGCGTAGTCGTCGCCGGGGATGCCGAGCAGGCGCGCGATCGCCTTCACGGGCAGCGGCATCGTGTAGTTCTTCACGACATCGACCTCGCCAGCCCCCATGCCGTCGAGCAGTTCCGTGGATACCGATGTGATCCACGGTTCGAGCTCCGCGATGCGCCGCGGCGTGAAGGCGCGGTTCACCAGCCGCCGAAAGTTCGTGTGCCGCGGCGGGTCGTCCGAAATCAGGACGAGCTGGGGTTCACCCTCGGAACCGGGCGCATTGCCCATGGCCTTGCTGGAGAACGTCTCGTGGTCGCGCAGTCCGTTGTACACGTCGTCGTGGCGCAGGAAGCACCAGAGGGCGCTGCCGTCGCTATCACCCGGAGTGTCCTGGCGCCAGGGCGACTGCGCGCGCAGGCGGGCATAGTTGGGATACGGGTCTTTCCATGCGTCCGCCCCGAAGAGCCAGGTTCCTTGCTCGTCCATCGCTGCCCTCCGCGGCCTGCCCGCCGTTAGGAGCCGATGGTACAGGGCCGCAAGACTCAATGGGTGGGCGCTGCCCGGACGTTCATCACCCTCGCGACCTGCCACTTCCCGCACCCGGGCTTCGGCCGCATCATCCGCGCCGAGGGCCGACGCTACTGGCAGGCGCTGTATGGGCGTCCGTCGGTTCTCGACCTGTCGGTTCTCAGATCCAGCCCTCGGGCCTACGGGTGCCTTGTTCATCTCGTCCTGGGTTGCGGCGTGTTGCCGCCCCAGCTCTGCTGGCCCGGCTTACCATCGCGCCGGGCTGGTGTTCAGAACCTAGAACCCAGGACTCAGCGCTCGCTGGCGCTCCGCCGCGCGCACCACGCGTGCCACTTCAGCGGCCAGTGCGAGCGCACTCTCGGATGCGCCGAGGCCCCGCAGGCGCTCGCCATCGAGGAAGCGCGCGATGTAGGCCTCCGGCGTCAGCCAGCGCGCCGTCACGTGCTCTTCGTTGATGGCGCACTCCGTCTCGCCGCAGCACGAAGCCACGTAGATGAGGCAGTGGGCGGTAGCGCCGCCCGTGTCGTAGGTCATCACGTCCGCGAGTACGAGCGCGGCGGGCTCCAGGGCGATGCCCGTTTCTTCGAAGAGTTCGCGCGCGCAGGCTTCGTCCGGGCGCTCGCCGTGTTCCAGGTGGCCGCCCGGCATGAACCAGCCGCCGGCGGAAAAGCCGCCAGCGCGCTTCATTACGAGCAACTCTTCTCCCCGGAAAAGCGCCACAGCGGCCGATAGTTCGAAGCTCACAGCGCGCAGTTTAGGGCATCCGCGCGGGGGCAGCCGCGGACCGGCTCCCGCAGGCGCGCATGGGGCGCTACGCTGACTGTATGGAAGAACGCATCTCCTGGTTCCCCATCGCCCCGCGCGAATCCCTCGAACCCGAAACGCGCGCCCTCTTCGACCAGCTCGAGCAGAAGCTCGGCTTCATCCCGAACGTCTTCCGCGCTTTCGCCTGGCGCCAATCGCGCTTCAACAAATGGAGGGCCCACTTCGAAGAGCTGATGGAGCCGACGCCCGGGCTGGGCAAGGCCGAACGCGAGATGATCTCCGTCGTCGTCTCCATGCAGAACCAGTGCCTCTACTGCCTCGCCGCCCACGGGTTCGCCGTCCGCGCCCTGCTGAAAGACCCCGTCAAGGGCGACCGCATCACGCTCGACTACCGCCGCGCGGGGCTCGATGAGCAGCAGATGGCGATGCTCGACTTCGCCGTCAAGCTCACGCTGGACCCGGTGACGGTGGAAGAGGCCGACATCGACGAGCTGCGTGCGCAGGGCTTCGAAGACGAGGACATCTGGGACATCGCCGAGGTGACGGCTATGTTCAACTTCACCAACCGCCTCGCTTCGGCGACGGGCATGCTGCCGAACCGCGAGTACCACGCCCTCGCGCGCTAGGCCGTTGCCCCTTCCTTCCCGCCTCCCTACCCTCTGAGCATGACGGACCTGCGCGGCAAGACGGCCCTTGTCTTCGGGCTATCCAACGAACGCTCGCTCGCCTGGGGGATCACGCAGGCCCTCCACCGCGAGGGGGCGACGCTCGCTTTTTCCTGCGCCGAGATCATGGACAAGCGCGCGCGGCCGCTCATCGAATCCCTCGGCGCCGACTTCCTTGAGTTCGCCGACGTCAGTTCCGACGAGGAGATTGCGCGTGTCTTCGCGCAGGCGCGTGACCGCTTCGGCACGATCGACATGCTCGTGCATTCCATCGGCTACGCCCCCGCCCCCGACCTTGCCGGCCGCTTCGTCGATACCAGCCGTGAAGGGTTCCTGCTGACGCACAACGTCTCGGTGTACTCGCTCATCGCGCTGGCGCGCGAAGCCGGCCCGCTAATGCCAGATGGGGGGAGCATCCTGACGCTGACCTACTACGGCGCCGAAAAAGTGGTGCCCAAGTACAATGTCATGGGCGTGGCCAAGGCGGCCCTCGAAGCGACCGTGCGCTATCTCGCGAACGACCTCGGCCCACAGGGCATCCGCGTCAACGCCATCAGTGCGGGGCCCATCCGCACCCTCGCGGCCTCGGGCATCAGCGGGTTTCGGGATTACCAGCGGGCTTTCGCCAGCCAGGCCCCCCTGCGCCGTAACGTCACCATCGATGATGTCGGCGCCACGGCGGCCTTCCTCCTGGGCGATGGCGCGCGCGGCATTACGGGCGAAGTCCTCTACGTCGACAACGGCTACAACATCATGGGCATGCCCCAGCCCGAAGAAGGCTAGCGCACGTGGTTGCAGCGGCGGCCGCCGGCCCCATCGCCATCGTACCGTACGACCGCGTGCGCCACGGCGACGGCCCCTGGCGCGTCGTCAACGCAGTCTTCGCTGAATACGGCTTCCCCTTCGCGGAAAGCGACTACGACGCCGACCTGGCCGACCCGGCGGCGCACTACGACGGCGTCACGGGCTGGTTCGCGGTGGCCGAAGATGCTACCGGTGAAGTCGCCGGCTGCATCGGCCTGACTGACGAAGGCGGCGGGCTGTTCGAACTGCACCGGCTCTACGTGCTGGCGAGCGCGCGCCGCACTGGCGCCGGCAGCGCGCTCGTGCGCTGGGTGCTGGCGCGGGCCGAGGCTCGGGGGGCGCGCCGCATCATCCTCTTCAGCGATGTCCACTTCGAAGACGCGCACCGCCTCTACGAACGCTTCGGCTTCCGGCGCAGGCGTTTCCGCTACGCCCCCGACCCCTGGCAGAGCCGCGAGTGGGGCTACGTGCTCGAACTTCCCGCGGGAGACGAGCGCTGATGGCCCGCGCGCGCTGCCTCTGGTGCATGGAACAGCCCTTCCAGGAGGTCGCCGTGCTCAAGTGGCGCGGCGAAGACCGCGAACGGCTCACCGTGCCGCTCTGCCGCAAGCACCTTTCGCGTTTGCAGGAAGCGGGCACGAAGGGCCGCGAAACGAAGGGGTGGTGGTACAAAGCCGGTTGGTGGTGAGGCCAGGCGCGAGGAGCGAGGCCCGGGGCCCGAGAGGGTGTGCGGCGCGGCGCATTGTCGTTCCTTGCGGGGTTGCGGCCCCGGGAGCACGTCCTGCCTGCCGGTCGGGCCACGGACGGGGGCTAGGTTCCAGGCGCACGCCCTCCCTGCCGGTCGGCCCACGGACACGCCTAGTGAAACATGCCGCGATAGGCGGTGCTCGGCACGAACTCGCCCAGGATCTGGCGGGCATAGGGCGTCAGCTTCAGGCCCTGCAGCTCGTCCGGGCGGAAGTAGCGGAATGCCTGCCCTTCGCGCACCTCGATCGCTTCTTCGTCGATGTCGGCATCGATGTAGTAGACGTGCTGCACGTCCACCATCGCCGATGGCAGGTCCACTTCGCGGCGGTAAACCTTGAACAGCCGCACGGTATCGAGCAGGTGGCCGGTCTCCTCCTCGAACTCGCGGAAGGCGGTCGCGTCCGGGCTTTCGCCCGGTTCCATGCGCCCGCCGGGAACGGTCCAGTAGCCGGGGAACCGCTCAAGCCCCTCATCCCGTAACTGCAGCAGGAACCGGCCCCAGCGGTCGATTTCGATGACCGCTACACCTACTGTCTGCTGCGCGCGCAACGCCACCAACGTGGCGTAGTGCCCCTCATTGATGAAGCGCGCGAGCATGCGGCGCGCAGGCGGGTTCATTGGCAGTTCCGCGGCCTCGTCCGGGAGCCAGTACTGGAAGTCAAGGCCCTCGTTCACTTCGATGGCTTCGCGGGCGACCACGTCTTCCGAAACGAGCAGGTGCAGGCGCGCCCGCAGCCCTTCCGTATCCTCCGGCGTCGCCACTCCTATGG
>JBPCLM010000014.1:0-4026 GCA_051003295.1 Tepidiformaceae bacterium | reverse complement strand
CCGCTGGCGTTCGTCGCGCTGCTGCTGGCGTGCCTGTTGCCCCTGGGCGCCGCGGCCAATGCTCCCGTGGTGTGCCCCTTCCGGATGGCGACCGCCCTGCCGTGCCCGGCATGCGGTATGACCAGGTCGTTTATCGCCACCGCCGATGGTGGCCTCGCTCGAGCGCTGGCGTTCCACCCGCTCGGGCCCGTGCTGTTTGCCGCGGCCGTGCTCTTCGTGGCCATGCCGCTGCTCCCGCGCGCGCTGGTCACGCTTCCTGCGCGGGTCATGCCGGCCCACACCGCCCTTGCCGGGGCGGGGGCGATCGGCGTCGCATGGCTTATCTGGGGCACGGCGCGCGCCGGGCTGGCCCCCACCGCTTGGCTGTAGGTTGCTGGAATGGTTCAAGAAGAGACGGATTACGTGCGTCTCCGGGCCTTGCGGGAACAGGGACTGCTCACCGACGAAGAGTTCCGTGCCGCCACCAGTGCCGTCGCCGCCCCGGCGGATGCAGGAACGACCGCCGTCCCGCCGATGCCGCCCGCGAGGATGCACGAAGGCGGCTATCTGACGGGCCAGCAGCCGCCAACGCGAGACGATCTTCGCGCCGGCGGGCTTCGCTTCAAGGCCTATCCCGTCTGGTTGATGGTCTTGCTTAGCGTGATCACGTGGGGGCTCTTCGCATGGTTTTGGGTGAACCACTGGCATGGCGTCATGCCCAAACGGCGCCCCGACGACCCCAGCACCGCTCGCGCCATCGGCTTCATGTTCATCCCGCTGTTCAATCTCTACTGGATGTTTGAGTCGCGGCTGCGTCTCTGCACCAGGCTGGATGAGGAGCTAGACGCGGCCGGCATCCGGGCCCGCTGCCCTCGCGAGTTGATCCGCTGGTGGTCCATTCTCGACGTCATCCCGTACCTCGGGCTGCTCGTGATGCCGCTGCTCGCGGCAATCGCGGTGGGCATGCTCCAGTCACGCGTCAACGCGCTCGCTCGCTACGATGACTCGCTGATGAACGCCCCGCGCTGACGGACAGGGCATCCGGTCGTCCCCTACCGCTCCTCCCCCGCCTTGCCCCCGATGCCCCGGCGCGCGGCGAAGGCGGCCGCTTCGCTGCGGCGCGCCATGCCCAGCTTTTCGAGGATGTGGCTCACGTGGTTGCGCGCCGTCGCCTCCGAGATAACCAGCCGCTCCGCTATCTGGCGGTTGGTTTCGCCGCGGGCCACGCACGCCAGCACCTCGCGTTCGCGCGGCGATAGCTCGGCGATGCCCTCCGGTTCCTCCTTCGCCGCCAGCGCCACCAGCCGTTCCGTCACCTTGCGCGTGACCGCCGGGTCGAGCAGCGATTCCCCAGCCGCCACCGCGCGGATCGCCCGCAGCAGGTCGGCGCGGCCCGAGTTCTTCAGCAGGAAGCCGCTCGCGCCCGCCACCAGCGCGGCCATCACGGCTTCCTCGGTCCCGAACGATGTCAGTATCAGCACGGCCGTGCGTGGCGACTGGCTGCGAATGTCGCGGCACGCCGAAATGCCATCCGTACCCCCCAGCCGCACATCCATAACAACCACGTCCGGGTGCAGCGCGACTGCCTGGCGCAGGGCGGCATCGGCCTCGCCTGCCTCTCCCACCACCACCAGGTCCTCTTCCAGTTCGAGCACTGCGCGCAAGCCCACGCGCACGATCTCGTGGTCGTCAACCAGCAACACGCGAATCTGGACCATTGCTCCCCTCCTCATATGGGATTCTCACCGTCACGCTCGTCCCCCGGCCCGCCGCCGCAGCCACGCTCAGGCTGCCGCCGACTTTGGCCGCGCGTTCGCCCATGTTGCGCAGCCCGTTCCCGCGCGCGCTCGCGGCCGTGTCATCGAAGCCGCCGCCATCATCGGCCACCGCGAGCACGACCGCATCTTCCCCGTAGGTGAGGCGGATCGTCGCAAGCCCGGCGTGCGCGTGCTTGTACACGTTCGCGAGGCTCTCCTGCAGCACGCGGTAAACCTCCCCCACCGTCGCCGGGCTGAGCGGCCGCTCGGTGCCTTCGACCATCACTTCCGTCTTCACTCCGGTGACCGCCCGGAATTCGCTGGCCTGGTTCTCCACGAGTGCAGCCAGGCTCGTCTCGCCCGCCATCACGCCGCTCAGGTCGAAGAGCAGCCCGCGCGTGTCCAGGAGGGTGTGCCGCGCTAGCGTAAGGAGGCCTTCCAGGCGCTCGCCGTCGGCCCCGTTCTGCTGGCCGTGGGCGCGCGCGTCGGCCAGCGTTTCGAGCCCGAGCGCGAGCATGTACACCCCCTGCGAGACGCCGTCGTGGATTTCCCGGGAAAGGCGCCGCCGCTCCTCTTCGCCCGCGCGTTCCCGTTCAGCAGCCTCTTGTTGGAGCTGCATCACTTCCTGCTGACGGTCCGCCTCCGCCTCGACGGCCCGGCGCCTGCGCCCCACCTCGATGCGCACGACCATGTTCGCGGCGACCACGGTCGCCACCATCGTGGTGAGCCGCAGCGCCAGCGCTTTCTGGTCGGTGGCCCAACTCCCATCGAACTGCGCCGGGTGGGCTAATACCACGATGCCGGTGTAGGCGGCTGTCGTGGCGCCGCAGTACACCAGGCTCCTCCAGCCAGGGAATGTGATCGCGAACGCCAGCAGCGCGGGGTAGTAGAGCAGGTACGACTGGTTGTCGAAGCCGTCGCGCGCCCACATCGCGCCGGTGATGGCGATCGCGTCATAGGCGCCGGCGATCAGCGGCAGCCCCGTGGGGATGGACGCACGGCGCACCAGGCGCACCTGTAGCACGCTGTTGAGGATGGCCGCCACGATGACCAGCCCGTTCAGCGGCAACAGGACCTCGTTCGGGGTCCCCGGGCGGTAGTCGATGACGAACAGCGCGGCGCCGATGAGCATCCAGCGCATCACGACGAGCACCTTGATGCCCTCGCGCCGTTCGCGGTCAAGGGGCTCCTGCAGCCGCAACATCGTGCCGATGCTACTCCATCAGGCCTGCTGTCGATGGGGTCATCCGACCCATCCGATGGTGTACGTCCGTCCGTGATGAGGCAGGCTCGGCCCCCTCGCACAGCCCGCCGCGCGCCCCGAGGACGGAAGAGTCTACCATTCACGGTATCGGGCCCCGGACTCGCCATAACGCCCGGCTCGCAACTTCCCGCTGGTTGTGGCTTTGCAACGCGTGGCTCGTGACCTCAACCACTTTCGGCGCGCGCGGTTTCTAGTATCGAAGCATGTTCAGACCGGTCGCCGAGACTCAGGCGCCATCCCTTCGTTTGCGACCCGGCGCCCGGCCGCGCATCTACCTCTCCCCCTCTAACCGCGACCCGCACGTATGCGCGGGCCAGCTGGACCGCCTGGCCTCGCTGGCGGCGGATGTCGTGCTCTACGTTCTCGCCTGCCCGGTCGCCGTTGGCGCGGCCGCGCTCTTGCTGCGGCCCTTCTGGCCGCTCGGGGCGGCGGCCATCTTCCTCGGCTACCTGGCCTTCGGCCGCGCCAGTGGCCAGACGATCGGCATGCACCTCATGGGCATTCGCCTGATCGACACGCGCACGGGCCGTTCGCCGTCATTCGGCCAGGCGCTTGCGTCGGCCGCCTGCTGCACCCTGGTGACGGTCTCGCTCTTCGTCCTTTTGCAATACTGGTTCGGAGCGCTCCCCGCTACGTTTGCGCTGCCGGCCCTCGGGGTCTCAGTGGCCACCCTCGCGGCGGCGGCGGTCAACCACCTCTGGGCCCTCGCCGACGTTCGCGGCCGGACGCTACACGACCGCCTCACCGGCCTCGTCGTCGTGGAAACGGCGCCGCTCGGAGCGGAACGCGCCGCGCACTCGCTGTAACCAGCCCCGGCCGCCCTGTACCCTTGCCCCATGCCCGTCGAACAGGATGCGCTCGACGCTGTCGCCCTCAGCCTCCCGGAATATGAACTCCTCGTGCGCCGCCTGGGCCGCGAACCGAACGCCGTCGAACTCGGCCGGTTCGGTTTGCTCTTGAGCGAGAAATGTGGCTCCAAAAACAACCGGCCCCTCTTCCGCTCCTTCCCCCCCGGTGGCGCCCACG
>JBPCLM010000013.1:0-4225 GCA_051003295.1 Tepidiformaceae bacterium | reverse complement strand
TGCCGCGCCGGGCTCAGAGTTGGGCGGCGACCGGCTCCCGTTCGGCCTCCGCCTCGGCGGGCCGGTCCGTGGCGCTGAAGCGGAACTGGCCATCCACGAAATCGACAAGCACGCGCTGGCCCTCGTGGAACTCACCTGTCAGCACTCGCCTGGCGAGTTCGTTTTCGATGCGGCGCTGGACGGTGCGGCGCAGCGGGCGCGCACCGTAGGCGGGGTCGTAGCCTTCGCGCACGAGCTCATCCCGGGCCGCGAGCGTCAGCTCGAAGTCGATTTCGCGTTCGACCATGCGCGCGCGCACTTCTTCGGCCAGCAGCTCGACGATGCGGTCGAGCTCAGCGCGCGTGAGCGGTTCGAAGACGATGATCTCATCGATGCGGTTGAGGAATTCGGGGCGGAAGTGTTGGCGCAGGGCCTTTTCAACCGATTCCTTGAGTTGCTCGTGTTCGTTGACGCCGTCGGTGCGGCGCGTGAAGCCGAGCGTGGCGCGTTCCTGAGCACCCGTGCCCAGGTTCGATGTCATGACGATGACGGTGTTGCGGAAGTCAACCGTGCGGCCGTGCCCGTCGGTCAGGCGCCCGTCTTCGAGAATCTGGAGGAGGGTGTTGAACACGTCCGGGTGCGCCTTTTCGATTTCATCGAAGAGGATGACGCGGTAGGGGCGGCGGCGGACGGCTTCGGTGAGCCCGCCGCCTTCCTCGTAGCCAACGTAGCCAGGAGGGGCACCGATGAGGCGGCTAACGGTGTGGCGCTCCTGGAATTCGGACATATCGAGGCGGATCATGGCGTCCTCGTCATCGAACAGGTATTCGGCGAGGGCGCGGGCGAGCTCGGTTTTGCCGACGCCGGTGGGCCCGAGGAAGATGAAGGAACCGATCGGGCGCTTCGGGTCCTTCAGCCCGGCGCGGGCGCGGCGGATGGCGTCGCTAAGGGCGACGATCGCCTGGTCCTGGCCGATGACGCGTTCATGGAGGTTCTCCTCCATCTTCAGGAGCTTTGCGCTTTCGGTTTCTTCCAGGCGCGAAACGGGGATACCGGTGATCTGCCCGACGAGCGACGCGATGTCCTCAGCCGTGACGCGCAGCACGATGTTGTGCTCGCGGGCCCACTCGTCGCGCATGGTGGCGTAGCGTTCCTGCAACTGGAGCACTTCCTGGCGGACGCGCGCGCCGTGCTCGTAGTCTTCCTTTTGCGCGGCGGCCTCGGCCTGGAGGGCGAGGTCATCGAGTTGCTTGCGCAGTTCGCGCACTTCGGGCGGCAACTCCTGGGCATCGATGACGTGCTTGCTGGCGGCCTCATCGATGAGGTCGATGGCCTTGTCGGGCAGGTGGCGCCCGGTGACGTAGCGGCTCGAAAGGTTGGCGGCCGCCTCGAGCGCCTCATCGGTGATCTCGACCTTGTGGTGCGCTTCGTAGCGGGGGCGAAGGCCGCGGAGGATGGCAATCGTGTCTTCTACGGAAGGCTCATCGACGTAGACGGGGGCGAAACGCCGTTCGAGGGCGGGGTCCTTCTCGATGCGGGTGCGGTATTCATCGAGGGTGGTTGCGCCGATGGCGTGCAGTTCGCCGCGCGCGAGGGCAGGCTTCATGAGGTTGCTGGCATCGATGGCGCCATCGGCGCCGCCCGCGCCCATGACGTTGTGGAGCTCATCGATGAAGAGGATGATTTCGCCCTCGGACTGGCGCACCTCTTCCATGACGGCCTTGAGGCGCTCTTCGAATTCGCCGCGGAACTTGGAGCCGGCGACGAGCGCGCCGATATCGAGCGAAAGAATGCGTTTGTGCTTCAGGTTGTCGGGGACATCGTCCCCGGCTATGCGCTGGGCGAGGCCTTCGACGATGGCCGTCTTGCCGACGCCTGCTTCGCCGATGATGACGGGATTGTTCTTGGTGCGACGATTGAGGATCTGCATGACACGGCGGACTTCGGTGTCACGGCCGATGACGGGGTCGAGCTTGCCTTCCTGGGCGAGGCGGGTGAGGTCGGTGGAGTACTTTTCGAGGCTCTGGTAGCGGCTTTCGGCGGTGGGGCTCGTAACGCGCGACTTGCCCCGCACGTCCTGAAGGGCGCGGTAGATGCCTTCCTTGGTGACGGCGAACTCAGCGAGGAGCCTGGTGGCGCCGCTCTCTTCGTTGTCGGCGATGGCGATGAGGAGGTGCTCGACGCCGACGTATTCGTCCTTGAGGCGATCAGCTTCGGCGTTGGCGACTTCGAGCATGCGGACGACTTCGGGGGTCGTGTAGATCTGGACGACGTCGTATTGCAGCCTGGGGATGGCGGCGAGCACCTGTCCGACGCGCTCGCGCAGGCGGTTGGCATCGACGTTCAGTTTCGCGAGCACCTGCTGGGCGAGGCCGCCCTGCAAGCCGACGAGCGCGGCGAGCACGTGGGGCACTCCCCACTGGCTGTGGCGCTGCTGGCGCACGATTTCTTGAGACTGGGCGAGCACCTGTTGGGCCTGCTCGGTGAACCTGTCCTGTCGCATCATGGTTTGTTCCTCCGGAACGGGTGAGGGATGAGGGATGAGGGTGAGCTCCTGGCGCCTTAGCGGGTGCGTGCCTGCTGGTCGCGCTGGCGACCGACTGTGACGCGCAGCCCGCCGATCACGCGGGAGACTTCTTCCTTATGGCTCATGCCTCTTGCCCGTATAGGGCGCGGGGAGGCGCGTGGAACGCAGGCGGTCGAGTTCCTCGCGGGCGAGGGCGAGTTCGTCCTGGAGCTGACGGACGTGTTCGCCCATGCGCAGGATGATGTCGACGCCGGCGAGGTTGAGGCCGAGCTCCTCGATGAGGCGCTGGGCCTGGCGGATGCGGGCGATATCGCCGTTGGAGTACATGCGGATGTTGCCGCCGGTGCGCTTGGGTTCCACCAGCCCGGCCCGTTCGTAGTAGCGGAGGGTCTGCTGGTGCATGCCGACGAGGCGCGCGGCGATGGAGATGACGTAGCACGGTTCGTCATCGGGGAGCTGGTCATCGGGCAGCTGGCGGGTGCTACGAACCATCCGTCGTGACCTCCTGTTCGTGGCTGACCGTGGTCGCGGGCCGATGCTCAGGCATGGGTCTTGGCCCTACTCGCCGCGTTCTCCATGGTGCGCAGCTGGTCGAAGAGCTCGCGTTGTTCGGGCGTGAGACGCTCAGGCAGTTGCACGCGCACGCGCACGAACATGTCGCCCCTGCCCTTACCACTCAGGGTGGGCATGCCCTTGCCGCCGAGGCGCACCTGGCGGCCGTTCTGGGTGAGCTCGGGGATGCGCAGGGCGACCCGCCCGGCCATGGTTTGTACCTCCACTTCGCCGCCGAGAACAGCATCGGTGTAGGGGACGGTGACGTCGGCGTAGAGGTCATCGCCTTTGCGCTCGTAGCGGCTATGGGGGAGCACGGCGATCACCAGGTAGAGGTCTCCGCTGGGACCACCGAAGCCCGGCCGCCCTTCGCCGGCGACGCGCACGCGGGAGCCGGTCTTGACGCCCTGTGGCACCTTGACCTCAAGGCGGCGGGGGCGAAGCACCTGGCCAGCGCCCTCACAGGTGTGACAGATGGCGCCGGCGACCTCGCCAGCGCCGCCGCAAGTCGGGCAGGTTTCCGCGTTGGAAAGCGAGAGGGTGCGCGCCGTACCCTGGAAGGCCTCCTCGAGGGTGACTTCGACGGGGGTCTCGACATCCTGGCCGCGCCTGTTCGTGCGTTGCCCACCGCCGCGCCGGAAGAGGCCTTCCAGTACGGAGCCGAAGTCGCCGCTGTCGGCGGCGCCGCCGTTGGGGCCCTGGCGGAACCAGGAGCCGGCGGACTGGCGCTTCTGAGCCTCTTCTATCTGGTCGGCGTGCTCCCAGCGGTCGCCATATTTGTCGTACTTCTGGCGCTTGCCGGCATCGGAGAGTACCTCGTAGGCGGCGTTGATTTCTTTGAAGCGCGCCTCGGCGGCGGAGTCGTTGGGGTTGACGTCCGGGTGGTGCTTACGGGCGAGCTTGCGATAGGCGGTGCGGAGCTCCTTATCGGAAGCTCCGCGCGCCACGCCGAGGGATTCATAGAACGTGCGGGCCACGGGTCAATTCTAGCAAACGCCCCGCCCGTTCACAAGCAAGGGAACGCAGGAACCTTGATATCACCCTTATAAAACTACCTGGACTCAGCCGATGGCCGGCCCACGCTGGGGCAGGGCCCCCGGCGCGCGCGGAACTCTCCGGGACTCCGCGGCGTTTAGGGATCCCCGGATGCGAGACGTCCGCAGCGAA
>JBPCLM010000012.1:0-31040 GCA_051003295.1 Tepidiformaceae bacterium | reverse complement strand
GTTGCTTGAAGGCAGCTTCGTTGATCTTCTCCCCTTCGCGGAGGTCGATCGCACGCCGCGTGTTCCCTTCCAGGCTGGAATTGAAGAGCTTCTTCGGGTCTTTGATGGAGGCTCCGCGAAAGAAGGTCAGCTTCACGACCTGCTTGTACGATTCCCCTGTGCAGACGCCGCCGTCTTGGGACCAGACAGGCGTCCCGGGGGACGTGGGCTTCTCCCATTTCCACTCCTCCTGGATGTCGGGGCCGGCATCGTGGATGAGCTGACGGACATGGGCGAGGGTCTCTCCTCTCCAATCCCCCAGCTCTTGAATCCGCTGTGTGATGTTCGCTGAAGCGGCCTCGCCATTCGGACGATTTGTCGGCGTTGACTTCATGTTCTCTCCGATCCTTCGTTTCGGCAGCCGGCCGTATGCCGACAGGGGGGAGTGTAAGTTTTCATTGAAAGAACGACTAAACTATTTTCCCTGCCACACAGCCTGGAGTGGTTGGTAGCTGAGCAAGATGATGCCCTCCTGCTCGATGATGGCGCGGGCTCCGGTGGAGATAGCCAAGTCAAAATCGGTCTGGCGCACGGGCCAGCCTTCCGGTTTGTCGTGATTGATGGTGGGGCATTCCGCACCCCACCATCAATCACTCGTCAGCGAAGCGACACTCGGCGCAGTAGAAGCTGCCGTCGACAGTGCATCCGGCTCCCTCGGTTCAGACGCCGACGCCGCGAGGTGCGGCGCGGATGCCTGACGGCGCAGCCCGGCGTGGCGGTCTTATCGGGCGCCGTCCGAGCGGCCCGCGTCGTGGTGATCGAGCGCTGCTCGGATCTGGCTGAGCCACTCTGTGCCCAGTTGGCGCCCGGTCGGGAGTTGGGCGGCTCGATCCCAGCGCCAAGGTGCGATCATCGCAAGCATGAGGATCCGGCACTCGCGAAGCAGGTCTTGATTGGCTGCCGGATAGTGCTCGCTCACTTCTTCCGGCGCATGGGCGATGTCGAACTCGACAGGTCCGCGGCAACACGTCTCGAGGTCTACAAACAGCAGCCCTTGCTTCGTCCTGAGCAAGTTGCCCGGATGCGGCTCGCCGTGCAGCAGCTGCTCGTCGGCGCCGTGGCCGCCGATCGCGCGCCTCAGGCTTCGCAACGTGTTGCTGAGAAGCTCCCGCTCCGCGTCAGCAAGCTCCGGAGTGTGGGCGCGGTTGCCAACCAGCCGCTGTGCCTCCGCGACTCGATCCGTGAACTGCGGCGCAGTCACATCGATCTGCCGCATGCCGGCATGCAGCCGCTCGAGCGCCTGGGCATACTCGGATGGCGCGACGGCTCGAGGCGGCACAGGCTCGTAGTAGGTCCACAGCGTGACCGCGAAGCCGTCACGCACGTAGACGCGCGGCTCCACCCGAGGCTCAAGCTCGGCCACCGGACTATCGGTTTCGGCGAGCCGCCGAGCGACCTCGACTTCGAACTCGGCGCCTGCCTGATGCGCGACATGCGCCACCCGAGCGAGAACGTCACAAGGCAGCAGGCGCACAGCGAGCCGGTTCGAGTCGTGAAGAACAACCGCGTCATCGACCCTCAGGTCAAGCGCTGAGGCCGTGGACATACACGCAGCCACCGCACGCGGAACTTCTGATGCCTTCATCGTCGCCTCGTCCCTCACCACCGTCGCCGGTCAACGCCGAACGGGATGTCGGGATGGCCGACCAGCCACTGCATCGCGTGGAGCGCCCAGGCACAGGGAACCATCAGGGCCGTGGACGTGACCACCCCTGCCGTGAGCGAGCGCGTTATCGCCGCGTTGGCGGCATGGCACATGCCAAAGTCGTCGGCGTTGATGATCAATAAGCGGGCGTCGTCGGGATAGCCGAGCAACCGGTTGGTATGACGCTGGGTGGGTTGGCTCATCGCTCCCTTCCTGATCACGTGGTTTATCTAGTTCGACAGCAATCGTGTGTTTGAACCAACTCGCGCAGGTCGGCACAACGGGAACCGCATCGCGATCATTTTCAGGGCACGCCTTAGGCAGCAAGGTGATCGCGAATGCGGCGATGTTCTTACCCGCGCCCGTCCCTGCGAAAGATTGTAGCCGCGCGGGGCCTTGCACGTGACATCTGAGTCACGATCTAATCCGATGGTCAGATGCACAGCGGGCATGAGCACCGGACTCGCTTGCGCAGCGCGCGCGTTTCTTTTTCCTCGTAGATTCAGACGTTTGTCTGGCCGACACCCGATCCCAGCACCGGAGTTCTCGTCCGATGGTCGCAGGTCGCTCCGGCCACTCCCCGCACTCGGCGTTCTCGAGCCTCCTGCGGGTGATTGGACAAGCCTCTGGCGCTGGGTGAGGCCGCGATCTTAGCGCTGGCCGTCGAGCCTCGGCTGGATCGCCTCACACTTCGGAGGCCAATTCCTCGAGTCCGGGTGGTGTCAACCCTCGCCGCCTCGGGACGGCCCACCAGCGGTGGCGGTGCGTGATAATGCCGGTATGGAGCTACGTATTCGATATGCCACGACGAGCGACAATGTAAAGATCGCCTTCTCTGCGTTTGGGGAAGGCCTGCCGCTCGTGTACACGTCGAACGTCTGGGGGGACTTGCAGTGGTACGGGCACGATCCGTCCAGCCACAACGGCGTCGAACGACTCGTCCAGGCGGGGTGGCGCGTGATCAAATACGACGGGCGGGGCATGGGGTCATCCGCACGTGACGTGCGCGATTTTTCGTTGGTGGCTCGCGTCGAGGATCTCGAAGCCGTGATCAACGCGGCGGGCGCCGACCGGTTCGTGCTGTGCGGTTATGGACAGGGTGGCCCTGTCGCGATCGCCTACGCCCGCGAACACGCAGGGCGCGTCTCCCACCTGGTACTCGCCAACACGTTCGCATCAGGCGCAGCGTACTACGAGACGATTCCCGCGATGCGCGCTCTCACCAACCTCCATTCGATGGCGCTCGACCAGTGGGAGTTCTTCACGGACACGATGGCCAGCGCCACCACGGGGTTCCACGATGCCGAACGTGCCCGCTCCACCGCACAGCTCTTTCGCTCCGCGATGTCTGCTCCCGACTTTCTCGCGTACGTCGCAGCGACGCGCGACATCGATGTCTCGGACCTACTGCACGGCTTGACGGTGCCGACGATGGCTCTTGCAGACTCGTCCGGACTGAGGACCGATGCGCTCGTGCGGGAACTGGCAGCCGCGATTCCCGGCGCCGTCCTCATGAGAACCGCGGACTACGTCGCGGCACTCCTCGAGTTCGTCTCCGGCGAGGCGTTTGAATCCCGGACACCGAAAGATGTGCCACCGGGACCTTCGACGCGCACTGTCCTCTTCACCGACATCGTTGGCCACACGGAAATGATACAGCGCCTCGGCGACGCGAGGGGCCGCGATGTGCTGCGCGAACACGAGCGCATCACCCGTGAGATGCTGAAGCAGCACGGCGGCGCCGAGGTGAAGACGATGGGCGACGGCTTCATGGCGTCCTTCGGATCCGTCACGAAGGCGATAGAATGCGCGATCGCGTTGCAACGAGCGTTCGCCACGCACACCGAGTCAATGCCGGAGCCGCTGCACGTACGTGTCGGCCTCAACGCCGGCGAACCGATCGAGGAGGACGGTGACCTGTTCGGCGCGACGGTGATCCTCGCGTCGCGGATCGCGGCGAAAGCGGGCGCGGGCGAGATCCTGGTGCCGGACACCGTGCGCGGCCTGCTCTCCGGCAAGGGCTTCGTCTTCGGAGACCGCGGTGAGTTTGTACCCAAGGGGTTCGATGAAGGCATGCGCCTGTGGGATGTGCGCTGGCGTGGGTAGTCGTTGTTCGGCGCAGCCCGCGTTCACCCGGCCCGCGCAGATTCAGGTTGAAGACCAGACTAGTCGGATCCAACGCTAGGACGACAGGCCTCGTTGTTTTGATTGCCGCCTGGGCAATGCCTGGCAGCTTTGATGAGGCAAGGTAAGCTTGAGGGAACTGCGAGGAGCATCAGCCCAGGATGGACGTCATGTCGGCGACCTTCGTATGCCCGCCCGAGTCAAGTGGGCAACGTATGTGAAGTTTCAGAAATGGCTGCACTTTCAACTCGAGAGCGGAATTCGCGCACTCACATTGGACTTTTCCAATGTCATACTCGGGTACCCTGATGGTCTCGTTCCGATGATTTCGCTTGTAACGGAGGGGGTTACCGTCCCGCAAACCGACGCTCCAGGGCGAGACGAGCGGGCGGCCGGGAATCTCCGGTCAACGGACGCCCGAGAGTGCGGCGCAGACGCCCCAGCCCCCGAAGCCACTGAAGTGGCCGCGGGCGGTGCGCAGCCAGAGGGCGGTGCGCAGGTTGACGACGGGGTCAAAACGCTGGCCGAAGTCCTCGCCGGCACGTTCGAAGTGCATGGGGCCGTTGAGCTGGGCGAGGCCGTAGCTGCCGCCGTTGGGGTCGCTGGTGTTGTGGGCGAGGCGGTCGAGCGTGCGCGTTTCGCAGAGGATTATCTTGCGCATCTCGGGCCACCAGCCGGGGGCATTGGGCCAGCCGGCGGCCTCGGCGGCGATATCGAGCTCGTCGAGCGTGAGGTGGCGGGGCCACTCGAGTGGCAACTTCGGGCGTTGCGCGAACGGGGAGAGGTTGACGCAGGCGCGGCCCCGGGCCTCATCGAGCGTGGGCGCGTAGGGCGGCAGGCCGTCGGGCCGGCCGGCGCCGCCACGGGGAAATTCGCCCGCGGCCGCGTCGTACTTCACGGCCAGGGCGAGGTAGCGGGCGGCGAGCGTCTCCTGCCTTCCGCGCCAGCGGGCCTGCGAGGCTTCGTCGGGCGCCTTCGCCAGCGCGGCTGTGGCGGCGCACGACTGGATAGCGACGGCATCCAGGTCACGGAGCACGAGATGGGCGGGCTGCCATGGGTCGCTGGCCCGCACCGCCGCGAGGAAGGGGTTGGCGTGCTCGCTGTCGCCGCCGGTGCCGAAGCCCGTCCCAAAGACCACGAAGAGGATGGCGGTGAGAGCGGCGCCAGCGGCGAGTGGCCAGCGGGCCTGGCGTGCCGCGCGGCGCAGCGAACCCCCGGCTCGTCCATCGAGCACACGCACTCCTGGGCCGGGCGGGGCGGTCCGGAGATCCCACTATAGCGCGTGGCGTGCTTTGAACCCCCCGCACGCAAGCGTCTGGCCGGAGTCCACCCCCCCCCGCGGGGTGGCCGGCATCGCTTCACGCAGGCGGCGGGCGCGAGGCGGCTTCGGCGACGCGCAGGAAGTTGCCGTTGCAGATACGCTCCAGGCGGTCGTCGGAGTAGCCGTGGCGCTTCATGGCGCGTAGCACTTCGGGCAGCCCGGCGGCGTCCTTCACGAACTCGGGCACAGGCGCGCCATCGAAATCGGTGCCGAAGGCTACGTGCTCATCGCCGGCGAGGTTGATGACGTGGTCGAAGTGTTGGAGCACGACTTCGACCGGGACATCGGCGCCGCCCTGCATGTCGGGCCGCAGGAAGTAGTTGGCGAAGTTGATGCCGATGGCGCCGCCTTTCGCCGCGAGCGCGCGGACCTGGTCGTCATCGAGGTTGCGCACGTGCGGCGAGATCGCCTTCATGCTTGAGTGGGTGGCGATGACGGGCTGGGAAGACTCTTCGAGCATGTCGCGGAAGCCCGCGGGGTTGATGTGAGACACATCGAGCAGGATGCCGAGGCGGTTGCATTCGTGGACCAGGCGGCGGCCGGCATCGGTCAGGCCCGTTTCGGGAAGGGAACCGGAGAAGGCCACGCCGTGGGCGAAGATGGTGGAGCGGCTCCACGTCGGGGCGAGCACGCGCAACCCGGCTTCGTAGAAGACACGCAGCTCCTTGAGGCTCCAGGAGATGGGGTCGGCGCCTTCGAACATGAAAACGGAAGCAAAGGCGCCGTCGTCGAACGCACTGCGCACCTCGGCGACGGTGCGGCAGACGCGGAAGCGCCCCTCGGAGCGGTCCGCGAGCGCGAAGACATCATTCATTTCGTCGATGGCGTAGGCGAGGGCGTTCATTTCGGCGCGCTCGTCGGTGAGGAAGATGGACGTGAAGCAGCCGCCGAGGCCGCCGCGCATGGCGCGTGGGAGGTCCACGTGGCCCTCACCGGACTCGGCGAGGAAGTCCCTGGGCTCGCGCGGGCCAGGCGGGTAGACGCTTGGCCGGCGTGCCTTGACCTGGGTGATGAAGTCCTCGTGCCCATCGAATACGGGCGGGAACTCGCGATTCATTTCGGGGACCAAGCTGTGCTCCTCGGCGCCTCGGTGATGGCCGCAGATTAGACCGGGCAGGGCGGATGTGGATAGCGTGAGAGGATGGAGCCGTGGGAGGGGGGGCGGCGGGCAGGTTGAATGCATGCGAATTGATAGCCACTTGTGGAGTGGTGGCGCGTTTCGTTGCGCGAATGGAAGGGGGCGGCGCTAATTTCGAAGCTGCACGCCGGCCCGGCCGGGTGGGCAAGGGAGGGGCGAATGCGCAGCAAGTTCTCCATCGGCGGCCACCCGCTGCATCCGATGCTGGTCGCCATACCGATCGGCCTGTTCGCGTGGGCACTGGTGTCGGACATCGTGTACCTCGCCACCGACCGCGACCACATGTGGTACGACATCTCGTTCTGGTCGAGCATCGCCGGGATCGCGACCGCGTTGTTGGCCGCCGCGCCCGGCTTCGGCGACTACATGACGATCGCGCGTAAGAGCGATGCCCGAGACATGGCGACGGCGCACATGACGCTCAATCTCTCGGTGACCGCGCTCTTCGGAATCGCGACGTTGCTCATGCTGGAGGATGGCGCGCTGGACGGCGGCCGGCTCGGGGCCGTGGTTGCGCTCCATGCCGTCGCCGTGGGAATGCTGCTGATTTCGGGGTGGCTTGGGGGTGAGATGGTCTTCCGCAAGCACCTGGCGATGATCCCCGATGAGGGGATGGCCGAGGCGGAGGAGCAACGCCACAGGCCCGACGCCGGGCACGAACCGGCTTCGCGGGCATAGGGGCGTGCCGAGGCCGGTGGGCGACCAGGTCGTGGTAATCACGGGCGCTTCGTCGGGCATTGGGCGCGAAACCGCGCTCGAATTCGGACGGCGAGGGGCTTCGGTCGTGCTGGCCGCGCGCAACGCCGAGGCGCTGGCCGAAGTTGCGCGCCAGGTCGAGCGGGCTGGCGGCCAGGCACTCGCAGTCACCGCCGACGTGGCCGAATGGGACCAGGTCGAGCGGATCGCGGAGCAAGCCATAGAGCGCTTCGGCCGCATCGATACGTGGGTGAACAACGCGGGCATCGCTGTCTACGCGACGCTCGAGGACACGTCGCCTGAGGAGATCGACCGCGTCATCCGGGTGAACCTGGTAGGCGAGATGTACGGCAGCAAGGCGGCGGTGGCGCGCATGCGGCCGAACCGCTCTGGCACGATCATCAACGTCGCGTCGGTGCTGGGAGAGCGTGCGGTGCCGCTGCAGGCGGCCTATTGCGCGAGCAAGCACGGCGTGAAGGGTTTCAGCGAAGCGCTCCGCATGGAGATGCAGGGGCACCAAACGGGGATCGACGTGGTGGCGGTGTTCCCGTCATCGATGAACACGCCGCTTTTCGAACACGCGCGTTCGAAGCTGGGCGTGAAACCGCAGCCGGTGGCGCCGGTGTATGAGCCGCGCGTGGTCGCCCAGGCGATCGTGCACGCGGCTGAGCGGCCGCAGCGGAACATCACCGTGGGCGGGGCGGGCAAGGCGCTCAGTGTGCTGCAGCGTGTCAGTGAGGGCGCGCTCGATCGCTACATGTCGCAGGGTCGCCGCATGGAGGGCCAGCAGAAAAGTGCCGATCCGGACGACGGCAGGGACAACGTCTTCGAGGCCTCGGTCGGGCGGGGCAGCGTGACGGGCAGCTTCGGCCGACACTCAAGCTCGACGAGCTTCTACACGACGGCGCTGGAGCAGCATCCCCGGCGCAAGGCGCTCCTGGGGCTAGCGGCCGCTGGCGCCGGTCTTGTGCTGCTGAGGCGCCTGGGGCGTTGATGGCACACCGGCTGCGGCTGCGCGCGCGTCACCAGCAGCAGTTCGCGTACAGCGGCCGGGCTATCCTGCGCGCGGCGAGCGAGGGCACGCTGGATGGCGGTGCGGACGAGGGCTTCTTCTTTGAGGACACGCGTTTCCTCTCCCTCCTCGCGCTTTCGACACAGTGGGGGAAGCCCGAACCACTTGGCAGCAGCCCTGTCGAGGGCGACCGCCTGCTCGCGTATTTCCAGGTACCGGAAGCGGGCGATGACCTCGGCTGCAGTGTGTACATCGAGGTCGCGTACCGGGTGACAGAAAGCCTGGAGGCGACGATCCGTGTACAGAACTACGCCGTCGATAAGGCGATCCCGGTCGAGTTGTCGGTGGCGATCGCGGCGGATTTCGCGGACGCGACGGAAGTCTCGAAGGGCGAGCGCGAGCAGAGCGCGCCGATGGAGACGTGTTGGCACGAAGCGGAGCAACTGCTGCGCTTCACCTACCAGCATCCCCAATTGAAACGGGCAACTGAGGTTCAGGTGCGCCAGGGAGCGCCCCGTGCTGTGTTCGACGACGGACGGCTGTGCTTCGCGATGCTTCTTGTGCCGCATGTGGCGCAGGAGATCACCCTTACGGTCGTGCCCGTGAGCGATGGGCAACGGCGCTCCCCAGAGGAGCCGGCGGCGGCGCGGCGGCAGAAGGCTATCGCCGCCGCGCAGGAAGAAATTCGCGAGGGGACGCCACATCTGATATCCACGAACGGGTCGGTGGCGCGAGCCTGGAAGACGGCCACGGCGGACCTGCCGTCGCTCCCGCTGGGGATGGAGGGCGGTGCGGCCGCGCCCAGCGCGGGCATCCCGATGTACCAGCACTTCTTCGGGCGGGACACGCTTACGGCCGGCTGGCAAGCCGCGATGGCGGGTACGGCGATGCTGCGCGATGCCCTGCGCGTAAATGCCGCCTGGCAGGGCACGAAGATTGACGACTGGAGCGACGAAGAGCCGGGGAAGATGATCCACGAGATCCGCTGGGGGCCGCTCTCGGTGCTCGGCCACGATGCGCTGGCGCACAACTACGGGGACTACGCGACGCCGCCGGACTTCCTGGTGATGCTCGGGCAGTACCTGGCGTGGACGAACGACCGCGAGACAACGCGAGCGTTGCTCCCGGCAGCGCGGGAGGCCGTGCAATGGCTCGAGCGCTACGCGGACATCGATGGTGACGGGTTCATCGAATACCTCACGCGTTCGCCCCAGGGCATCAAGAACCAGGGCTGGAAGGATGCGCGGGACTCGGTGATAGATGCCGAGGGGAGGATAGTCGAGAACCCGATCGCGAGCAGCGAACTGCAGGCGTACTGGTACGCCGGGCTGCAGCAGGCGGGCGTGGCCTTCATGGCCCTCGGCGAAGTGGGCTATGGCGTGGAGCTCTGGCGCAAGGCGGCGGCCCTGCAGCGCCGCTTCAACGAGCGCTTCTGGATGGAGGACGAGGGCTGCTACGCCTTCGGGCTCGGCCCGGGCAAGGAGCAAATCCGGTCCATCGGGTCCAACGATGGGCACCTGCTGGCGGCGGGCATCGTTCCGCGCGACCGCGCTCCGCGGGTGGTGCGCCGCCTGATGGCGCCAGACATGTTCAGCGGCTGGGGGATCCGCACGCTTTCCAGCGAACACGTCGCCTACAACCCGTTCAGCTACCACCGGGGAAGCGTGTGGGCGGTTGAGAGCGGCACGATCGCCCTCGGTTTCGCGCGTTATGGCGAGTGGCACGCACTCCATCGGCTCGCGAAGGCGGTCTTCGACGCATCGGACCTGTTCATCGAAAACCGCATCCCGGAGGTGATCGGCGGCATCCAGCGCGATGCGGACCATCCGCACCCCGGCATCTACCCCGGCGCGAACGAGCCGCAGGCGTGGTCGGCGAGCATGGTGGTGACGGTGGTACAGGCCCTGCTGGGGCTGAATCCGTGCGCCGAACTGGGGGTGATCTTCGTTGACCCCCACTTGCCGCGCTGGCTGCCGGATCTGCGCCTGCGGGGCGTGCGCGTGGCGGGGACGGTGTTCGACTTCGACCTGCGCCTCCGCGCCGACGGCCGGGCGGACTTTCGCGCGCGGAGGAGGGCGGGGCGCATCCGCGTCATACCCCAGGCGCCGCCGCAGGCGCCGGTACCGCTGGCGCGCAGGCTAAGGGCCGCGGCCAGCAGCCTGTCTAGGCTCAATTGAGAAACCCGCGTTCCATCCGCGGCCTGGGGCCCTCACCCTCCCCTCTCTTACTGCGGTGGGCGAGGGGAGCGATAGACCCGCGGGGCGCGGGAGTCTTCGCTCACAACTGGCGACCGCCAGATACCGTCTCCTATAATTGGGGTTGACGAGAGGGAGTACGGATGGAGAGGCCCACCCCTGCCCAGCTGAGGCTCGCGCGCCGAATCCTCTACCAGGAGTCGGAGGTGCCCGCGGGAGACAGCGTGGGAGAGGCTGCCACGCGCGCAAGTACGAAGCTGAGGGAGCGTTTGGGGCGGATATTCAGCGAGCTGGGGACCGATGCCCTGCTGAAGCGCGCGGTGCGCATGGCGACCAGAGACTTCCCTTTCCTGGCTGCTGCGGACGGTGCGGAGAGCATCGAGGTACTTAGCAAGGCGCTGGATGACGCCGGCACCACGGAGGCAAGAGAGGCCGCCGACGCAGTCTTCGGGAACGTTATCGCGCTGCTCGTGCGGTTCGTCGGTGATGACCTGACGCTGCGCGCAATCGGGGAACTGTGGCCGGCAACAGTCCCGGCTGGAACTGGCGGCGCTGGACACGAGGAGCAGACATGACAAACCAAAACGGACCGCAGCGCGTGCGTATAGAGAAGCTGGAGACCGGTGTGCCGGGGTTCGATGAGGTACTCGGGGGCGGACTCCCTGAATACTCCTTCAACCTGATCGCCGGGGCGCCGGGCACGGGCAAGACCACGCTCACGCACCAGATCATGTTCGCGCTGGCCACGCCGGAAAGCCCTGCTTTGCACTTCACGGTATTGGGCGAACCTGCCATCAAGATGCTTCGCTACCAGCAGCAGTTCTCTTTCTTCGACCTCAACGAGGTCGAACGCAGCGTGCGCTTCATCAACCTCACGGAGGAGATTCTGCAGCAGGACCTCAACGCGGTCCTGGAGGCTATCGTCCGGCAGGTCGAGGAGTCGAGCCCGAGCATTTTGGTGGTGGACTCATTTCGCACGATTGCGCGCGCGGCAGCCGCAGGCAATTCAGCCTCGAGGCTGGACGTGCCCGAGTTCCTCCAGCGCCTTGCCCTGCACCTCACGACGTGGCAGGTCACGAGCTTCCTCGTCGGTGAGTATGAAGCCAGCGAGACGCAAGATAACCCGCTGTTCACCATCGCGGACGGCCTCATCTGGCTGTATCAGAGCATCGAACGCAATTCGAGCGTGCGCAAGATGCAGGTCGCGAAGATGCGGGGGCAGGCGCCGATGCCGGGGATGCACACGATGCGCATAACGGGCGATGGCGTGCAAGTGTTCCCGCGGATTATTCGGCGGCCCTCGGAGCGTTCCGCTCCGCACGGCGCACAGCGTCTCTCGACGGGGGTAGCGGAGCTGGACGCGATGCTGGGCGGGGGCGTCCCCTCGCGGGATGCGGTGCTGGTGGCGGGGCCGGCCGGTTCGGGCAAGAGTTCGCTCGCCGTGGAGTTCGTTGCGGCGGGTCTCGCGCTGGGCGAACCGGCGGTGATAGCTGTCTTCGAAGAACGGCCGAACGAATACGTGGAGCGCGCGAAGACGCTCGGATCGGACCTGAAGGACATGGCCGAGCAGGGTCTGCTGGAATTGATCTACCTGCGGCCGCTCGACCTTTCGGTGGACGAGGCCCTGCTGGAGATCCAGGCGGCGGTGGAACGGCTGGGGGCCAAGCGCCTGATCATCGATTCCCTTTCGGGCTTCGAGCTTGCACTGGCGCCGACCTTCCGGGAGGACTTCCGCGAATCGCTGTATCGCATGATTGGCGCCCTTACCGGGAATGGACTGACGGTCATGATGACCGTGGAAGTGCCGTTGTCGTTCAGCTCGTTGCAACTGAGCCCGAATTTGGTCTCGTTCCTGACCGATGACATCATCCTGCAGCGTTACGTCGAGATGGATGGCCAAATGCGAAAGATAATCACCGTGGTCAAGACCCGCGGCAGCGCCCATAGCCACGACATCAGGCTGTTCGAGGTGACCGCCGATGGCCTCGCGATCGGGGAGACGCTGAGCGGCTATGAAGGGGTGCTCACGGGGGTGGCGCGGAAGAGCGCGAATGGGTCGGGACCGCCGCCGCCGCCCGAAGCTGCCGAGCCTGCGACGGCCTGAGATAACAATCGCGTAACAATCGCCTGACAGTCCTTCGAAACGTTGTTGCGAAGGGCGGTCACCGCCCCCTAGTCTGCGGGATGTTGCCGCGGGGACTTGGGCGGTCCAGCGGCCAAATCGTGAGATTGGTGTGTATGAGCGGTCTCCCTGAAAACGCTCCTGGCGCGGGCCGGTTGAACGCCGGTCTTTCGCAGATTGCGGCATTGGCCGCCGCATGGAATCAGAGTGACGAGGCGGGCGTTGCTGCTGGCCTATCCGAAGCGCTTGTGAAGAACCTGGGCCTTGATTTTGCCTATGTGTCCATCCGGGCGGGCGAGGAGACCCGCGAGGTGTGCTGGACAGCGGAGGGGCCGATGGAGCCCGCAGAGGCGCGCGAAACGGGGAAGTCGCTCGAAGGCATCGACGCCGGGGGTCGCGGTGAGGGTGCTGGTGGCCCAGGCCTCGCGTACTCGACGATAGGCGCACGGGCATCTCGCGGCTACGCGGTGGTTAGCTCAAAACGAGGGGACTTCCCCACGGATGATGAGCGGCTCCTGCTCGGGGCAGCCACGAACCAGGCGGCCGCCGCCATTCTTGAGGCCCCGCCGCCGCGCGGGCCAGCCGCTGGCGGGCCGGGAACCATCGAAGAGTCTCGCCAGGCGAATACAGCCCTGCTGCTCGCAGCGTTGGACGCGGACCAGAACTCCGAAGAGTCCGAGCGACTGCGATCGCAGCTCCATCTTCTGCTGGAGGGACTGGCCGAGGGAGTCACCATCGTCGACGCTGACGGTGGCATCCGCTTCATGAATTCGGCGGCGAGGACGATCACGGGCATGACCGGTGACAGGTTCGACGCCAGCGCAGAACGCCAGCACCGCAGGCTGGATCGGCTCGATGGCTCCCCCCTGGCCGCCGCCGACTGGCCGATCAGCCGCGCGATGCGCGGCGAGCAGTTTGTGGACGAAGAGCTGAGCATCCTCAAGGACGATCGACTGAACTACGTTACGTTCAGCGGGAACTGTGTCAGGGGGCCCGGGGGTGATTTTCGGGTGGCTATCGTGACCTGCCGCGATGTCACCGAGTTCCGCCGGCTGGAGCGGATGCGCCAGGAGGACACGGCGCTTATCTCGCATGACCTGCGCAATCCCCTGTCGATCATCATTGCGGCGGCGCACCGCCTGCGCCGTGAGGCCGCGGGCGGCGGAGGGGAGGACGACGTCGATGAGCTCCGCGAGCTGATCGCGGCGAACGCCAGGCGGATCACGGAAATGATCGAGGAGCTGGTCGAAGCGGCCTACCTTGAATCGTCCCGGGCCGAACTGCAAAGAGAGCCGGTGTCAATGATCCCGCTGGTGAAAGGCGTCGTCGCGCGACTGGGTGAGCGTGAACGCGTGCATGTCGCGACGGCGGGAGAGGGAGCGTCCATCGAAGGAGACCGGACGCGCATCGAACGCCTGGTAGCGAATTTGGTCGACAACGCCGTGAAGTATTCGGCCCCTGGCAGCGTCATCGAAGTTACGGTCGATTCTGGCCCCGACGAGGTCGTGGTCTCGGTGCGCGACAAGGGGCGGGGTATCCCGCCGGGCGAACTGCCCTTTCTCTTCGACCGGTTTTATCGCGTCGAGCGGGCATCGGCCACCAGGGGAAGTGGCCTGGGGCTCTACATTGCCTCCCTGGTCGCGCAGGCGCACGGTGGGTGGATCGGGGCGGTGAGTGAGGAAGGCATTGGCAGCACGTTCACTTTCGGACTGCCGACAGCCGGGGCGACCCTTTCTGAAGAGTGAGCGTCAAGCGATCACGGTGGGGCCGGACGCGCACGGCTACCACTGCTGACGCCAGGGCGCCCGGCACGCCGCGGCGGACGCTATCATGGTTTCGGCGGAAGGAGCGCGCATGACAAGCCCCTCCAACCCCGTCTGGCAGGATATTCGCGACGAGGCGACGCGTGAGGAGATCCTGGACGGCATCGACATGCTGTGGAGCGCGGTCTGGCCAGCCCTCAGCACGCTTTCAGCCGACGCGCTCGATGCTCCGGTCGCCGGTCAGGAGTGGTGCCCGCGGGAGCTCATGGCACACCTGGCGCATTGGAACGAAGCGCACAGGTTCGCGGTGTCAGAACACATCGCCGGGCGGACAGCCAACATCTATGCCGGCTGGCGTCCGAAAAACGACCAGTGGTTCGGAGAAGACGCCACGATAAGCGCGCGGGATGCTTCCAGCCGGTTGCGGGATTCGCACGTCCGTCTGCGCGAACTCCTGCAATCTCTCACGGCGCCCCAGTGGGACGACGAAGTTCGGGCGTTCGTACTCCAGTGTCCTTTGCGACATTACAGGGAACATCTCGAAGCCCTGGTTCAATAGCCCAGCGAAGTGGTGATCACTCACGGGCCCCGACGGCGTGTAACGAGAGGTGCGAGGCTTCTTGCCCACGGGAGTAGACATGGAAGACACGAGTTCCCCCCTCCGGCGGCCGTTTGGACGGCGCACATTCCTGCGCGGCGCCAGCGGCGTCGCCGTGTTCGGTGGCCTCCTGGTGGTTGGCTGCGGCGACGACGATGACGACGACGAAATCACCCCGATCATAACCACGGCCGCGGGCACGACCGCTTCCGCCGGGTCAGCGGCGTTGTACACCCGCCTGGGCGGCGCGCCGGCGATCAAGGCCGTGGTCGAGGATTTCGTGACGAACGTCGGGGCGGACGCGCGCATCAACGGCTTCTTCGCGAAGACGGACCTGACGAATCTCAAGCGGCTGCTCGTCGAACACATCTCCGCGGGCACGGGAGGCCCGGAGAAGTACACGGGTCGCGACATGAAGACCAGCCACGCCGGTCTCAAGATAAAGGTGGCCGACTTCAATGCGCTGGTGGAAGACCTCGTGAAGTCACTGGACAAGTTCAAGGTCCCGGAGAAGGAGAAGAACGAGCTCCTGGCCATCCTCGGCCCAATGCAGAAGGACATCGTCACGGCCTAGGGCAGCCCTCTCGGTGGCTGCCAGTTGGGCCGAGCAAGAGTGTGGCTCCCCGGCGAGGACTCGAACCTCGAACCTATCGGTTAACAGCCGAGCGCTCTACCATTGAGCTACCGAGGAACGCCGTATCCAGTTTCCCCCGCGGCGCGGCGAAGGCGCAAGGCGGGGAGCTTTGGGCGGATGAAGGCGCCAGTCCCGTTCGTAACCCGGACGGCGGGGCTGCGGCGTTGACCCCCCGGGTTTCCGGCGGCGATGCGCCTGTCGTACGATGCGCGCACCTGACAGCGCGGTGGCGCCTGCCGCGGCCGTCGTCAGCTTTATTAGACGTTAGTAGACGTTCGAATTGGGCGGATATGCCGACCGAGCGAATCCAGCGCCAGGTTTCGTTGCTTCTCGACAAGGCAGAGGCGGCGGTGGCAGCGGGCGATTGGGCTGCTGTGCGGGACATCACGACGACGGTACTGCGGCTCGATCCTGAAAACGACGACGCGCGGGCCTATCTCGAAGCGGTTGCTCGCGGCGCAGAGAGCGTGCCCCAGCAGGCTGGCTCCGCCCGGCCACCTGACGAAGAAATGGGCGAGCGCCGGCAGTTGACGGTCATGTTCTGCGACCTTGTCGATTCGACCGCCATCGCCGAGAGACTCGACCCGGAGGACTACCGCGACGTGCTGCGTGCCTACCAGGGAGTCTGCGGCGAAGAGGTGGAGAGGTCCGATGGCCACGTCGCGCGCTACATGGGCGATGGGATGCTCGTATACTTCGGCTACCCCGAGGCCCACGAAGACGATCCGAGACGGGCGATCCGCGCCGCGCTCGCGATGGTGCAAGGGGTACAGGCGCTCAATTCGCGCGCCGGGGCGGGGGACGTCAGCCTGGCGGCACGCGTAGGCGTGCATACCGGCCTGGTGGTGATCGCCGAAATGGGAAGTGGGGAGCGGCGCGAGACTGGCGATGTCGTTGGGGAGACGCCGAACATCGCCGCGCGCCTCCAAGCCCTGGCGGAATCGGGCACGGTCGTCATCAGCGACGACACGTACCGCCTGGTACGGGGCTTCTTTCGATGCATGTCGGTGGGCGACCAGCGGATCAAAGGTGTCTCCCGCCCTATCCCTGCATGGGCTGTGGTCGCCGATACCGGAGGCCACGACCGTCTCGAGGGGTTGGCGTACCAGGAAGTTACGCCGCTCGTGGGGCGCGAGAACGAACTGGCCGCGCTGGCGGGCGCCTGGGAGCGGGCGAAGGCCGGCCGTGGACAGGTGGTCCTCGTGGAAGGGGAGGCCGGTATCGGCAAATCGCGACTCGTGCGGGCGGCGGCGGAAAGGCTGGGGGCCGAAGCGCGGAGGCGGCTCGACATCCGCTGTTCGCCCTACCATCAGACGAGCGCCTTTCACCCCGTCATCGAAATGCTGCAGCGGACGCTCGGAATAGCGCCGCCCGATCCACCCGAACAACGGCTCGCGAGTCTTCAGGCGGCGGTCCTGCAGGCGGGGCTCGGCGTCGAGAACACGAGCCTCATCGCGTCACTGCTATCGCTGCCCCGGCCGCAAGGCGTGACGCTTGCGCCGATGACAGCGGCCCAGCAGAAACAGCGCATTCTTTACGCGCTGAAGGAGTGGCTGCAGGCGGTCGCCCAGGCGGACCCCGTCCTGGTGGTGGTGGAGGACCTACATTGGGCGGACCCCTCCACGGTGGAGTTCCTGGACCTGCTCATTGGCAGGGGAATCGATGGCAGGGTGCTTGCGATCCTCACCTTTCGCCCAGAATTTTCGCCGCCCTGGGCGGCCGAAGACTACATCTCGACGGTCAGGGTTGGCCGCCTCGGACAGCGAGCGACAGCGGAGATGGTCGAGCGCGTCGCTCAGGGAAGGGGCCTGTCGCAGGAGCTGATCGATGAGCTTATCGACCGCACCGACGGGGTCCCGCTCTTCATCGAAGAGCTGACCGCGGAGGTCCTCCAATCAGCCGGGACGGAGGCAGACGGGGATAAACGCGGCGCGACGACACGCGTGCCGGTGCCTGCGACGCTCCAGGACTCACTGATGGCGAAGCTGGATCGCCTTGCCGACTTCAAGGAGATCTATCAGGTGGGCGCGGTGCTGGGCCGGGAGTTCGGACACGAGCTGCTAAGCCGCGCAGCGCGACTGCCGGAGGATACGCTCAGCCATGGGCTGCGGGCGCTGGTGGATGCAGGGTTGCTCTTCCAGCGTGGAACGCCGCCGGACTCTCGCTATTTCTTCAAGCACGCGCTCCTGCAGGAGGCCGCTTACCAGTCGCTCCTCAAGACGCGACGGCTTCGGATCAACGGCGATGTCGCGAAGACCCTGGAGGAACACTTTCCGGAGATCCGCGAAACGCAGCCGGAGATCATCGCGCGGCACTACACCGAAGCGGAGATGACCGAGCCGGCGCTCGCTTACTGGGAGCGCGCAGCCGCGCTCGCGGCAGGGCGGTCGGCGCACGTGGAGGCGGTCACGCACCTGAAGGCGGCTCTGAAGCTGCTGGGGAGCCTGCCCGAGGACGAGGCCCGCATGCGCCGCGAGTTCCGCCTCAGCACGGCCCTCGCCCGGTCCATTACCCCGGTTGAAGGTTACGCGGCGGCGGGGCCCGTCTTCAACCGCGTGCTCGAACTGTTTCACCGCCTGCCGAGTGACCCGGGAAACGTTTCTGTCCTCACCGGAGTGCACGCCTATTACATCGTCCGGGGGGACCTCGATGCGGCCAAGCAGACAGCCATGGAGTTGGTCGACCTCGGCCGTCGCTGGGAACTGCCGTCGATCCTGATGTCCGGGTATAGCGACGTCGTCCGTGCTTGTTGGATGCGCGGGGAGGTGACCGAGGGCCACGCCTATGTCGAACGCTGCCGCGCGTTGATTCGTGAATCGCCTGCTTCAGGAGAGAAGAGGCTCACCAACAACGGCGTGTCGACTTTCATGTCGTATGGCCCCTTCGTGCTCCATGCCGCCGGGTACCCCGATCAGGCCGCCGACATTGCTGCTCAAACCTATGTGGCGGTTCGTGACAAGGACCCAACGGAGGTCGCGAGTTCGCTCGTATTCATCGCCTGGCTCGAGCTCTTCAGGGGCGATGATGACGCGATGATGAGGTATGCCGACGAGGCGATCGCGGTCGCGTCGAACCTGGGCTTCCACTTCTGGGAGGCGCCGCCACACTGCTTTCGCGGGCTGGCGCTCGTCCGCAAAGGGGAGCACGAAGACGGGTTCCGCGAATTTAGCTTTGGGCTCGACAGCTGGCGCGCGATGGGAATCGAGGCGGCGCAGCCGAATTTTTGGGCTCTTCGGGCCGAGTGCCTGCACGTCATGGGGAACCGCAGCGATGCGCTGGCCGCCCTTGACACGGCCCTGCAGTTGATTCGCAACACAGGCGAGCATTACTACGAGCCGGAGGTGCACCGGGTACGCGCGCAGATCCTTCTCGCGGCGGGAGACGTTGTGCGAGGCGAACGCTCGTTGGCAACGGCGATCTCCATTGCGCGCCGGCTCGGTGCGAAGTCGTGGCAACTGCGCGCTTGCACCGACCTTGCCGAACTGCTGCACCAGCGAGGCGACGAGACCCGCGCCCGGAAGACGCTTCTGCCCATGGTCCGCTCTTACACAGAGGGCTCCGGAACCCCGGACCTTCGGCGCGCGACTGCCCTCCTCGGTGTCATCGAAGGTGTTACGCGCTGAGCGGCTGAACCCGGCACGCTACGGCGCAGCTCAGATCAAAGTCCTCTCGGCGGTCGCCCGAAGGCCACCTGGACGTCCGACATGTAGCCCGTGCGGAAGCCCGCTTCTGAGAACGAGAGGTAGAACAGCCAGGTGCGGACGAATCGCTCGTCGTAGCCGAGCGCTCGAACGGCGGGCAGGTTGGCCAGGAACTGACTGCGCCAATGTTGGAGGGTGCGAACGTAGTGGGGACTGATGTCTTCGACCTCCCAAAGGGCCAGCCTCGTGCGAGCCAACGCTCTTTCCATGGCGGCGACGGAAGGCAAGGCGCCGCCAGGGAAGATGTGTTTCTGGAGCCACGCGACACCCTTGAGATGCGCTTCCAGCCCCCGTTCGGGAACGCTGATCGTCTGGACGACAAGCCTGCCAGCGGGGGCGAGCAACCGTTCGCAGGCGGCGAAAAACCGTGACCAGTAGGCGGCGCCAACGTGCTCGAACATGCCGATGCTCACGATCTTGTCAAACGTGCCTCGAACTTCGCGGTAGTCGCACAGTTGGAGGCTAATCAGGTCCTGAAGCCCCGCCTCGCTGACGCGCGCCTCGGCAAGTGCGAGCTGCTCGGAGGAGAGCGTGATACCTGTCACGCGGCAGCCGAAGGTCCTGGCCGCGTACAGGGCGAAAGCCCCCCATCCACAGCCGATATCGAGGACGTGGTCCGATCCGGTGAGCCGTGCCTTCGTGGCGATGAGTTCGTGCTTGTGCCTCTGCGCTTGCTCGAGCGGCTGGTCGTGGGATTCGAACACGGCACAGGAATAAGTCATCGAGGGATCGAGGAAGAGACGATAGAGTTCGTTGCCCACGTTGTAATGCGCTTCGGCATTCGATTTGCTCACGCCCAGCTGAGGGCGGCGATGCTTGTGAAGACGGCCGTCGAGTAGGCGGGAAACGAAGCCCGTGCGCAAGGTGTTGATGCCGAGATTGGGACGCTCGTGAGCGCCAAGCATCAGTAACCCGACGAGATCGTCCGTCTCCCAGAGTCCATCCACAAACGATTCCCCGACACCGACTTCGCCCTGGAGCAGCACCCGAGCGAAGAACGCGTCGTCGAGGACTCTGAGAGTCGCAGCGCAGCCGGCTTGCGGGGGGCCAAAGACCCTGGTCGTGCCGTCGGGGAGTTGGATCTCCAGTCGATTGCTGCGGATGCGTTCTGCCCGGCGAAGCAACAGACTTCGGGCAGCAGGGACGGCTCGATGTGCAAGTCGCTCGCTAACGGTGGTCGAAAGTGGCAACCACGCCTCGCCTCACAAGAACCAAGGCTTCGCCGAACCGCTAGACGGCGGATCGCCGCGCGATGGTCCTCGCACCAAGATCGAGATTGATCTTACCTGCCAGCCAGGAACGGAGCAGCCGGCGGAGCCGATGGGCAAACTGGCGGTCCGCGCCGTCGTCGGTCCGTATCTCGGCCAGGTAGCTCAGGCCGACGCTCTCGAGCAACGCTTCGCCAACGAGACCGTAACCTCTGCCCCCAAGGCGGTCGAAGGCCATTCGAATGTGGTTCGCCGAGATTGGGCCGAGCACCTCACCGCGCTCCGCGGCAATGTTGACAAGCAGCCGTCCCAACTGGCCCACATCGGTGAGGCAGCCCTCCACAATGCGGACGAGTTCCTTTGCGCCGGCTTTGAAGTCGTAGCCCATCACGGTCATCCAGTATCCAGCCTGGGACTGGAGCTCGGGGAGCAAAGACGCGCCGGGCATCCGAAAAGTGAGAAGCACTTCGGCGAGGTGGGAGACGAGACCGGGCTCGCCCTCGATCTGAAGCGCCGTCATGTCCCGGTACCACACGCGGTGGAGCGTTTCCCGCCGCTTGATGCGATTGGCCATGTAGGCTGCGGCGGGCGAAGTCGACTTGAGCATACGGGCGATCGCGCCGTGCCATTGTTCGGTTGCGTACTCGGAAAGCATTCCGTAGGAGGTGAGGTGCATCGGCGTGTCGCCGCTCTGGTGCTCAAGGCTCTGTTCGCGTGTTTCGCGGATGTCTCGATCGAGTTCGGCCTCGGCGAATCCCAGGCTCTGGAGAATGGCTTTATAGGGCGCGGCGTGAGTCCGCTCATCGGGCGCCCAGACATCGCGCGTGAAGCAGCGAAGCCAGGAGGCGCCGTAGCGTGCGGCACGTTGTTCGATGGCGGCCGCGAACGTGTCCGTGGCGCATTCGGTGAGAAGCGCGAGGCGGAGAATGCCGATGACATCGTCTTCCGAGACCGTCGCTGGCAACGTCGAGAGAAGGTTTCGCACTTCGAGTTGCGGCCGCAGCGCTTCGAATTCGCCGAGGTCGATCATGCGGCCAGGATTGCGCCGAATCGAGTGCACCAGCGATTCGAGGCGGGCCGATGTTTCGGGTGCAAGTCCGTAGGAGGTTGACAGGTCCACCAGAGGCACAGAGGAAACCTCCCGGAGAGCGGAGGGCAGCCGCCGGATGGCAGTGCTGGTTGCTAAGTGATAGGCGACCCGCCAACAAAACGCAAGGCTTTGGCGTGCGTCACTGCGCGAGGGTTCGCAGTTCCTGTTCGAGACGGCGGACGGTCGGAGCGTCGAGCAGGGCATCGGCATCGTTTCCGATCAGGGCGAACCATCGCTGCACGATCGCTGTCACTTCCGCTTCGACGGCGCCGGGGCCGCCACGGGTTACGAGCGGAGATACGGGACGGCCGAGGTCTTCCAGGGTGGCTTCATCGCACAGCACAGCGATGGCGCTGACCATGTGGGCTGCGGTGACCGCGGGCGAACCGAGATAGCTCGCGACGGCCGAAGCGGTGGTGAGGATATCGGCGAAACGCAGAGGACCGGCTGGTTCGGAGCCCACGCCTAAGCTTCCCGGACGGCGCGTTCGAGGGCGGCGGTGGCCTCGGCGTAGGAGGACGTTGGTGCGAGGCGGATGGGGGGACCGATGTTGATACGGATGCGCGCGCGCGGATGCGGCAGCCACTTCCCTTCGTAGAACCCCGGCCGCACGACATCGATGCGCATGGGGATGACAGGCACGCCGGTTTCGCGCGCGAGCAGGCCGATGCCGGCCTTGAAGGGTTTCATCGGCCCGAGGACGGTGAGGCGTCCCTCCGGGTAGAGGAGCACGTTCCAGCCGTCGTCGAGCATGCGCGAGACGTATTCGAGGCTTTCGCGCACGCCGCTCCCTTCCTTGGCGAAGGGGAAGGCATTGCCCAGCAGCCCGGCGCCGAAGCCACGGAAGCGGTTGCCGAAGATGTCGCTGGCGGCGGCGGCGATGGCGACGCGCTGGCGAAAGCGGTGCGGCATGGCACGCAGCAGCATCGGCGTATCGAGGTGCATGTTGTGGTTGCTAATGATGAGGCAGGGCTCGCTCAGCTCGCGGAAGTGGTGGCGACCGCGGACTTCGAGGCGGTAGAAGATGCGAAGGCCGGGGATGACGACCAGGCTGATGAGCGCGCGGCGCAGCCATCGGATGGCGCGGCGGCGGGGCCACTTCGGGAAACGCTGGTCGAGTGGCGTTGGAGGCGAAGGCTTCACCATCGCAGGCCGCCCCCCGCGCCTAAAGCCCCCAGGGCGGCCGGGTCCTTCGGCCGGGGGAACGCCGGGGTGCCGTGCTGCGCCGATTTCACCGTCATGGCGGCTGCATTGTGCGATCAAGCGGCGGGAAAGGTCACTCCGGGCCCGGTGGGCGCGCCCCGGACGAGCACCGCCCGGCCAGGCCCTTCTCATTCGTAACGGAAGAAGCCGCGGCCGGTCTTGCGGCCAAGGTGGCCCAGGGAAACGAGGCGGCGGAGGAGCGTCGGCGCCTTGAAGCGCGGCTCGCCGTATTCTTCGAACATGCTTTCGGCGATGAGCTTTAGCGTATCGAGCCCGATGAGGTCGGCGGTGGCGAGCGGGCCCATGGTGTGGTTGAGGCCAACCTTGCAGGCGTTGTCGATGTGTTCGGCGCTGGAAACGCCGCTATCGAGCAGGTCGATCGCATCGAAGATGAAGGGCACGAGCAGGCGATTGGCGATGAAGCCGGGGGTATCTTTCACCTGCACGGGCACGCGCCCCAACTTCTCGCAGAGCGCCAACGCGTCGGCGAGCGTCTCCTCGGTCGTGCTCGCGGTCGAAACGATCTCCACGAGTTTCAGCGCCCAGGGCGGGTTGAAGAAGTGCAGGCCGATGACACGCTCTGGGCGGCCACTGGCGGCGGCGAGGTCGCTGAGCGGGAGTGAACTGGTGTTGCTGGCGAGCAGCGCATCGAAACGGCACACTTCCCCCAGCTTGCGGAAGACCGAGGTCTTCACGTCCAGGTCTTCGACGACGGCTTCGATGACGGCATCGACTTTCTGGAGCGAGCCGAAGGTATCCATATCGGCGACGCCGAAGAGGCGCGACCCGGCGCCCTCCGCTTCGTCTTTCGTGACGCGGCCGCGTTCGGCTTCGCGTTCGAGGCGGCGGCGGATGCCGGCGATGGCGGTGTCGATGCGAGCCTGGTCGATATCCACGAGGGTGACGTCGCAGCCGTGGTAGGCGGCGACCTGCGCGATGCCGCTGCCCATGAGCCCCGAGCCGACGATGCCGATCTGCTGAACGTCCAATGGAGCCTTCCTGTCTATCGATCCATAGCCAGGGCGAATTGTGGCGGCGCGATGGGCGCGGGCGCAAGCTGTAGAGGCCGTGCTATATTCGGGCCCGGAGCAAGAGCAGTGCCAGACGAACTCGAGAGCCTGATAACCGCTGAACATCGCGCCCGTATCGGCGTGAAGAGCGAACCCGTGACCGTCACGGTGAAGGAAATCGATGCCCGCCGCATGCGCGACGTGCTCGGCGACAACGACCCGCGCTGGGCCGACGGGACGGGCGTGGCAGCGCCCTACGTGGTCGCTGCCTTCGGTGGCCGGCCGAGCCGCAACGTGCCCTTCGTGCTGCCGAACGGCCTGCTCACACAGCAGGAATGGAAGTTCACGCGCCCGTTCCGCGTGGGCGAGGAACTGCAGGCCGTGTCGCACGTATCCGATATTCGAGAACGGCTCGGTGGCCGCTACGGCCACAGCGTGCTCGTGACCACCTCTACGGACTACTACGACGCGGAGGGCAACCACGTGGCGGCAGCGCTCTCCACGCTCACGCAGTTCGACCCCAAGAGAGCCGCGAGGGACGAATGACGCGCTACTACGAAGACGTGAACGTGGACGACGAACTCGAGCCGGTCGAGAAGATGCCCACGGCCGACCTCGCGACCGACTTTTTCGGACGCGATAACCCGACGAACCCGGCCTTCGCCGATGCGGAGGCGGGCAGGCGCATCGGGGTGGGCGGCGTGCTCGTCCCGGGGATGCTCAAGATCGCGTGGATGACGCAGTACGTGAACGACTGGGTTGGCCCCGAGGGCACGCTCGACGGCCTGCGCGTCGCCTACCGGCGGCCGGACGTGGCTGATAAGCCGCTGACGCTTTCGGGGCGGGTGGTGGACAAGCGCCAGGAAGAGGGGCGCAACATCGTCGAGCTGGAAGTGATGACGCTGGCGGACGGGGAGCCATCGGTGCGCGGCAACGTGCAGGTGAGGCTGCCGAGCAGGGGATAGGGGGGCGATGGCAGCCGTTGCACCGACGCGGCCAGTGTTGTTCGCCTCCGAACGCAGGTGGGTGTCACGAGCGCAGCCAAGGACGCAACTCGGCCGGGCCGCCGTCCCGCTAGAATCGCTGCATGACCGGCCGGGACGAAGTCGCCGCCGCGATGGCTTACTTCGAGCGGAGTGAGGACATCGGGCTGTTGCACGAGTTGCTCGATGAGCTGGCGCCACGCGTGAAGCGTGCGGTGGGGCGGCTGCTGGCGCGCGGTACCGAGGAGTCGATCCCGGCGCCGGCGGAGTTGCGGCCGGCGCGAGAGCTCGCGAGCCGGGAGCAGGCCGCGGCCACGCTGCGCGGCACCGACGACTTCGGTCTGATGCAGGTGCTGGCGCGGTCCATCGGCCAGCGCATCGAGGCGATCGAGATCGTGGCGTCGGCGGACTTCCCGGAGGGCGCGCGCGTGGCGGTGCCGCCAGTCGCCCGCTACCCGGCGAGCGGAACGCCGGTTGAAGGGACGGTCGAGCAGACAGGGACGAGCCTGCGCGTGTTGCTGGATAACGGCGAGACGTGGCAGGGCCCGCCCAGCCTGGCGCGGCTTGCCGGGCCGGGCTGAGTGACGGACGGCGACGAGGGTGGCCGGCTCAGGCGGGGGACTGGCCGGCGTCGCGGGCGGCGAGGAGGCGATGAGGCACCGCGGGGTTGCGTCCTTCCCACATGCGGTCGTGGCCCATCTTCGTCCATTCGAAGATGGGCGTCTGGGCGGCCAGCACATAGAAGCGATTTTCGCGGATGGCGCTGAACACCTGGTCGGCCATTTCGGTGGGGGCGAAGGAATCGTTGGGGAAGGCTGTCGCGCCGCGGCTTTCGGGGAGCTTGCCTTCGGCGTCGCCCAGGCGGGAGGGCCGGTTCCGTTCGGCATCGAAGATGTTGGTGGTCACAGCTCCGGGGCAGAGCACGGAGGCGTTCACCCTGGTCTGGCGGATGACCAGGTCCCGGTAGAGGCTCTCGCTGAGGGAGAGCACGGCGTGCTTGGAAGCATCGTAGACGGCGGTGCCCATGCCGCCCGTAACGAGGCCGGCCATGGAGGCGGTGTTCACGATGTGGCCTTCTTCGCCGCTTGCGAGCATGCGCGGGACGAATGCGCGCAGGCCATGGATAACGCCCCAGAGATTGACGGCGAGGACCCACTGCCAGTCGGCCGGTGTGTGCTCCCACGTGGCGCGCTCGCGGTTGAGGACGCCGGCGTTGTTGCAGAGCAGGTGCACCGCGCCAAGTTCGGCGAAGACACGCGCGGCGAGTGCTTCGACCTCCGCTTCGCTGGAGACATCGAGCCGGTGGGCGATGGCCTTGGCGCCGCGGCCTCGCAAGGAGGCGGTGGCGGCTTCGAGGGGGCCGGGCTCGATATCGGCGAGGACGACGGTCATGCCTTCGTTGGCGGCACGGTCGGCGAGCGCGAAGCCGATACCACTGGCGGCACCCGTGATGACGGCAACGCGGCCCTGGAACTCTTGCATGGCATCCTCCTCGCCGGGCGCCGGGTCCTGGTGCTCCGCCGGCGCGGCGAGCGTACCAGAGTTGGCGAGAGACCTGCACAGGAACGCGAGACGGCCGCCAGAGAACGCGAGAGCAGCCGTGCCTACGGGAGCAGCAGGAATGCGGGCGCGGCCACGATCGCGGCAAGGAAGATGGCGAGGTGGCGCGGGCGCGCGGTGGTCCAGCCCGCGGCGCGGAGGATGGTGGCGGCGTAGGGGCGGTAGAGGAGCGTCAGCAGCACGAGGGAGACGGCGGCCACGGATGCCATTTCCGTGAGCACGACGACGAAAGCGGTGTGGCCGCCGAGGAGCACGGAGGCGAAGAGGGTATCGATGAAGGTGGTGATGTTCGCGCCCATGATGTAGGGGATGATATGTTCGCGCTTCAGATAGCCCTTGAGGGAGAGCGGCACCAGCACCGTTATGGATATCGCCACGCTGAGCGTCGTCAGGGTGACGGCGGCGCCGAGCAGGAACATGAGGGGACGACGGTTGAGGAAGTGGAGCGCACGGGCGATGCCCTGGGCTTCGCCTTCGAGTTGCGGCAGTGCGCGGTCGAAAATGGCGAAGCTGGCCAGCAGGATGCCCACACCGGCAGCGAAGACGAGGCCGCGCGGGAGCATATCATTCAGCAAGGTCACCCAGCGGCCGTAAACGGCATCGGTAAGGTCGAGGAGGCTCGCGGGCGTGGAGATGCTGACGCCTTCGAGCCAGCCATAGTGCAACGACACCAGGCCGAGCAGGAGCGCCGGACCCTGCGTGGTGAAGGTGGTGAGCAGCGCCACGACGCCGATGTAGAGGCCGTCGGCATTGCGGCGGCGGGCGAGGAAGTACACGAAACCGACAGCGAGCACTATGAACGAGGCGCCGAGGCGCGAGCCCGCGATGACGGCGAAGGCTTCGCTTTCACTGAAGGCGCCGCCGGCGAGCAGGGAGACCCCGATGGCAGCCACGGGCGAGCCGCTCAGGACGACATAGGCGAAGAGCCACCCGAAGCCGGTGGCGTTGGCGGCGCCGGACACGTCGAATTGTTCGAGGACGGGCACGAGGCCCCTGGCGCCAGACTTGATCACTTCGAGGGCGAACACGAAAACGAAGATGCCCAGCAAGCCAGCGCCCACGCGCAGAAACGTCCGGGGGCGGCTGAAGGGCCGCGGCGCGGCCGCCGCGGCGCGCTCGGCCGCGGTCGCCAGCGGCGCGCGGCCGACCTCAGCCACCGGCCGCCATGCTTTCGATGAGCACCCTCGCGACCTCCGGGCGGGTGAATTCGACCGGGGGCACTTCGCCCGCGCGCAGCATTTCACGCACCTTCGTCCCCGAAAGGACGAGGCGCTCTTCGGGGGAGGCGGGACTGGTCTTGGTGGTCGCCATGGCGCCCGAACGCGTGCACCAGAAGGCGTGCTCATAGAAGAGCGGCTGGATGCCGAGCGCGTCCATGTCGATCTCATCGAAGATGCGCTGGGCGTCGTAGGTGCCGTAGTAATTGCCGACGCCTGCGTGGTCACGGCCGACGATGAAGTGGGTGCAGCCGTAGTTTTTGCGCATGATCGCGTGGAAGATGGCTTCGCGGGGGCCGGCGTAGCGCATCGCCGCGGGCAGCACGCCCAGTTGCACCTTCTCCTTGACGAAATAGCGGTCGATGAGCACTTCGTAGCACTGCATGCGCACGTCCGCGGCGATGTCGTCGTCCTTGGTTTCACCAACGAGCGGGTGGATGAGCGCGCCATCGACGCTTTCAAGGGCGACCTTGATCAGGTATTCGTGGGCGCGGTGAATGGGGTTGCGGGTCTGGAACCCGACGACGGTTTGCCACCCGCGTTCGGCGAACGCTGCGCGGGTCTGGGCAGGGCTGAGCCGGTATTCCTGGAAGTCCGGGTGGGGCGGGAGCTTGAGGGCGCGCACGCTGCCGGCCAGCAACACGTCGCCGGAGGCGTACATGGCGGCGACGCCGGGATGCGCCTCTTCTGTGGTGCGGTACACATGGAGGGCCTCGTGCTTTTTGTCGCGGCCGTAGCTTTCGGTAATATCGATGACGGCGAGGACGAAGCCATCCTCGTCGCGGAGGGCGGCGCGGGTGCCGGGCCTGAGTTCGGCTGCTCGTCCCTGCGGCACAGCGAGCGTCACGGGGATCGACCACGGGAGGCCGTTCGCCAGGTGCATGCCATCGACGACGGCCCGGTAGTCGGTTTCGCCCATGTACCCCGTGAGCGGGCTGAAGCCGCCGTTCGCGAGCAGTTCCAGGTCGCTGAGGGTGCGGGCGTCGAGCGTGATGGAGGGCAGCGACGCCGCTTCGCGGGCGAGTTCCTGCCGCTCGCCGTCGGCCACGACGAGGTCGATGAGGGTGCCGCCATAGGGCTCACCGAGGGCGCTCATCGGGCTGCCGCCGGCTGGGCGGTGAGGGCCTTCGCATCGAGGTACGAGATGATGCGCACAAGGCTCGCGTGTACCGATTCGGTGCCGGTGAGGCAGGTCACTTCGGGGGTAGGCGGTGCCTCGTAGGGGTCATCGATGCCGGTGAAGCCGGGGCGCTTGCCGGCGCGCGCCTCGGCGTACATGCCCTTCACGTCGCGTGCCTCACATTCCTCCACGGTGGCTGCGGCGAAGACCTCCACGAAGGCCGAGCCGTCACCTTCGATGAGGGCGCGGTTCTGGTCACGGATATCGCGATAGGGGCTGATGGCGGCGGTGATGACGGCCACGCCGTTGCGGGCTAACAAGTTGGCGACGTAGCCAATGCGAAGGATGTTGGTATCGCGGTCTTCCTTGCTGAAGCCGAGTCCCTTGGATAGGTTGGTACGGACGATGTCGCCATCCAGCACTTCGACGCGGAGGCCGCGCTCTTTGAGGAGCGGGACCAGTGCGTCCGTCAGGGTCGATTTTCCGGAACCCGAAAGCCCGGTGAACCAGACCACAAATCCCTTTTGTCCTGATGCAGTCACGATTGAGGTACTCCGAAATGTGATGTGGCTCGTTCCGCCCGTTCAACCGGACGCCCGCTGATGGGCGGGCGCTGGAGGAGAGAGATGTGTGCGGGGCGCCTCAGGTGTGGAGCCCGCATTCGTCCTTCGCGAAGCCCTGCCAGCGCCCGGCGCGGCCCTGCACTCCGGGCACCGTGCAGTTGTAGCAGCCGATGCTCGTATAGCCCTGGTCGAGAAGGGGGTTGTAGGGGATTCGCTCGGCGCTGATATAGGCCCACGTTTGCTTCTCCGTCCAGTTGGCGAGCGGGTTTATCTTCACCACCCCGAACTTGCTGTTCCAGGAGACGATGGGGACATCGGCGCGGCCTTCGGACTGGTCGCGGCGCAGTCCGCTGACCCAGGCGGTCTTGCCTTCGAGGGCGCGCCCGTTCGGTTCCACCTTGCGGATCTCGCAGCAGGCATCGGGGTCGCGCATCCAGAGAGCTGAGCCATGCTCGGAGGCCTGCTCTTCGTGGCTCAGCAGCGGGCGATAAGTCTGGACGTTCTGGAGGCCGAGCGCGGGCACGCTGCGGCGCATGGTTTCGTGCGTCTCTTCGAAGAGGTAGCCGGTATCGAGGACGAAGACGTGGACGGCTGGCTTGAGGGCGGCGACCATGTGCAAGATGGCCATCCCGCTGGCGCCGCCGAAGCTGGCGCCGACCGAGAGCCCGTCGTCGAAGGTTTCGACGGCCCAACGGACGATATCACGTGGGTCGGCGGTTTCGAAGGCGCCGTTGAGGGCCGCCAAATCGACAGGGGAGAGCGTGGGCGCGGTGGTCACGGCGGCACCAAAGGGGAGTAGCTCGCTCAACAATATCAACTTCCCATCTTGCGTGCAACGGCTATTGTTGATAAAGTCACTCGTGTTTAGGGCGTAATCCGGCCCTCGTCCGCAGCCCCAGGAGCGAGCCATGCCTGAAGTGGAGACGATCGTCTACAGCAACGACCCGGCGCGGGTCCTTCCCGTGCTGCAAAGGGAACTCGCGGACTTCGAAACAGAGGCCACCCGCTTCCTCGCGGGCGAGTGGGAAGAGCGAGAATTCATCGGGTTCCGCCTGAAGCAGGGCGTCTACGGCCAGCGTCAGCCGGGCGTGCAGATGATCCGCGTGAAGCTGCCTTTCGGCGGCGTCACGCCGGAGCAGATGGAAGCCTTTGGCGAAGTCGCGGAGCGCTTCACACCGCTGCGCAAGGGGCACATCACCACCCGCCAGAATTTCCAGTTCCACCACATTCCCCTAAAAAAGGCGGCTGAGGCTCTGAGCGTGATGGGCAAGGCCGGTCTCTCCACGCGCGAAGCCTGCGGCAACACGGTGCGTAACGTGACGGGCGACCCGTGGGCGGGCGTGAGTGCGGACGAGCCCTTCGACCCTACGCCGTGGGCAGGGGCTTTCGCGCGCTACTGGCTGCGCAACCCCCTTTCGCAGCTGCTGCCGCGCAAGTTCAAGGTGGCCTTCAGTGCGAGCGACGCCGACCGCGCGATCACCGGCCTGCACGACCTGGGGTTCATCCCGCGCGTCCGCGATGGCGTGAAGGGCTTCGAGATGCGCACCGGCGGCGGGCTCAGCATCATGCCGCGGAACGCGCTCGTGCTGCGCGAATTCGTGCCCATGGACGAATACCTGAAGGTCTCGGAGGCGGTGATCCGCATCTTCGAGCGCGCGGACGAACTGAGGAAGAACCGCGCCAAGGCGCGCATCAAGTTCCTCATCGACCGCGTCGGCATCGAGGAATTCCGGCGCATGGTCGATGCCGAGCTCGAGGGCGATTGGGCAAAGCGGGACTTCCGCCCGGACCGGTTGCTCTATCTGCACGATGAAGAGGCGAACGCACCCGCGCGTCGCCCCTACTACGCGCAGCCGAACGGCGACATGCGCGAGTTCAGCGCGTTCGTGAGCGGCAACGTGAGCGCGCAACGCCAGCAGGGATTCAGCACCATCGAGGTGAAGGTGAGCCGCGGCGACCTCAAACCCGAGCAGTTTCAGGGCATTGCGCAGATCATGCGCGAGTTCTCCGGGGGCTACGCGCGCACGACCGTGCAGCAGAACCTGGTGCTGCGCTGGGTACGCGACGAGGCCGTCTACGAGGTATGGAAGGCGCTCGG
>JBPCLM010000011.1:0-6402 GCA_051003295.1 Tepidiformaceae bacterium | reverse complement strand
GCCGTGCGGCACGCGTCCACACGTGGCGGTCGGCCTGCACGAGCTGACGGGCGAGGTGGCGCTCTCTGTTGAGGACGATGGTGAAGGCATGCCCCTCGACCGCCGTGACCTTGTGTTCGAGCGTTTCACGCGGCTCGATAGCTCGCGCGCACTGCGAGGAGCGGCGGGGCGGGGCTTGGCCTCTCGATTACGCGCGCAATCGTGGAATCGCACGGCGGGCCGGTCACGGTGGAGGCTTCCCCCGGAGGGGGGTGCGAAGTTCGTGATTCGCCTGCCCGCGCCCACCTCCCGGCAGACAGTCACGGATTCTTGATTTCGTACGGCCACGGCGATAACATGTGCCTGCATCTGCGCCCCGCGGGGCGCTGCGAAGGCATATTGGCGATACAACGGCGTTGGAGAGTCCACCCACCTGTGCAAGGCAAGATTCGGCCGGCCGCCGGCGAACGACCCCCCTGCGCAGACTTTCGCTGTACTCGAGAGGGATGAGAACGTGACGAAATTCGTGTCCGCACCCGTGGCTCACCGCACGGCAGGGATTGCCGCCGTGCTGGCCGTGGTGGTGTTCGCGATCGGGCTGCTCACGCTGACGTCCGGGCCCGCGAGCGCCGCTCCTGCCTCGGTGGCCGGTTCTACGCTCACGGCATGCAATGATGAGCAGAATGGTGGTGGCACAGGTGTGCGCTGCACCGTCACCGTAACGAACTACTTGACGGACGCCGGCGCGCTTGCCGCGGCGCCTGTGTCCACGTGGACTGTCACGAGATGCACTGGTGCGGCCGGCGAACTCTCGCCCGCGCTGCTCCCGGGCGCCAGCTGCACGACCACGACGGCGCCGATCGTGGGGCAGCCGATCACGACGGTGCAGCAATGCAACGGCTCCGGCAACGGCGGCAACGGCGGCGTGTGGTGCACCGCCACGATCGCGAACCACTTCACGACTGCCCCCGCCGGTGCGTTTACGCCGGCCACCGTCTATCAGTGTGTCAGCGTGCCGCTCACGCCGGGACTGGTCTGTGACCCTCCTGCGGCCAACAACACGGCCGCCTCCGTGACCGCCGCAACCATCGGCCAATGCAACGGCTCCGGTAACGGTGGCGGCCTCGTCCCTGCGGCCCCTCTCCTCTCGCCCCACTGCGCCGTCGGCTCGGCTTCGACGACGACGCTGGCCTTGCCGGTGCATGTGGACCAGTGCAACGGCTCCGCCAACGGCGGCGGCGCATTCCTCAAATGCACGGCCACAGTCACGAACGACGTGGTCGTGCCAACACCGACGGGTACGGCCACGTCGCCGGGGGGTACTCCTACCTCGCCGGGGGGTACTCCTACGGCCACCGCAACCAGCACGCCGACTCCACGGGCAGGCGGGCCAGCGCCCGGTGCCCCGAATACGGGTGGCGGCCTGGCTGACGGGGGACGCGGCGCAAGCGATGTCTTCGCGTGGCTCGGGGTCGCAGTCGCTGTCGTCTTCGGGACGCTTTACGCGGTGAGGTCAGCTTCGGATCGACGGTCCCGATAGCGGAGTGACCCGTGAGCGATCCTGACCACGGCCCGCAACGTCCGACAGGGGCGAGCGGCTACCTTCTTGGGCAGTCGGTCTCTGCGAACAGCTCGGCGGCGCGGCGTTCGCTGCACATGCGGTCGCGCACGTCCACGCTGAGGCGGCCATCGGCGCGCATTGTGATGGGATAGCGTTCGAGGTTGGGGGCGCCGCCATCGCTATCGAGGCGCAGGCCGGCGATGTCGTAGACAGCGCCGTTGCAGTCTTCGCTGAACAAGAGCGTCGTGCCCGCGGCAGCGGGGGAAAGGCGGAGGGCGTAGGTTTCGAGCAAGCGTGGCAGCTTCGGGTCGGCGGACGCGATGGGGAAGACGCGGCACTTGCGCCCGCTGGCGGCGCGATTGGCGGCGTCGAGGTTCGAAAGCGCCAGGTACTGGCCATCGCGCAGGCGCACGAGGTAGAAGTTGCGGCTATCGATGAGCTCGATGGAGCCGCGCGCGTAGGCCTCCTGGTCTCCGAGGATGGTCGTGCCCGAATCGGCGCCGGAATCGAGGAAGACGAGGCCGAGCACGATGACGAAGATGGCCAGGCCGGCGGCGGCAGCGGCCATGGCGCAACCGAAGGCGACGGGGCGGGGCGGGACGCGGAGCGGTTCGTTTGCGGTCATGGTGGTAGCCAGCGGGCGGCAGTAACGGACGGGCAGCCCGCAATCAACGTAATAGAAGACCGCCAGCCTGCGGGACAGGCGTATCCGGGGAGGTCCCCCGTAACGCTAGATGGGATGCGCCCGGAAGAAACGAGCGAGCCCTGCAGCCATAGCCGATGGGTTCGCCATTTGAAGGGTGTGGCTGGAGTTCGGGAGGACGATGGTCTCGGCATCCGGCCACCAGGTCTGCATTAGCGCGAATCCTTCCGCGAAGAAGGGTCCGGACTCCGCGCCCAGCACGGCGAGGACCGGTACGTCGTTGACCCCGGCGGCGTGCTCTTCCGTGAACGCCCACTCGCCGATGGCCGGTAGCTCCACCTTGAAGAGCGTGTCGGCGTCGGCGACGACCTGTTGGAACCATCCCGCGGGCAGCGTCTTTTCGAGGGCCGGCTCGTAGCCGGGATTGAACACCGCGGTCAGGAACCCTTTCATCGCTGCCTGGGCGTCGCCGTTTTCGTAGTCTGCGGTGACAGGTCCGAGTGCGGCCATCAATTGTTCGGTCGCGGGCACCTGGAAGAGCCCCGGCTCAAGCAGCGCCAGCGAGTGGACCATCGTGGGCGCATCGAGCGCCATCTGCAGGGCGATGGCGCCGCCATACGAATGGCCGACGATATGGCCAGCGGCTACACCGTAATGGCGCAAGATGGCGAGGGCATCGGCCGCCTGTTCTGCGATCGAGCAGGCGCCCTGGTGCGGGGAGCTGCCCGCATAGCCACGGCGGTGGTAGGAGATGAGCTGGTAGTCCTGGGCGAGGGCCGGTTCCGTTAAAAGGGGAGCAAAGCTATCGGCGATAGCGACACCGGGGATGAAGAGGACCGGCTCCCCTGATCCCATCGATTGCGCCTCAAGTTCCCCGTCCACGACCGCGATGCGATCCATCACGATGCCTCTTTCCGCCGCGGGCCGAACGTTGCTCGCGGCTCCGTACTGCGGGGGATTCTAGTCCAATGCCACTCACGCAACCAGCGGGACTTCCCAGGCTCCCCGCTCGCGGGCGCGGTGTCCAGTGGGGCATTAGGATATGGGCAATGACGAACACTGAGTTCAACGCGGTATTCGAGCGCCGGCCCGAGTGGTACATCGGGTGGGTGGAAGAACTGCCAGGAGCCTTTGGCCAGGGCAAGACACTTGAGGAGGCGCGCGAAGGCCTGCGCGAAGCGATCGTCCTCATCATTGAAGCGAACAGGGAGCTGGTCGCGGCCCGACCGAACGATGAGCGCGTGCGCGAACGGATCGCCGTCACCGTCCCGTGAAGCGTTGACGCCAGCTTGCGCCCCTTCCCCCTTCCTGAAATGGGCCGGGGGCAAGGGCAAGGCGGCGGCCGCAATCCTGGCGGCGGCGCCGGCGGCCATGCGCTGCTACCACGAGCCCTTCCTGGGCGGCGGCGCGGTCTTCTTCGCGCTGCGCGCGGCGAGGTACGCTGGCCCCGCACGGCTGGCCGATGCGAACGGGGAGCTTGTCGAGTGCTACACGGTGGTGCGCGACCAGCCCGAGGACCTGGTTACGGAGTTGCGCGCGCTGGCGGGGCGCTACCTTGCCGTCGACGAAGCTGCGCGGCGGGCGCTCTACTACGAAGTCCGCGCGCAGACGCCCGTAAGCAGCGTTGCGCGCGCGGCGCGTCTCATCTTCCTCAACCGCACGTGCTACAACGGGCTCTACAGGGTGAACGCGGCCGGGCGCTTCAACGTGCCCCATGGCCGCTACGCGAACCCGCGCATCCTCGATGAAGCGGGCCTGCGCGCGGCCTCGGCGGCGCTGCAACGGACGGAGCTGGCGTGCGAAGACTTCGGACAGGCCTGCGCGCGCGCCCGGGCGGGCGACTTCGTCTACCTGGACCCGCCGTACCAGCCCCTGAGCCGCACGGCCAGCTTCACGTCGTATACGAGTGGCAGCTTCGGGCCGCCGGAGCAGGAGCGGCTGCGCGACGCCTTCGAGAGCCTGGCGCGGCGGGGCGTGGCGGCGCTGCTTTCGAACTCGGACCACCCGGAGGTGCGGCGGCTGTACGCGGGGCGGGGGTACACGGTCGCAACGACGCCGATGTCGCGCGCCATCAACTCCGTGGGGAGCGGCCGCAGCGCCGTGGACGAACTGCTCATCTCCAACCTGCCGCGCCACGCGGGCGGCGCGTAGTATCATCGCGGCGCCGGCAAGCATGGCCGGTCAGGAGGACTCGATGGCGAAGCTGCTCGTGCTCTACAACCCACCGGAAGACCTGGCGGCCTTCGAATCGCACTACTTCGGGGTGCACGTTGGGCTGGCGAAGCGCTTCCCGGGCGTGCGCTCCTATACGGTCAGCCGCGGCCCCGTCATGAAGGTGAGCGGCAAGCCCGGCCCCTTCGTCTTCATCGCAGAGCTGACCTTCGACTCCGTCGATGACATCCGCGCCGCCCTCGCAGGCCCCGAAGGGCAGGCATCGGGCGCGGACATGCCCAACTTCGCGGGCGCAGGCTACCAGGTGTTGATGTACGAGAGCAGCGAGTGCTGAGTCCTGAGTCCTGAGCGGGGTCCCTTGTCCCTGGTTGGCCGCGAATCGCGTCAGAGGCGCGACCGTTAGGGAGCGCGTGACGATGCGGCGCCGCCCCGGTCCAGCGTGGCAGCCGCATGCGACGCCCTCCTATCGGCCGGGCCACGGACTCCCCGGCTGCTCCAACCTCAGGACTCAGGACTCAAGCCGTCCCCGCAGGGACGGCGGCCAGGTGCTCCAGGAACGCCTGGTTGTACTCGGCGGGGAATTCGATGCACCCGAGGTGGGCGCCCGAAAGTTCCAGCAGCGTGGCGTTGGGGATGAGCTTGGCGAGGCGTGCGGAGTTGCGCGGCGGCACGAGGATGTCTTCGCGCCCAGCGACGACGAGCGTGGGAGCCTGGATGGCGGAGAGGCGTTCGCGCGCATCGAAGGCGAGCACGGCCTGGGCCTGGCGGATGAAGGCGTGGTCCTGCTGCGCGTAGGGATTGTTGAGCGAGTTGAGCACGGAGCGTTCGTAACGCGCTTCGTCGTCCAGCAACTCAGCCGAATAGAGCCAGGTGGAAGTGAGGCGCACGACCTGTTCGCGGCTCATGCTCGAACGGCGCACGTCGATCCAGTTCTTCACCACCGCGCGGCCGTAACCGTCGATGTCGGGCGCGGTGGCGAGGAGGATGAGGCGGTCCAACCGTTTCGGGTAGGCGAGCGCGAATTCCTGGGCGATGTAGCCACCCATGCTGAAGCCAAGGACGTGCGCTTTGGCGATGCCGAGATGGTCCATCAGGGCGGCCACGTCTTCGGCCATGCCCGCGATGCTGCAGGGGCGGTCGGGGGCGCTGGTGCGTCCGGCGCCGCGGTTATCGAAGGTGATGACGCGGAAGTGGCGGGAGAGCTGCGGCACCTGCAACGCCCACGCCTGGAGGTCGCCGCCGAGGCCCATGATGAGCACGAGCGGGTCGCCGCTGCCCTGCTCTTCGTAGTACATGATGAGGTCGCGGATGGGCGCGGTCGGCATGGGTGTCCTCGGGAGCGGTATGGGGCGCGAGGGCCCGGGAGGCAATCCTACGCGGCGGGGGAGTTAGGGTCAGGCGCCGCGCCAGGTGGGGGCGCGCTTTTCGCGGGCTGCCGTCAGGCCTTCGCGGGCGTCTTCGGTGGCGCCGGCGACGCGGCGCATGGTTTCGCCGAAGCGGATCGCCTCCGTAAACGGCAGCTGCTGGCCGCGCCAGGCAACTTCCTTCGTCGCGCGCACGGCGAGCGGGGCGGACTGGCAGAGGCGGCCAGCGAGGGCGCGCGCTTCGGACATGAGCTCGTCGTGGGGGACGAGCTTGCCCACGAGGCCCATTTCCTTCGCGCGTTTGGCATCGACGCGCTCGCCCAGCAGGAGCAGCTCCATGGCGTTCTGCCAGCCCACCTTTTGGGGCATGCGCACGGCCCCCTGGATGGTGGGCACGCCGATGCGCACTTCGGGGAAGCCGAATTCGGCGCGTTCGCTCGCGATCACGAAATCGCACGAGGCGGCGAGCGTGAGGGCGAAGCCCAGGCAGTAGCCGTTGACGGCGGCGATGGTGGGCTTCCAGATTTCGAGCCCGCTTTCGAGCGAGGCAAGGCTTGGGGTTTCCCAGTGCGGTGCGCCGGCCGGTCGGGCGGCGCTACGCATGTCGGCCCCGGCGCTGAAGGCGCGTCCCGCGCCGGTGACAACGGCGACACAGGCCTCTGCGTCATCGCGGAACTGCACCC
>JBPCLM010000010.1:0-17122 GCA_051003295.1 Tepidiformaceae bacterium | reverse complement strand
CCGCATCGTCGAAAACGCCACCGCGCTCGCGGAAGGGCTTATCGCGGGCGATTTGCGGCGCGTCTCGGGGGGCATCGACAACCACCTCATCCGCGCCGACTGCAACAGTATGGGAATCAGCGGCCTGAAGGCGCAGAACGCGCTCCAGGGTGCGGGCATCATCACGAACAAGAACACGATTCCCTACGACCAGCGCTCGGCGTTCGTAGCGAGCGGGCTGCGCCTGGGGACGCCTGCGCTCACATCGCGGGGCATGGGAGCGGCGGAGATGGCGCGCGTGGCGGCCTGGATCTGCCGTGTACTGAAAGACCCGGATGGCGATGGCGTGCGCGAATCGGTGCGGAGCGAAGTGGCCGAATTCGCCCGTCCCTTCCCCGTACCGGGGATCACGGACAGGTAGCTATTGGCTATGGCTGTTGGCCTCCCCAACCGGGGCGACGCCGGACAGTCAGTAGCCCGACCGACAGGGAGGGCCCGCGTGAGGCTGCCGCCACCTTTTGGGGGCAGCCGCCACCTGAACCTCGAACAGCAAAGGCCAGAGCCTTCCGATCCTGGCGCGGTCGTCCTCGCAGACAAGCCGCGGGCCTCGGGAACCGATCCGATCCCCGAGGCCCGCGCGAGTCTCGGCTAATGGCTACCAGCCAATTGCCAACAGCTAATTTTTCTTGAAGGCGTCCTTGACGTCGTCGGCGGCGTCGCCAGCCTTGTCCTTGGCATCGCCCCAGGCGCCCTGGGCCTTGCCCTGGTACTTCTCGGTCTTGCCTTCGGCTTCCAGATCCTTGTTGCCGGTGACATCGCCGACCTTTTCCTTGGTGGCGCCCATGGCCTCGCGGCCCTTGCCTTCCAGCTTATCCTTGTCCATCAGTGAACCTCCTCGGTTCGCGTGAGGCCCCGTGTGGGGCGGGGTCTTGGGGCTACGACTGGTGGCCGTTGTGGCCGTTCTTACCCATGGCGAGGCCGACAAACATGCCCGCCACGAGCCCGATCAGCGCGCCGCTCGTCATGCCGACGCCCCAACCGACGATTCCGCCTGCGGCCGCACCGGCGGTGCCGCCCGCGGCCAGGCCCGCGCCTGTGCCCGCGACGCCCGCACCGGCCACTTCGTTCGCTTCCTGCCTGGACATCTCACTGACTTTGTCGCTCTGCATCGCAGCAACCTCCACCGTTATAGGTCGGGGTAACCCCGCCGCTTCTCTCCACCGTAGAACGCGGGCGGGCGCCCGGGAGCGCTTTGCGACGGCGCCGTAACGGCCCCTCCGGAGCAAGCGACGGCATTGCGAGCAGGGGCCCTCATGCCCCGAGCCCCTCTCGCGGGCCACGGCGCGGGGAATGACGGTCAGCTACCGGCGTGCACCGCCGCGAGTCGGGCTCCCGCGAGACACCAGCGTGAGCGCACGCGAGCCCCTATCGGTCGGGCTACTGACCAGTCGGGCCCGCCGGACGGCTAACGGCTAACAGCTAACAGCTAACGGCGCTATCCTCCGTGCAGGCTGGAGGGTGGAGAGACGCCGATGCGTAGGGGAGCGGTTGCGTTGCTGCTGCTGGTAGGGATGTGGCTCTCCGCCTGCGCGGATGGCGCGCCGCCGCCTGCCGCGCCCATCGTCGCCCGGCCGGCCGCAGCGCCCGTCATCGTCCCGCCGCCCCTGGTAGATGCGGGATCGCCCGCGCTCCTGGACGAGGGAGTGCCCTTCGAACGGGCCGGCAGTGTCCACGGCAGCGACGGCCCCTCCTGGCTCGCGACGGTTGACTATGGCGATGGCGGCGGCGCCGAACCACTCGAACTGTTGCCGGGCGGCCGCTTCGCGCTGCGCCATCTCTACGCGGGCGATGGCGAATACACGGTGACGGTCACTGTTGCGGGCAGCGGCGGGCGGGGCGTGGCCGTGCTGCCGGTGACGGTGGCGCCGCTGCGGGTGGTATTCATCGCCGGCCTCAACAGCGAAGGCGGCTGCGGCGGGGGCGCGGATGCACACGGCCAGGGCCCGGGCTGGGTACGGGAGGCGCTCGCGGGGGCGCGCACGCCCGGGCTTGCGGTTGGCGAAGCGGCCGATTTCATCGCCTTCAGCTATTCGGGGCGCTGGTGCGGCGGCGGCGATGGGTCCCGTGGCGAGCGCGCCGACTACAGTGGCGGCGATACCTGCACCGGCATCGATGGGCCGGGGGGCTCGGCCGCGCGCCTGCGGAGCCTCGTGGAATCGCTAGGCGCTGGGCGCGTGATGATCGCCGGGCACAGCATGGGGGGGCTCATCGCCGCGCACCTCGCGGGCAGCGACCCCGCGTGGGCGCGGGCGCACATCGCTTCCATCGTCACGTTCGATGCGCCCCTCGGCGGCGTGCCGCGCGTGAACCTGACGCTGCTGCGCATGGCGGGCAACATGGGCGGCGGCTGTGACTTCGACAGCGAAGCGATGCACGACCTGGAGGACGGCGGCAACCCCGTGCTGAAGGTGGCGCGCGTCGCTGCGGGCGCCGTGCCCATGTACACGATCGACAGCACCAAGAAAGACGACTACCTGCGCGTGTTGCGCCAGGCAGTCCCCGGTGACCGCACGCACATCGAAGGCGAACGCATGCACGAAGCTGTGGACGAAGACCACCAGTCGGTGTGGACGAACGCGGGCCAGGGCCGCTCGGCGGCGGGTAAGGCGGCGCTGCTGCGCTGCGCGCTCGCCGCGGGAGATGCCGTCAGCTGCGCCGCGACGGCGGGGACGATGGCCGTTAGCCGCTAGCCATTAGCTGCTCGCCGCCGGCATCCTGTCCGTGGCCCGACCGACAGGGAGGGCGTCTGTGCCGCTGCCGCGATCCTTGGAGCGGCGTCGCATCGTCAAGCGCTCCCTACCGGTCGCGCCTCTGCTGCTGGTGCCTACGGCCGGACGATTGGCCCGAGTTTCCGCGGGTTAGGCGGGTTTTCGGCGACGATTTGGCGCACTGCCGCGAGGTCGAGGTCGAACGACGCGCCAAGGGGCGAGCGACCCGCAGCCAGGGGGGGCTTCCGGTCCCCGAGCTCACGCGCGTAGCCGTCTGTCACCAGAAACCTCAGGGACCCGTCAAGCCCGAGCTCGGCTACCGCACCATCGCCCGTGAGTGCCCACGGTCTGCCCCCGTCCGCACCGCTTGCAGCGAAGAGGAACAGGACATAGGTCGTCCCGGCGGCTGGCTTGACGTGTTCGAAGGTCGTCACGAGTTGCCCGCCGCCATCGACCGGGGTGGCTGTTTCCACGGTCTGACGAAGCGTCAGAGTGCGTCGGGTGAGAGTACCCTTTACCGGGTCACCATCGACTTCGAAGACGAGGACACGGAGTTTGCGTATTTCCACGAGCGCCCCATAGGGGAGCTCCACGGTTTGGTCTGCGCTGCTCGTCAATCGAGCGACGACGATCAGGTCGCTGGCGCCAACGAGGAATGTCGGCGTGCTCCAGGCGACCCTTGACCCGGCCGCCTCCACCGGGTCGCTGCTCCCGTCCGGGTGAACGAGCTTCGCGCTTGGTCCTTCGCCTCCGCGGTCAGGGGAGGCATCGTGGAGTGGCCCAACACGCTCATCTCCGAGCGCGCCAGCCGTGAATCGTCAATCGCAAGCGTTGGAGGCCGGCGCAGAAGCGCCGGGATCACGAATCGTCGATGACCACCCGGCAAGCATCCTCGGCCGAGCCGGAATCAGCACGTGCTCGGCGTGTGCGACGCCCGTGAGGCCATCGCGATGGCCGACGCATTTGCACCGGACCTGGCCCTTCTGGACCTGCACATGCCTTACCCTGAGCGGCCCCGACATCCTCCGGGAGCTTCGCGGCGCACGCGCCTCCGACGCTTTCTGCCGGTGATCGTGCTCACCACCGACATCACCGACGAGGCGAAGGAGCGCGCCCTCGCCCTGAACCAGCAAAAAAAACCGATTGACGCAACCTCACTCTCGATATATAATCGCAACGCTTCGGCTCGGGGCCGTGTATGGGCCCTGCATGGGGAGGTATTCCGTGAGGACGTTCTCGATTCGCGCGAGTATTTTGGCCGCCATGGTGATGGCGGTGGCGGTGTTTGCTGGCGCCAACCAGGGCGTGGCTGTTGCTCAGCCGGCCAGCGATAACGTCCCCGGCCGTTACATCGTCGTCCTACGAGACGGCGTGGATCCCGCGGGCTTCGCGCGGGCGCGCGGCCATCAAGCAGATGTTGTCTATGAGTTCGCTCTCAACGGCTTCGCTGGTCCCCTGTCACCCCGCGACGTGGCCCGCTTGCGCGCTGATCCGGATGTGCGCCTCATCGAGGCGGACGGCATCATGACGGCGTTCGACATCCCGACCGGCGTCAACCGAATCGATGCTGAGGAGCTCCTCGCCCCGAATGGAACAGCTGACCTAAACATCGACATCGCGATCATTGACACGGGTATTGCTTCACACAGCAAGCTCCGAATCGCAGGCGGCGCGGATTTCAGCAGAAACTCGTTCCTCTGCAAATCGAAATCCTCTAACGACGGACACGGTCACGGCACTCACGTTGCAGGTACCGCCGCTGCCAGGGACACGGACGGTCCTAACGGCACGCGCGTTGTTGGCGTGGCGCCCGGCGCTCGTCTCTGGGCGGTTAAAGTGCTGTCCGACAGTGGCAGCGGTTACACGTCCTGCGTGATCAAAGGCGTGGACTGGGTCACTGCGAATGCCGCCACGATCGAAGTCGCTAACATGAGCCTCGGCGGCGGCAACAGCGCCGCGCTCTGCACAGCCATCAACAACTCGACGGCCGCAGGCGTTACCTACGCGGTCGCGGCGGGCAACTCCGACACGGACGCGGCGAACACCAGCCCCGCGAACTGCACGGCGAGCGGCGGCGTGCTGACCACCGCGGCCATCGCCGACTACGACGGCAAAGGAGGCGCCCTCTTCACTGGAACGAAGTGCGCCAACTACGGACCTGATGACAGCTTCGCCACGTTCAGCAACTTCGGCTCGGTCGTGAACATAGCCGCGCCCGGCGTCTGCATCTACTCGACTTACAAGGGTGGGGGCTATGCGACCATGAGCGGCACCAGCATGGCATCGCCACACGCGGCCGGGGCGGCGGCGTTGTTCAAGCTCGCCAATTCCGACGCCACGCCGCAGGCCGTCCGTGATGGCGTAATACTCGCTTCGAAACCGCACGACTCGAGCTGCGGCTACGCGAGTGATAACACCGACACGAGCACCGAACAGTCATCGCAGACTGTTAGGGCCCTCCATGTCGGGACTATCGGAAATTGCAATTAGGAGACGAGTGGAAGAAGAGCACTGCCGCAGGTAAATCGTCGAGGTCTCGCTATCGCAGGCGTTATCGCGCTCCTTCTGCTCGTCGCTTCTCCAGCCCCTTCCGGACCTGCGGACGCTGCCGCCACGCGACATCGAGATCGTGCTCTCGCGTCCCGGTCCTAACAGCGAACGCCGGCTGCGTTTTGACAACCGCATCTGGAACTCGGGGCGCGGGCCGCTGGAGGCGTTTCCGGTCAGACGGGACTGCGACGGCGACGGCAACACCCGCAATGATCGCCCTGGCCATCCAACGCATCTTTCGGGACACGGATGACACGACGTCTTGGAACGTGCCCTCGATACCGAACATCCCGGCAGCGGCCAGACGCTAACCGCCGGAGGTGAATCGTCAATCGTGAATCGCTGAGCTAGGCTGGTTACGTGGGAATCGTGCGCATCGCGGGGGCAGCAGTGGCGCATCCGCCACTGCGCATCGGCCAGGCAGAGGCGGCGCGTCACATTGGCGCCTTCGTGGAAGACCAGCGGCGGGTGGCTGCGCTGGCGCGGGGCACGCGCATCGCCAGCCGCGCGATAGCGCTCCCGGCGGAAGAGCTGGCCGCGCTGGGCGGCATCGAAGAACGCAACGGTGTGTATCACCGCATCGCCCCGGCCCTCGCGCGGGCGGCGACGGAGGCGGTACTGCCGCCGGGCAACCGCCGCGCGCTGGCCTTCCTCGCGACCTCGTCCTGCACCGGCTACACCGTGCCGGGCTGGGCGGTGGACCTGGTGGAGGACCTGTCGCTCCCCTACGACACCGTGCGGCTGCCCATCACGGAGGCTGGCTGTGCGGGCGGCGTCGTGGCCCTTTCACGCGCGGCGGACTACCTGCGGGGGCGCGAAGGCAAAGCCGCGCTGGCCGTTGCGGTCGAGGTTTGTTCGTTGGCGTTTCACCCCGGCGGCGGCGATGGCAACGTCACCGCCAGCCTCATCTTCGGCGATGGCGCGGGCGCGGCGCGGCTCGAAACGGGCGGAGGCCCCGGCCTTGAAGTGGTCGATACGCTCACGCACCTGATTCCGGGGACGAAGGCTCTGCTCGGCTTCGACCTGACGGATCGCGGATTCTACCCGGTGCTCGCGCGCGAACTCGTCGATGCCCTGCCCGCGGCGACGGAGCGCGCCGTTTCGCTGCTGCTGGGCCGCAACGGGCTCTGCGCGGGCGAAATCGGCGCGTGGCTGTTGCACCCCGGGGGGGCGCGCATCCTCGCCGGGCTGGAGCGCGCGCTGGGGCTGCGCCGGGAACGCACGCGCTGGTCGTGGGATTCGATGCGGGAGTTCGGGAACACCTCCTCCGCGGGCATCTTCGATGTGCTGCGGCGCTATATAGAGGAAGGCGGTCCCCCGGGCCGCTGGGCCGTGATCTGTGCCTTCGGGCCGGGGGTTTCGGTCGAATTGATGCTGGTGCGCTCGTGTTGACGCGGCTGGTCGTGTGCGCGGCGATGGGGGGAGCACGGCTCCTGGAGCTGCGCCTTTCGCGACGCAACCTTGCGGCGGCCGGTCCCACGAGCGAGGGCGACTGGACGCGCCGCACCTATCCGCTGATGGTCGCGCTGCACGCTGCGGTCATCGTGGGGACAGCATTGAAGGGACGGCGCAAGGCGAGCCCGTTTTGGCTCGCGGTGCTGCTCGCCGTGCAGCCGCTGCGGCTCTGGGTGCTGACGGCGCTCGGGGAACGCTGGAATGTGCGCGCGGCCGTGCCGCAGGCGATGCCGGTCGAAACGCGCGGGCCGTACGCGTACGTTCGTCACCCGAACTACGGCGTGGTGACGGCCGAGCTGGCAGCGCTGCCACTGGCGTTCGGGCTGTGGCCGCTGGCGCTGGGGGCCACGGCTGTGAACGCGGCCCTGCTCGCCCTGCGCATCCCCGAAGAGGAGGCGCTGCTCGCGGAAGTGCCGGGTTGGCAGGAGCACTTCGCGGACAAGGCGCGGTTCATCCCGGGGGTGATGTAGGGGAAAGGGGCCTTCGGCCGCTCGACACCCCTACGGCAGTTGCGGGACACTCTCCGGCTCGGGGCCGGGTTGGGCTGTCCGGCCCGGCCAGAAGTCGAGGGGGGCAAGCCTTGAAGCGTAGAGGCCGAGCCCGACCAGGAGCCCGACGCCCATGATTGGCGCGAAGGTCCGTTTGATGGCCGTGGCATCGAACATGAGCCCCGTCGCGAAGCCGATGAGCCCGCCCATCACGGCCACGAACACGACCCCTTCGAGCCATGCGCCCCTGCGCTCCCTGATGGTCGCGGCGAGCAGCATCGCGAAGACAGCGTTCGTCATCGCGCCGATGAACTGGGCATGGTCCAGTGCGAGCAGCTGGTGTTGGGGGGCCAGGTCGAAGTCGCCTTCGTAGCGAATGATGAAGTACTGGGCGAGACCGATGACGAAGATGACGCTCGCGACGCTGGCGACGGCGTGGACCTGTGGCGACATCCAGCGGACGGCGCGCAGAGAACGCCGCAGCCGGTAGAGGAAGATGCCGATGCCGACCATCTCCAGCCCGATCGCGATCGGTGCGAGGGGCGTCACATCGAGGAGGAGGGAGAGCATGAGGATGATTCCCCCCAGGAACGGGAACACCATCTGGATGATGCCCGCGCGCGTGGCCCGCGGCGGCGCCGGGAACGTGAAGGACCATTCCGCCATGGCGAGCACGACGGGCACGAGGAAGCCCACCACCATCGTCGCGGGGTGCGCGTCTTCGCCGCCTTCGGGCAGGAAATTGTTGCCTGTGGCCAGTTCGAACCCGAGCAAGACGCCGAGCACGCCACCGACGATCGATGTCCCGAGGGCAGCGAGGAAGCCCCAGTGGGGCACGCCCAGCACGGTGTCCCGGACGCGTGTCAGCACCCACAGGAAAAAGGCGGCGACGACGGCTGTGGATGCGATGCCCATCACCGGGCGGAGACGGCCGTAGGTGGTGGAAAAGGCATAGATATAGATCACGAAGGCAATGATGGCGGCGCCAACGAGGAACCTGAGGATCGTCCGTTCGCGCTCGTCGATGGGCGCGGACTCTCCGAACAGCCAGAGCGAGGCGGCGAAGACGCTAAGCGTAAGCCAGCCGAGCGTCCCACCGTGCACGTGGCCGAGGATGCGGCGCTGGTCGAAATCGACCAGGTCGGTGCCGTTGAGGATGCCGATGCCGATCGTGTAAACGAAGATGGCCATGGCCGCGAGGATAAGCACGCGGATCTCCGGCCAGAGCTGCGGCCGCGAGACGGCTGTCGTCATGGTGGGGACCCCGCTTCGTGTGTTGGGCACATGCTAAGGGCCGCGGACCTTGGCCGTTAGCTGTTGGCCACCCGCCCCGCCCCCTCGCCCGCGCCCCGCGAACGGCGCATCATGAAGGGACGGAGAGCGTCCCGGCGGGCGCGTGGAGGCGTGTGTGGCGGACGGCGAGTTGCCCTGGCCCGAACGCCACGCGGGCGTCCTCCTGCACCCGACGTCGCTGCCCGGACCGTTCGGCATCGGCGACCTCGGGCCGGAGGCGCACAACTTCATCGATTTCCTCGCCACGAGCGGCCAATCGCTCTGGCAGATCATGCCGCTGGGGCCGCCGGGGATGGGAAATTCGCCCTACTCGGCACGCTCCGCCTTCGCCGGCAACGCGCTGCTGATATCGCCCGAACGGCTGCTGGAAGAGGGGCTCATCGATGCCCGCCAGCTCGCCGGCGCGCCCGGCGGCGCCGACGGGCGCGTGCCCTTCGATGACGTCGCGAGCTGGAAGGAAGGGCTGCTGCGCTGCGCCTTCGCCCGCTTCGAAGCGCGTGCACAGCACGACGAGATCGACGCGTTCGTGGCGGGTTCGGCCGAATGGCTGGCCGACTACACCCTGTATTCGGCGCTGCGCGGCGTGGACGGGCGCGGGTGGTGGGATTGGCCGCCGCCGCTGGCCGGGCGTAACGCTGACGCTCTCGCACAGGCAACCGCGGGGCTGGCCGGGGAGATTCGCTACCACCAGTTCGTGCAGTGGCTCTTCTTCCGCCAGTGGGACGCCATCCACCAGCACGCACGCGCACAGGGCGTGCGAATCATCGGCGATATCCCCATCTTCGTGGCGCTCGATAGCGCGGACGCGTGGGCCTGCCGTCACCTCTTCAAGCTGGATGCGGAGGGCCGGCCGGAAGCGGTCGCGGGTGTGCCCCCGGATGCGTTTTCCGATACCGGGCAGCTCTGGGGCAACCCCCTCTACCGCTGGGACGTGCTGCGCGCCGAGGGCTACGGCTGGTGGGTGCAGCGCTTCCATCGCGCGTTCGAAGCGATGGACCTGGCGCGCATCGACCACTTCCGCGGCTTCGTGGCGGCGTGGGAGGTGCCCGCGGGCGCGCCCACCGCCGAACGCGGCGCCTGGGTGCCGGGCCCGGGACGCGAGCTGTTCGGGGCCGTGGCCGCGCGCCTGGGCGAACTGCTGATCATCGTGGAGGACCTGGGCGTCATCACTGAAGACGTGCGGGCGCTGCGCGATGAGCTGGGGTACCCGGGAATGAAGGTGCTGCAGTTCGCCTTCGGCGACGACGCCCGCAACCCCTACCTGCCGCACAACATTCCGCCGCACTCGGTGGTGTACACGGGTACACACGACAACGACACGACGCGCGGCTGGGCGGCTTCGCTCACGCCGGGGCAGCGTGCACGCGTGCGTGCTTTCGCCGGGGACGGGGCTGATACGACCGCCGCCTTGATGCGCATGGCCTACGGTTCAGCGGCGGAAATGGCGATCGTGCCCATGCAGGATGTGCTGCGACTCGGTTCGGAAGCGCGCATGAACGTGCCCGGCCAGCCCGATGGGAACTGGGGCTGGCGCTTCCGGTGGGAGCAGCTGCGCCCGGAGCAGGTCGCGTTTCTGCGTGACTCGGCGGTGCTCTACGGCCGCGCCCCGCGTGCGGCGAAGGACTGAACCTGCTGCCGAGCGCCTACCGGCCGGCATCCAGCAGCGCGCGCGTCATCGCCTCGAGCTGCGCGAGCGTGGCCGGGTCGTCTTCGAGGCCGTGCCAGGGGCCGATGCCAAGCATCGCCAGGCTGTACGTGCTCAGCAGCATGCGCGCGGTCACGTCCACCGGTAGCGGACGGAAGTGGCCGCTTTCGATGCCCGCCGCGAGCATCTGCGAGAACGTGCCGTGGAGCCAGCTGGCGGGGTGCTCGACGGGTTGCATCGTGCGCGCGTTCCAGCGAAAGGCGGCGAGCAGGATGACGCGGTTCTCCGTGATGTAGTCCGCCATCGTGTTCAGGGCAACGCAGAGCCGGTCGATGGGCGGCGTGCGCGCATCGACGGCGGCGCGGTAGCGTTCGATGGCGCTGTTGGCGTGGTCCTGGAGCACTTCACGCAGGACTTCGTCTTTGGAACGGAAGTAGCCGTAGAGGGTGCCCACGCCCGCATCGGCGCGTTCGGCTATCTGCTGCATGGAGGTGTGTTCGTAGCCCTGTTCGTGCAGGAGGGCGCTGGCGGCAGCGACGATGGCAGCGCGCGTGCGCGCCTTGCGCCGCGCGAGGCGGCCTTCGCCCACCGGAGGCGGCGGGGGGATGGATCCGTTCGGTGCCGAAGCGCTGGGGAGGGTCATTTCGGGTGCGAATGGTAGCACGGGGGGCAAGGAGGCGGGCCACGGCCACGCCCGTGACCGGGTTGTCGCCAGGCACCGCGGCCCGGCGCGGGACGCCCTCCCTGGCGGTCGGGCCACGGGCAGCGGGCCGCGCAGATGGCGGCGCGGGGAAAGGGCGTGCTACCATAAGCACCCACCTTCGCGCCGGAGCACTTCCGTTCGCCTACGTACCGCTTAGCCACCCCTTCATCGACCGCCTGCGCAAGCAGGTGCTTTTCGCTGCCGGCCCGATTGGCGCCCAGATCCTCGCCCTCCGCCCACAGCCCGACTACGGCGAGGTCGATGCCTGCCCGGATTGGCTCAACATCTCCGACCCCCAGGCGCTGGAGGGCATTTTCCGCCCCTTGTACGCCGCCGGCTGCGATGCCGTCGATTCGGCGACCTTTGGCGCGAACGAAGTGGTGCTCGCCGAATTCGGCGTGGCCGAACGCACGCGCGAACTGAACCGCGTGGCCGCGCAGATCCTGGGCAAGGTGCGGGACGAGTTCAGCACGCCCCAGCACCCGCGCTACGCCTTCGGCACCATGGGCCCGGGCACACGCCTGCCTACGCTCGGGCAGGCAACCTGGGACGAACTCGTGCACAGCTACCGCGAACAAGCCCTCGGCCTCATCGAAGGCGGTATCGATGTCCTCAAAGTAGAGACCTGCCAGGACCTGCTCCAGACCAAGGCCGCGCTCGCTGGCGTGGCCGATGCCTTCGCCGAAAGCGGCGCGCGCCTGCCCGTGATCGCGAGCGTCTCCGTGGAGACGAACGGCACCATGCTCCTCGGCAGCGACATCGCCTGCGCGCTCACCACCATCGAGGCGCTCGATATCGTCGATGTGATTGGCATCAACTGCTCGCTGGGGCCGGACCTGATGGTCGAGCACGCGCGCTACCTCGGGGAGCATTCGCGCCGGCCCGTGTTCATCGGGCCGAACGCGGGCCTGCCAACGCTGGTGGATGGGCTCGCCTGCTATCCGCTGAGCCCCGCCGAGTTCGCGCGCTATCAGCGCATCTTCGTGGAAGAGTTCGGCATCAACATCGTCGCGGGCTGCTGCGGGACCACGCCCGATCACATGGCCGCCGCCATCGCCACCATCGGCCGCCGCCCACCGAAGCAGCAGGGGCACACGCGCGGCCGCTACGAGCCCGCCTGCTCCTCGCTCTACACCTCCGTCCCCTTCCGCCAGGAGACCTCGTTCCTGGTCGTGGGTGAGCGCACCAACGCCACCGGGTCGCGCGCCTTTCGCGACCTCCTCCTCGCGGGGGACATGGATGGCATGGTTGGCCTCGCGCGCGAACAGGCTGCCGAAGGCGCGCACGTGATCGACGTCATGGTCGATTACGTCGGCCGCGATGGCGTGCCCGATATGGAACGCGTCGTGGGCGCCTTCCGCACGCAATCGACGCTGCCGCTGATGTTCGATTCGACCGAGCCGCCGGTGGTGGAAGCGGCCCTCAAGCTGTACGGCGGCAAAGCGATCGTCAACTCCATCAACCTGGAGGATGGTGAGCGCAAGATCACGCGCGTGCTGCCGCTCATCAAGCGCTTTGGGGCGGCCGCCGTTGCGCTCGTCATCGATGAAGAGGGGCAGGCGCGTACTGCCGACTGGAAGCTGAAGGTGGCCCACCGCATCCACGGCATTGCCGTCGACCGTTACGGCATGGAGCCTTCCGACCTGCTCTTCGACATGCTCACGTTCCCGCTTTCGGGCGGTCAGGAAGACCTGCGCGGCGACGCCATGGAAACGCTGGAAGCGATCCGCCGCGTGAAGGTGGAACTGCCCGGCGTGCAGACCATCCTCGGCGTCTCAAACTGCTCCTTCGGGCTGAAACCGGCCGCGCGGCGCGTGCTCAATTCCGTCTTTTTGCAGGAGGCGGTCGCGGCGGGCCTCGATGCGGCGATCGTGAACGCGCGCCAGATCGTGCCCCTCAACCGCATCCCCGATGAGCAGCTCGAAGCCGCGCGCGACCTGGTCTACGACCGCCGCCGCCCCGCCGATGCGGATGGCGAAGGTGGCTACGACCCCCTCACCCACTTCCTTTCGCTCTTCGAAGGCGTGGAAGCAGAGAAGACGGCGAAGGTGGACCGCTCCACCCTGCCCGTGGAGCAGCGCCTGCGCCAGCGCATCATCGATGGCGACCGCCGCGGCCTCGACCTGGACCTCGAGGAAGCGCTCGCACGCTACGACGCGCTCGCCATCATCAACGACCACCTGTTGGCTGGCATGCGCGAAGTGGGCGACCTCTTCGGGGCGGGCAAGATGCAGCTGCCCTTCGTGCTCCAGAGCGCCGAGACCATGAAGGCGGCCGTGGCCTACCTGGAGCCGCACATGGAGAAGACGGACGGCGCGGGCCGCGGCACGATCGTGCTCGCCACCGTGCGCGGCGATGTGCACGACATCGGCAAAAACCTGGTCGATATCATCCTCACCAACAACGGCTACACCGTGCACAACATCGGCATCAAGCAGCCGATAGCGAACATCATCGAAAAGGCGGGCGCGGTCGCAGCGGACGCGATCGGGCTCAGCGGGCTGCTCGTCAAGAGTACGGTCGTCATGCGCGAAGACCTGGAGGAACTGAACGCGCGCGAACTTTCGCACTATCCCGTGTTGTTGGGCGGCGCCGCGCTCAACCGCCGCTACGTCGAAAACGAACTACGCGCGGTTTACCACGGCAACGTTTTCTACTGCCAGGACGCCTTCGAAGGGCTGGCGACGATGGACCGCGTCATGACGGCCGCACGCGGCGGCGAACCCGTGCTCGCGGCCAGCGGCGCCGGCGCCTCGGGGCGTTCGAGGCGGGGCGGCGGCGATTCCGGCTACGACGAGGTGCGTGCGGCCGTGCCCGGCGCCAGCCGCCCGGCGGCTGAGGACGAGTACGTGCCCTCCGGCGTCACCCGTCTCGCGCCGGGCGATATCCCGCGCCCGCCGTTCTGGGGCAGCCGCGTGGTCACGGGCATTCCCCTCCGCGATGTCTTCCCCTTCGTGAACGAAATCGCCCTCTTTCGCGGGCAGTGGCAGTACCAGAAGGGCACCCGCAGCGACGCTGAGTACGCTGCGCTCATCGAAGAGGAGGTACGGCCCATCTTCCGGCGCTGGCAGGAACGCGCTATCGCGGGCCAGCTGCTCATCCCGCAGGTGGTCTACGGCTACTTCCCCTGCGTGGCCGAAGGAAACGATGTCGTCGCCTGGCCGGCGCTCGAAGGGGGCGAGCCGGCGGGCGAACCCGTGCGCTTCCGCTTCCCGCGCCAGTCCTCGGGGCGCCGCCTCTGCATCGCTGATTTCTTCCTCCCGGCGGGTTCGGGCGCATTCGATACGCTCGGCCTTTCGCTGGTGACCATGGGTGCGCGCGCCAGCGAATACGCGAAGAAACTCTTCGATAGCGACGAATACCGGGAGTACCTGCACTTCCACGGGTTCGCGGTGGAGAGCGCGGAGGCGCTCGCCGAGATGTGGCACAAGCGCATGCGTCAAGAGCTGGGCATCGCCGGCGATGACGCGAAGACGATGCGCGCGTTGTTCAACCAGGGCTATCGCGGCAGCCGCTATTCCTTCGGCTACCCCGCCTGCCCCGACCTAGAGGAACAGGCCGGCATCGCGACGCTGCTGGACCCGGCGCGCATCGGCGTCGAACTGAGCGAGACGTTCCAGTGGCACCCGGAGCAATCCACGAGCGCGGTTGTCGTGCACCACCCGGAGGCGCGCTACTTCGTCGTGCGCTGAGGCGCCCTCACCCCCGACCCCGCGGGACGGGCGAGGGGAGGACGAGCGCAGGCCGGGCGAGACAGTCCGTAGCCCGACCGATAGGCGCCGCCTAGCGGCGCGAGGTGGTGCGCGCCTCCGCCTCACGTTCCGCACGCGCGAGCGCCTCGGGGTCCACCTCCTGCCCATCGAGCCCCACCTCGATGCCAACGAGCCGGTCGCTGCCGGCGATCTGCGCTTTCACGCCGACGGTTGTGACGCGGGTGTAGGGCAGGAAGCCGGCGGCGACGTAGACGCTGTTCACATCCGCAACGCCGACGCCCTCCCGCCGCGCGATGAGCTCGATGGCGCGCGCAGCCAGCCGGTGCTTGTCCGCTTCACTGAGCACCGGTCGCGGGTTCAGCGTTGACACCGGCGCCCTCGTGCGCACGGGCACTATGGCCGAATCCGACGTGTAGAGCGTCTCCGCGAGCACGGCGTTGTCCTCATCCAGGACGAGCCAGTGGCGCGAGGCTCCGGCGGGGATGTCCTCCCGCTGAATAGCGACCACGTAGAACGGCATCGGCACGTCGTCGTTGTCATCGCCAATCACTCCCGTGCCCTTCAGGCGCAAGATCATGCGGTTCGAGAGGCCTCGACGCGATCAACCACCGGGTGGCGGGAAGCCCCGCGGAACGCAAAGAACCCGGCGACGACCTCATTTCCCAGGTCCACCGGGTCGAGTTGCCAGGGGGCTCGTACGAACCCCAGAGCGCCGTCTTGAACTGCGACAGCGGGTCGGCCAGCGGATCGACGTGTGGATCGCCTGCCTCCGCCCGGAACGCCAGGAGGAGGACGTGGTCCTTGATTTCGCCCCAGCGGTGGTACTCACCAAGCCCAATCACACGGAAGGGAATGGCGGTGGCGACGGGCTGGCGCTCCTCATCGTCGCCGCCGCAGGCGCCGGGGAGCAGCGAAGTCGCCACGAGCGCCGCCGCCGCGCCGAGCGCCACGAGCGCCTGGCCAGCAATCAACCGGCGGACGGAGATGCGCATCAGGGCCATACCGACGGTACGCACGCCGCAGCGCGCGGGATTCGCTGCCCCACTCGATGGCGGCGGGGGAGCCGCCGCCCGTGGCAGTGGGCTCCGCGGGCCAGCTGGTCGCGCCTTCCGCGGTACTTCCGCGACGCGCATTCGATAAGCCAGCACGCGTTCGCTTCTGTGCTTCGCTACGAGTCCGCCGCCAAAGTGATGCTTGGACGCCAGAGCGACTGGGGGCTTCTTCTACCTGTAACGGGCATTCGTTCGACATCCGCCGCTTGAATGCGTCGGGGTCACAGGCTAATCCAGCTAGCGCCAGTCCAGGGCGAACACGTGCACCGGTGCGTCGAAACCTTTCAGTTGGCGCTCTCCGCGGTCGCTGAAGGCGAACCGTTTGCCGATGCAGAGGTCGCGGACGACGGCAGAGACGAGGATCTGCTCGGGCTCGGCGCTGTTGCAGACGCGCGCGGCCAGCTGCACGGCCGCGCCGAAAAGGTCGTCCCCGTCGGCGACGGGCTCGCCGGCGCTGAACCCGATGCGCACGCGGATCGGCGCCTCCGGCTCTCGCTCGTTGTGTTTCACCAGCTCTCTCTGGATGGCGATGCCACATTCCATCGCGCGTGAGGGCGAAAAGAACGACGCCATGATGCCATCGCCGGTGTGCTTGACCTCCCGTCCGACGTGATCCGAGAGACAAGTTCGAATGATGTTGTTGTGAAGGCGCAATTGGACCATCGCGCCGTCGTCACCCAGCCGTTGCGTGGTACCGGTGGACTCGAACATGTCAGTGAACATGATCGCACGGGAGCCACCATCGGAGACTTTGTGCTCCCCATCCACGAGAACGGCGCGTCCATCGAAGTTGATCCCGACGCCGCCCAGGAAGGCCTCTACCATTTCGGGCGCCACCGCGATCATTTTGTCTGCGACCAGCCCGTGAGATTCCCGGTGACAGTTGGCCGCGGCCTCCGCAGAGGGCGCTTCACAGAGACAACTGGCCGTCCCGCGTTCGAAGTTTACCCAATACTTGAGCCAGTTGACCTGGAACTTGGGGCCAATTTCAAGGTCCCGCTGATGGGCTTGCTCGACATCTTCCAGGGTTGGTTTTTCCCCTATCACGTTGTGCACGTCCATGAACAACGGCATGGCAGCTCCCCCTCGGGCTTTCCTGTGTTGCGGGCATTATGAGGCTTGACCTGCCTGGCCTGCCAGACACCGCTCGCATGCGTGCAATCGGCCGCCTGACCACAGGCGGTCACTCCCCTCCCTCGGGGCGGCGGCCCCAGCCCGGATGGCCCATGGGCTCCCAGCGCGCGAACTCGGCGAGCGCGTCCTCATCGAAGAGCGAACGCGCGAGCTCCCATTCCTCGTCGTTGCGCGGCGGCACGCCGTTCATGACGACGCCGAGCAGCTCCACGCGGCGCAGAGCCTCTTCTTGCGCGAGCGCCTCCGGGCCGAGGCCCAGCAGCACGCGCATGGTGGCGTTGACGTTGGCCGCGATGGGCGGCGCCAGGTCGCCGCGGATCACGTGCGCGATCAGCCACCACC
>JBPCLM010000009.1:0-11522 GCA_051003295.1 Tepidiformaceae bacterium | reverse complement strand
GGGTTGAAGTAGAAGTCGTCCGCTTCGAGCGCGATGGAGGCTGCCCCGCGCACGTCCTTCGTCCCGTGGTCGTTCACTTTCTGGGAGCCGAGGGGTCCGTCGCCGCCGTCGTCGTCGTCATCGCCGCCGCAGGCCGCTGCCAGCGCAACGCCCACAAGAAGTGCCGCGAAGGACATCGCCAGGTATCGCAGCTTCATGGTCTTCTCCCACGGTCCGGGTGGCGCAGCCCCGTGCGGGGCGGCTTCGCCAGGGACTACGCAGCGGGTGGCGCTGCCGGACGTGCACTTATTTGGGCGCTGACGTCTCCTCGCGCACGCGCGCCCACTCCGCCTCCGGGTCATCGGCGCCGAGGTGGGCGGCGGCCGTGCGCCGCGACTGGATGCCCGCCTCCACCAGCGACCGTTCGTCGGCGACCTGGCGCGAGCGGTCGATGGGCAGCACCGGGCCCCAGTTCATCACGGGCCGCAAGCCTTCGCTTTCGAACCCGCCGAAGCGAGCGAGCAGGCGCAGCATCAATGAGGCGCGCCGTTCGTACACAGCCGTGCGGATGAGCCGCTTGCGCGCAACCTTCTTCGCCAGCGGGTCCAGTTCGGTGTTCAGGGCCACGCCGCTGAGGCCATGCGGATTGTGCCCGAAGGCCGTGCGCGGCGATTCGCCCAGGTCGTGCAGCGTGCGGTAGATGAGGTCGATGTAGTCACGGTGGAGGGCCACGCCGCCGCCTTGCAGCAGGTCCAGCAGGTAGGCCTTCGCGCGTTCCGGCACCTCCCAAACGGCGCCCGGCTCGACGGCGATGTCCTGCGAACTGGCCACACCTTCGAGCACGGCGATGGGGTTGCCCGAGAGCTCGAGGATCTGGCTCAGCTGGCTGTAGGCGCGGTTCAGTTCGCGCCCCGAAGCAACGAGCGGCGGGATGTCGCTCGCGCCCCACGCCTCTTTCGGCTCGCGCACGTTGGGGAAGATGACGAAGGGGATGAAGCCGTAGGGGTTCGCCACGCGCTCGGCGAGGTCGTTGCCCTGCCACAGTTCGAACGCTTCGGCGGTCCAGTACTCGGTGGTCAGCGGCGGGGCGGCACCGGTGGGCCGAGAGACCGTGGGCTCATCGATGGCGTAGCGCGATGCGACGGCGGTCACGCGCGCGGGGTCATCGGGTTGGCGCCAGGCGTAGATGCCCTGCACATCGGGGGCGGTCACGCGCACAGCCCCCTCGGCCACATCCCAGGTCACCTTGTAGGCGGCATCGCCGAGGACGGCGCAATCGAACTCGGTTTCGAAGTCGAGCTGCGCGAGGCCGTTGGCGGACTCGATATCGCGCAGGGCGCGCTCGACTTCGCGCGCGCGGGCACGGGCGGCGGCGGAATCGCCATCGCGCGCCTCCACCTGGACGGAGGCGCCCGTCAGCAGGTAGCTCGTGACCTTGTCGACGAACGCCTTGGCGTAGTTGAAGGTGAGGCGCTTTTCGCCGCGCCGGGCGCGCCCTTCCCACTGGCGCCCCTCGTAGAAGTCCAGGTTTTCGCGGTAGCGGCGCAGGCGACCTTCGTCCATGTGCTGCAGGAGGAGGGGCAGCGGCGGCGGGGTGGGGTGGGCAGCGCGGGCGGCGGCGGGCATGGGCGGCTCCGGGAGGTGGTGGTGGCGACCACGCTGGGAGGCGGCCCGCGCTGCTCCAAGCGGGGCGTGGCACCGGCAGGTGGGGGGGGGTGCGCGCCGGTAGCCGCGCCGCTCCGTCGGCGCTGGGAACGCATCCGCCCGCGCCCCCACTGGACACCCGCACCGCCAGACGTCCAGAATCGACCAATGCCACGCGGCGGCGGGCTGCCTTTCCCGAAATCGATCCGGTTGCCAGCAGAAGCTTACGGGCAGCCGAGCCGCATCTTTCACGTTCTCATTCGGGCCTTCGCTTGGAGTACATTCTGGATGAATCCCGTCCGGGGCGGAGTGATGGCACTCCCGGAGGATTGGCGGTGGTGGGGTGTATGGACGGGCTGACGGGAAGTGCCGTTCCCGGTGCCCACGGAGCGGCACGGCTACCGGGCGCCCGCCACTCCCCGGGTGCTCTACACTTTTCCCATGACCAGCCAGAGCGAATACACAATCGCCGCCGCGGCGGCCTACTTCGCCGCGCAGGATGACGTGCTGCTGGCGTACCTGTTCGGGTCGCGGGCAGCGGAGCGCGCGCACACCGGCAGCGACTGGGACTTCGCCGTCTACGGCGCCGCTCCGCTGCCCTACGAGCGCCAGTTCGAGATGCAGGCGGAACTGGCCACACTCGCCGGCCCCGGCGCGAGCATCGACCTGGTGTGCTTGCGGCGCGCGCCCATCGAGCTGCAGTACAACGTCGTCATGGCGCGCGGGCGCCTCTTCGAACGCTCCGTGTACCATCGAGTCGAATACGAAGCCACGGTCTACAGTCTCTACTTCGACGAGTTGCCGCGCTTGCGCCGGCAGCGCGCTGACCTCATAGCGGGAGGGAATTTTGAACGAGGAGTTCAGCGGCATCGAGAGTCGCTTGAAGCGACTCGCAGAAAACTTGCAGAAGCTCGAGGCGCTGCGCGCGGTGAGCCTCCAGGAGTTTCTGGCGGACTCTGACCTGCGCGATATCGCCGGGGCGGCGGCATCGCACAGTCCGTAGCCCGACGGATAGGGAGGGCTCGCGCGCCGTTTCGCCGGGATCCACGCGAAGGCCGCCACATTGCCAACGGCCAACGGCCACCATCGCCCGCCGCCACCATCGCCAACCGGGACGCTCCGCCGTAAACTCCGGCCCCATGGACGCCGATGTCGCCGCCCTGTTGCCCACGCTCGAAGCCGATACGGCCGGCCGCCTTGCGCTGCTCGAAAGCGATGTCGGCGCTGTGCGCCGCACGCGCGATGAGCAGGCCATGGCCACGCGCGGCACTGGTCCCGCCATCGCACTGCAGGAAGAGCGCACCATCTCCGGCCCCGCGGGCGATATCCCTGTGCGCGTGTTCCTGCCCGAGCGGCCCGCGGGGGCCTACCTCCACTTTCACGGCGGCGGCTGGGTGCTCGGCTCCGAAAAGAACCAGGACCCGATGCTGCGCGGCATCGCCGCCGGCGCGGGCGTCGCCGTCGTATCTGTGGGCTACCGGCTCGCGCCCGAACACCCCTACCCCGCCGGCCCCGATGACTGTTACGCGGCAACTGTGTGGCTGGCCGAAAACGCCACCGGACTCGGTTGCAGCCGCCCGCGCGCGCTCGCCATCGGCGGCGAATCGGCGGGCGCCAACCTTGCCGTCGCCACCCTCCTGCGCCGCCGCGACCACATGGACGACCCCTATGCGGCCGTCGTCCTCACCTACGGCGTCTTCTCCGCCATCTACGACCTGCCCTCCATGCAGGCGATGTACGACCGCTCGCTCGTCATCAACGGGCGCATCATGGAGTTCTTTTCGAAGTCGTACGCCACCGGGCGGGACCTCAAGCACCCTTACATCTCGCCGCTTTACGCGGACCTTCGCGGCCTGCCTCCGGCCATCTTCACGGTGGGCACGCTGGACCATCTTTATTCGGATACGCAGCTGATGGAGCAGGCCTGGGAGCGCGCCGGGAATTCGACCGAACTGCACGAATACGCAGACGGCCCTCACGGCTTCACGCTCATGCCAATCGCCATGGCCGGCCGTGCGAATGAAGGCATCGTGGCCTTCCTGCGCGACCGGGTGGGCCGTTAGCCGTTGGCTATTGGCCGTTGGCCGCTGGCACTCAGGTCGCGACGCCGTTCCCGGCTCCTCGGTCGTGGGCGAGGGCGAGTCCGTGGCCCGACCGGCAGGGAGGGCGTGGGCCGCCGCGAAGCATGAGCGGGAGTTGCACCGTCACGCGCTCCCTACCGGTCGCGCCTCTGATGGCGGGCGGCCGGCCAGCCTTCCTGGCCGAGCCGCGAGCGTCAGCGACCGGTCCGTGCGGAAGACTCGCACGCGGAAGCGGGCACTCCGAGCGTCGAGCGACCGGGGACGAGGGACCAGGAACAAACGACCAATTGCCACCCGCCAACCGCCAACCGCTACAATCGCCCCGTGGCTTACCCTCTAGAAAACCTTCGCGTGCTGGACCTTTCGCGCGTGCTCGCCGGGCCGTTCGCCGGGCGCATGCTTTCGGACCTTGGCGCCGATGTCGTCAAGGTGGAACCACCCGACGGCGACTCCGCACGGCTCTGGGGGGCGGACATCGGGGGCAACCCCGGCTACTACCACCAGCAGAACGTGGGCAAGCGCAACATCTGTATCGACCTGAAGGTGCCCGCGGGCGCAGCCCTCATCAAGGCGCTGGCGACCCACGCCGATGTGGCCATCGAGAACTTCCGCCCGGGCGTGGCCGCGCGCCTGGGCATCGGCTACGGAGCGCTCCAGGGGGTTAACCCCCGGCTCGTAATGCTCTCCATTTCCGGATTCGGCCAGGACGGCCCTGAATCTGACCGCGCCGCCTACGCCCCCGTCATCCACGCCGAGTCCGGCCTTATCGCGCGCCAGGCGAGGACCGGGGGACCCAGGGCCGACTTTGCCCTCTCCATCGCCGACACGAACGCTGGACTGCACGGGCTCGTCGCGGTGCTCTCGGCGCTCTGGATGCGCGAGCGCACCGGCCTGGGCCAGCACATCGACATGGCCATGATCGATGCCACCCTGGTCACCGACGACGGCCTGCACTACGCGCTCGAAGACGCCGAACACACGAGAATGTTGCCCGCCGAACTGTGGGACACGGCCGCCGGAGAAATCCTCATCTCCGCCGATTTCCGCCGCATCTGGCGGTCGCTTTCAAGCATGTACGGCGTCGAAGACCCTTCGCCGCCGGACGCCTCCGTGGAGGAGAAAGCGGCGGCGCGGCGGACGGCGGCGCGTGCCTATTTCCGCGGTCTGCCGGGCCGTGCTGACGTGATCGCCGCCCTGGATGCGATGAACCTCGCCTGGGGGCAGGTGCGCAAGAGCTCCGGCACGCGCGAGCAACCGACCGTGCGCCATCGCGGCAGCATCACAGAGGTCGATGACCGCCAGGGCGGTCTGCGGCCGGTGGTGCAATCGCCCTACCGTTTCTCGGCGGCGCAGAGCGGCGTGCGCGGCGGCGCCCCGTGGCAGGGCGAACACAACGCCGAGGTCCTGCGCGACTGGCTGGGGCCGGCCGAGGCGGCACTCCCCGAATGGCAGGCAGCCCTCGTCGCGCCGCGCGGGTGAGGGTGGTTGTTGGTCGTTGGCGATTGGTACGGAGGGCGTTCCGGGGTCTGCCGCAATGTCCGTAGCCCGACGGACCGCGAGGGCTCGCGTGCCGCCGCGATCCTTGCCGCGTCGATGTTCGTCGATCTCGCTTTGCTGGCGGCAGCCTGGCTCGCGTCGCTAAGACACAAGGCCAGTAGCACATAGAGGCAAGGCGCCCCTACCCAAGCACGCAGGACGGCGCCGCCGTACCATCCCCAGCGATGGCGGACGCACCCGCCCCCGCGGCCCCAGGCTTTTCGCCGCTCGGCGGTGGGCTCGCCATCGCCGCCGCTATCGTCGCTTTCGGGTTCCTCGGGTCGCGGCTCCTCGGCGTGCTGCGCACGGTTGTCATCGCCGATGAGTTCGGCGCGAGCCCCGAACTCGATGCCTACTGGGTCGCCTTTCGCGTGCCCGACCTCATCTTCCAGGTGCTCGCGGGCGCGACGCTTGGGAGCGCCTTCATCCCCGTCTTCGCGCGGCTCTACCGGCGCGATGGGGAAGAACGCGCCTGGCAGCTGGCGAGCACGGCCCTCACCCTCATCACGGCTGCCACGGCGGTACTCTCCGTCGTGGCCTTCGTGGCCGCGCCACTGCTCGTGCCCCTGCTCGCCCCCGGCCTCGGCGAAGACCTGGGCCGCGAAGACGAACTGACGGACAAGGCCGTTGAGCTGACGCGCCTGATGCTGCTTTCGCCGCTGCTCTTCTCCATTAGCGGCATGGTCACGGGCATCCTCAACGCGCGCCAGCAATTCTTCCTGCCCGCCCTGGCGCCCATGCTCTACAACGTCGCCATCATCTTCGGGGCGGTCGCGCTTTCCGGGCCGTGGGGGGTCGAAGGGCTGGCGGCGGGCGTCGTCATCGGCGCCGCCCTGCACCTCGCCATCCAAATCCCGGGGCTCGTGCGCGAACGCATGCGCTTCCGCCTGCGCTTCGCCTGGGACGCGGCCACGCGCGAAGTGGCGCGCCTCATGGGCCCGCGCGTGCTCGGGCTCGCGGCCGCGCAGGTCAACTTCCTCGTCACCGTCTTTTTCGCTTCGCGCATCGGATCGTCGGCGATTTCGAACCTGACGTACGCCTGGCTGCTGGCGGGGCTGCCGCTGGCGCTGTTCGCCATGGCAGTCGCCACCGCCGTCTTCCCCACGCTCGCCGAGCACGCCGCCGCCGAAGACCGCGCCGCGCTCACCGCCACCATTTCGCGTGCGCTGCGCGTGGTCATGTTCCTCACCATCCCGGCGGCGCTGGGCCTGGCGCTGCTGCGCGAACCGGTGACGGCCCTCCTCCTGCAACGCGGCGAGTTCACCGCCGCGGACGCGGCGATCACCGCCTCCGCGCTGGGCTGGTACTGCCTCGGGATCGTGCCGCTGGCGGGCATCGAAATCCACAGCCGCGGCTTCTACGCGCTCGGCGATACGCGCACGCCGGTGATCTTCGCCACCGCCGCCGTCGGCCTCAACGTGGTGTTGAGCGCGCTGCTCTGGGACCGCTACGAACACGGAGGGCTCGCCTTCGCCGTATCGGTGGCGGCCTGGCTGGAATGGAGCGTGGTCTACTGGCTGTATTTGCGCCGCACCGGGGGCGGGGCGCGCGCCGACCTGGCCGCCATTGGCCGTCTCGCAATCGCAGGGGGCGCGATGGCGCTCGTGCTGGCGCTGGGCTTCTCGAGCTTCGAAGAGGATGGCATGGCGGGCTGGGCCGTCACGGCCATCTTGGGCACGGCCGCCGGCGCCGCGGTCTACGCCGGCATGGCGCACCTCCTCGGCGTGGAGGAGTTACGCGAGGCGTCGCGGCGGTTGGCGGGCCGCCTGCGGCGAAGGGGCGGGCTCGAGGGCGGGGACTCTGCGGCGAACGATGGGGCCGAGACTCCTTAGCCTTGGGCGTTCGGCCAAAGCCTTGCGCAGAGGTCGCCCATCGAGGCGGCCCTGGCGACCGCGCGCAACAGAGCCGAACAGCGGGCCGCGGTCGCCGAGGTGCGCGCGGACTGGAAGCGCGGCCTCCGGGCCGGCACCAACGATACTATTGCCTGATTGTAGTTGCTCGCGTATTGGTGACCCGCTTCCTGCCGCGTCTCAGTAAAGAGGGCCGCCGGGTACCACGGCCCGCCTGTTCAGGTTGGCACGTGGGTTGTCGTGATCTCGGCAAGCAACCTATCGTCGTCGCCCCGCACTTCCGTGCGAATCACGGTGATTCGGCGCCCCACCCGTATCGGCTTGGAAACAGCTCGGAGAGTACCGCCCTTCTGGTTCGCCAGCATGACCGCATGGAGATCCACGCCCACCATGAACCTCCGCTCTCCGGTCTTCTCGAAGAATGCGCGATTGGCAGCCCCTGGTGAGAGGTTGTCAGCCATCGACAGAAAGACGCCGCCGTTTATGTTGCCCGTCGGATTCTGGTGGTGCTCCTCTATTCGGAGGTGGGCGGTAGCGGGACCGTCGGTCTCGCTACGCACCATGCCAATGAACTCGTCGAACGTCATCTCGTGCTCCCCATGGTCCTACCGCGTGCTCGCGCCAGCGGCTTGCGCGTCATCTGAGCCCCCTCCCGTGGCGTTCGTCAAATGCCCGACCGACTCATCTGTCTTGCACGATCGCATCATCGTGTTCAGCGGGTGATCGTAATCTTACTGGAGACTGACGATCCGTCGCAGGTAGCGCGGACCCTGCCTTCGCCCGGAGAGGTGCCCGTGCCAATTCGCCAGGACCATCGCGCCCTCCCGTCGCTGTCCGCGCGCACGGGACCAAGACCATCTGCATTGCTGACCGAGCCGGCCGGCGTCTTGTAGACGATGGAGCAGTCGGCGTCTGGGCGCGTTTTGACCGCCGCCTCCACCTCGTCGCGGCCCGCTCGAACGACCGTCTGGGCCGATCTGGATGTCGGTCCGGGGAAGCCGTTCGCGTCCAAGGAGCGGAGGACGTACCAGAGTTGTCCGGGACCCTCGAGCGAACCAAGGCGTCCCGTTCGACGCCGCGCGAATTCGTTCTCTCACGCACATGGGAAGCTCGGAAAAAGGCTCCCGCTCATCCAGAGGCGACCTTGTTGGTTACAAAGGAATTGGATTCACTGCAGTCTTTCGAGGTCACCGATTCGCCCCAGGTGCTGTCCGCTGACGTCAAGTTCAATTCGACAGGGCCGCTCGGCATACGCGCGATCGTCAAGCAGCGCCCCGATCGCCCACCATCCCGGCCGCCATCTCACGCTGTGTTACAGTAGGGAGGATTCGGGCCTGGCAGCAGAGCCCGTACGGGCCGTCTGCAGGCGGCAGTGCCCCCGGCGAACCGACAACCAGCGGCTTCGCCACCAATGCAGGAGGGTGTATGACCAAGAAAGAAGGCATCGAAGTCGAAGGCACGGTAACGCAGCCGCTGCCCAACGCGACCTTCCGTGTGGAGCTGGCGAACGGCCACGAAGTGCTCGCGCACATCAGCGGCAAGATCCGCAAGAACTACATCAAGATCCTCCCCGGCGACCGCGTCCTCGTGGAACTTTCCCCCTACGACCTGACGCGCGGCCGCATCACCTACCGCTTCAAGTAACGCTTCTGCGATTGACGATTCGGGCGCCCTACGAGCGCCGGGGCCTATGCGCGCTGCATGCTAAGATCCGGCCGTGAAGAACGAGTTCACAGCGATCATCGAGCCGGCCGAAGAGGGCGGCTTCTGGGCGTTCTGCCCCGAAGTGCCGGGTGCGAACGGCCAGGGAGAGACCCTCGAGGAGGTCCGGCAGAGTCTTGCCGAGGCCATCGACCTGCTCCTCGGGATGCAACGCGACGATGCCCTCAGGTCCGCCTCCGACAGTTCCCTGCGCGAAACCCTGGTCCTTGGGTGAAGCGCGTCAACTTGCTGCGCCACATGGCGGCGAACGGGTGTGAGTTGTTGCGGGAGGGGCGTTCGCATTCGGTGTGGTCAACCCTGCGAGCGGCGCGCGCGAGGCGATCCCCAGGCACAACGAGCTAAAGGACAGGCTCGCGCGGGAAATCTGCCGCGGGCTCGGCATTCCCGACCCACCCGGCTAGCTGCCGTGTTTCGCGCAGTTCTCGCCGGCGGTCGCGGCTCAGCCACGCGCGGCTCTGCCGCCAGGGTGTAGAATCCCTCCCTGGTCCCGATCCCGGACGATCCGAAGGAGCCACCCCATGACCACCACCGCACCCGCGACTGCCACCAGCGAAGAACTGGTGGGCCGCCTGCTCGAATCCACCATCGCCGCCATGGATGTCTTCTCCGTGTATCTCGGTGAGCAGCTCGGCTACTACCGGGCCCTGCACACGGACGGCCCCGCGACCTCCGGCGAACTGGCGCAGCGCACCGGGACGCACGAACGCTACGCGCGTGAGTGGCTCGAACAACAGACCACCACCGTCATCCTCACCGTGGCCGATGCCTCCGCGGGGCCAACCGAACGGCGCTACAGCCTCCCCGCCGGCTACGAAGAGGTGCTCGTGAACCCACAGTCGGAGATGTTCGTGGCGCCCGTGGGCCGCTTCGTCGCCAGCGCCGCCGGCCAGGGCGCCGCCCTCCTCGCCGCCTATCGCGATGGTGGCGGCGTCTCCTGGGCGGACTTTGGCCAGGACGCGCGCTCGGCCCAGGCCGACTTCAATCGGCCCTTCTTCGAAAACGCGCTCGTCCCCGGCTACATCTCACAGGTGCCCGGCCTCGACGTCGCGCTCAACGCCCCTGGGGCGCGCGTAGCGGAGATTGGCTTCGGCGGTGGCTGGGCCTCGATAGCGATGGCAAAGACCTACCCGAACGCGACCGTCGAAGGCTTCGAGATCGATGCGCCCTCCGTGGAGATGGCGCGCAAGAACGCCGCCGATTCCGGCCTCGCGGGCCGCGTCACCTTCCACCACCGCGACGCCGCCGACGCGGGCATCGACGGCCAGTGCGACCTCGTCTGCGCCTTCGAATGTATCCACGACATGCCGGACCCGGTCTCCGTGCTGCGCACCATGCGCCGTCTCGCGAAACCCGGGGGGACCGTCCTGGTCATGGACGAGAGGGTGGGGGAGGAGTTCGGGAACGTCGGTGACTTCACCGAGCGGCTGCTCTATGGGTTCTCCATCGCCGTCTGCCTGCCAGATGGCATGTCCCACCAGCCCTCCGTGGGCACGGGCACGGTGATGCGCCCGGCGACGTTCCGCAAATACGCCACGGAGGCCGGCTTCTCGGGGGTCGAGATCCTGCCGCTTGAGCACGACCTGTTCCGCTTCTACCGCCTGCTGCCGTGAGGGGCCAGCCGCCTGGCAGCCCCGGCGTCTCGCTCGCTTCGTAGCCTGCGGGGGGAGTTAAGGTTCCAGCCAAGCCCCCGACGACGGATGAAGGTACGCCTGCTCGATCAGAAGCGATCCGTTCCCGAGCCGCGAGCGTTAGCGAGCCGGGGGGCCGATGGCCGAGATGTTGGTGACCCTGGTGGCGACCGGGTCGAGAGTCGTCATCACCGGCGATTACGGTGCGGAACTGGCCGCGGACCTCTCCCGTAAGCTCAAGCTCACCGCGCACGTAACCACACGGCGCGTCGAGCCAGGCCGGCCACCTGCGAAGGTGTAGGCCGCCCCTCATCCCTCATCCCTCATCCCTCGCCCCTCGCCCGCGCCTTTCCCCGTGTTCGCGTACAATCGAAGGGCGCGGCAGGCCCGGGTTGGGTGCTGCGCGCTTCGCTGTATGTTCACGACCACCACGCTCACCAACGGCCTCCGCATCGTCACCGGCGAAATGCCGCACACCCGTTCCGCCACCATCAGCGTGTACGTGGGCGCGGGCAGCCGCTACGAACGCGACGACGAGGCGGGGCTTTCGCATTTCCTTGAGCACATGCTCTTCAAGGGAGCATCGCGCCGCCCCACGGCAAAGGAGATCGCCGAGGCGATCGAGTCCATCGGCGGCATGCACAACGCCGCTACGGACCGCGAAGTGACCGTCTACTACGCCAAGGTGCCGAGCGGGGGCGCCCTCGAAACGATCGACATCATCGCGGACATGGTGCGCGCGCCGGCGATGGATGGCGCCGAACTGGAAAAGGAACGCCACGTCATCCTCGAAGAGCTGGCATCGGTCGAAGACAGCCCCGTCGAGCTCGCGGGCCTGCTCATCGATGAGACGCTCTGGCCGGGGCAGCCGCTCGGGCGCAACGTTGGCGGCACCCCGGAAAGCGTGCGCACGCTGCCGCTCGCTTCGGTGAACCGCTACCTGCGCGCGCAGTACGTGCCTTCGAACATGGTCCTCGCGGTCGCCGGCGATATCCGCCACAAAGAGATCGTGGATGCGGCCGACCACTGCCTTGGGGATACACCGCACCTGCCCGCGGGCCACTGGTTTCCCCTGCGAGCGC
>JBPCLM010000008.1:0-30886 GCA_051003295.1 Tepidiformaceae bacterium | reverse complement strand
GTTCGCGGGGGACGGGTACGCGCTTGCGCTGATTCACGCGTCGAGAATAACAGAGGCGGCGCCGCCAGCGGCCGGTCCCGCGGGGACAAGCCAGGCAGCCGCGAAGGGCGGGAGCACAAGGCGGCTGCTGGCGGGTGTTTGCTCCATCGCCAGGCTGCTGGCGACGAGGACGACCCATTCCCCCGGTGGCAGCGGAAGGCGGCGATCGACCGCGTCGGTATTGACGGCGACGAGCACGGTCCGGGCGCCATCGGCTTCGCGCAGGAAGGCGAAGACGTAGTCGTCGTCGGGCAACAGCGTGCAACGACCACGCAGCAGTGACGGTTCCTGCTTGCGCCGCCAGATCGCGCGGCGATACAGCGAAAGCAGCGAATCCGGCGCCGTATCCTGGGCGGCAACGTTGATTTGCCGCGGGCCGAAGGGGAGCCAGGGCTCGGCCGCGGAGAACCCGCGACCGCCGGTGGCATCCCACTGCATGGGTGTGCGTTCGGGGTCGCGGCCTGCTTCGTGGAAGCGGGCCGGGTCCTGGAGGCGGTCGCCGGGGATGCGCACGTCCTCCATGCCTATTTCCTCGCCGTAGTAGAGGAAGGGGGTGCCGCGCAACGCCAGCAGGACGAGGGGCGCTGCGCGCGCGCGCTCCTGCCCGTGGCCGGCCGCGTTTTGGCGGCTGGGGAAGCGCGGCCGGTCGTGGTTGTTGAAGGCCCAGCACGGCTGCGCACCCTCCGGGAGCGCGGTCTCGGCACGATGGGCGATGCCGTGGAGGCGCGGTGCTTCCCACGGCGTGTAGAGCGGATAGCGTTCGTGGATGAAGTGAAAATCGAACGCGAGCTGAAGCCCATCGAGCTTCTCCCCTCCGTAGTAGGCGGCGATCTCGGCCGCGCTGCCGAACACTTCGCCGACCGCCATGCGCCCCGGGTATTCATCGAGCACGGCGCGGATGCCGCGGACGGCATCGAAGACGTCGGGATAGTTCTGGTTGTTCGCCCAGAGGTATTGCCAGCGCCAGGGGTCGCCCGTCTGCCACGCGGGGTTCAGCGGGTTATCGAGCAGTTCCGGGTGCTTGACGACCATCCCCATTACGTCGATGCGGAAGCCGTCGATGCCGCGGTCTATCCAGAATCGCAGGACATCGTGCATCGCCGCGACGACCTCCGGGTTGCGCCAGTTCAGGTCCGGCTGTTCGACGAGGAAGGAGTGGAGATAGTACTGCCCGGTCGCCTCATCCCATTCCCACGCGGGGCCGCCGAAGATCGCCTGCCAGTTGTTGGGGAGGCCGCCATCCGGCCGGGCGTCGCGCCAGATGTACCAGTCCCGCTTTGGTGACGTGCGCGAACTGCGCGATTCGAGGAACCAGGGGTGCATCTCCGAGCTGTGGTTGGGCACGAAGTCGAGCAACAGGCGGATGCCGCGGCGGTGGCACTCGCTGATGAGGCGGTCCATGGTCTCCATGTCGCCGAAATCGGGGTGTACGCCGCAGTAATCGGAGACGTCGTAGCCGAAGTCCTTCATGGGCGAAGGGAACGTGGGCGAAAGCCAGATGCCATCGATGCCGAGCGAGCGCTCGCTGCCGTCGTTGAGGTAGTCCAACCGGTCGATGATGCCCTGCAGGTCGCCGATGCCGTCGCTATTGGTGTCCTGGAAGCTGCGGGGGTAGACCTGGTAGACGACGGCCTCGCGCCACCAGTCCGTCCCCTGGGGAGCGCCGCTAGCGGCCAACGGCGCCGTCCACTGCGGCCAACAGGCCGGGCTGCTCATCGAAGGTGGCGCGGCTGATCGTGAGTACGGAACCAGCGTGGCCGAACTGCCGGTGGTAGCCCTCTATCCACAGCCGCCCGACGACGCGCGCGAGGCTCTGGCGAAAGTCCAGCGTGTTTTCCTGCGCGTAGCGGGCGGCGAGGAAGCCTGCGGCGGCATCGTTCACCATGACCGCGACCTCCTTCGAGGCAGCGCCGGGGAAGTGCACGAGGAAGTTCGCCTGGGTCATGCCCCAGATATCGCTGGCGGTAGCGCCGTGACCCTGGTACTGGATGCGCAGCTCTTCGCTGGCGGTGCTCGCCATCACGGTTCCTCCTGGGGCATGGCGATTTTCAGTGTCTGTTCGGCGCCCCCGAGCAGGAGTTGGGTGCGGGCCTGCACACGCGTCTGCAGGCCCCAGATGTTGATGAAGCCGACCGCCGCCGTCTGGTCGTAGGTGTCGCCGCGGTCGTAGGTAGCGAGCGCACGGTCGTAGAGGGATTGGGGCGCCTTGCGGCCAACGACGGTGGCCTGCCCGCGCTGCAGGCGCAGGCGGATGGTGCCCGTTACGTGGCGCTGCGTGCTCGCGACGTAGGCGGCGATATCCTGGTGGTGGGCGCTGAACCAGAGGCCGTTGTAGATCAGTTCGGCGTACTCCGTGGCAACGTGCTTCTTGAGCTTGATTTGCTGCTTCGAGAGGGTCATCGCTTCGACCGCGCGGTGGGCCGCGTGCAGGATGACGGCTGCGGGGGCTTCGTAGATTTCGCGGCTCTTGATGCCCACGAGCCGGTCTTCGACGTGGTCGATGCGGCCCACGCCGTGGAGCCCGCCCAGGTCGTTCAGCCGCTCGACGAGCGCCACCGCGCCGATCGTCTCCCCGTCGAGCGTGACGGGCATGCCGTGCTCGTAGCCGATCTCGATGTAGGCCGGCTCGGCGGGCGCCTGCTCCACCGGGCGCGTCCACTCGTAGGCTTCGGGCGGCGGTTCCTGCCACGGGTCCTCGAGCACCCCCGCCTCGGCGCTGCGCCCCCAGAGGTTCTCATCGATGCTAAACGGCCCCTTCGCCCCCCAGGGGATATCGATGCCGTGTTTCTCCAGGTACTCGATCTGGGTTTCGCGCGCCATGGCGTTTTCGCGCGTCGGGGCGATGATCGTGAGGGCCGGGTCGAGCGTCATGATGCCGACGTCGAAGCGCACCTGGTCGTTGCCCTTGCCGGTGCAGCCGTGGGCGACGGCGGTGGCGCCCTCTTCGTGCGCGACATCGACCAGGAGCTTCGCCATCAATGGCCGCGCGAGCGCGGTCGCCAGGGGGTAGGCGTCCTGGTAGACCGCTCCCGCCGCGAGCGCGGGGAAGGCGAAGTAGCGGATGAAGTCCTCGCGCGCGTCGATAACGCGCACCTTGAGGGCGCCCGCGGCCAGCGCGCGCGATTCGACGACGGGCTGCTCGCGGCTGCGCCCCACATCGATGTTCAGGGCAATGACGTCGTAGCCCTGTTCGATGTTGAGCCACTTGATGGCGGTGGTCGTATCGAGGCCACCGGAATAAGCAAGGACGAGCTTTGGCACGGGCGAGTCCTGTGTGCTTGGGATGACGGATTGAAGGGTGAGTATCGGGCAGCGGCGACCAACGCGCGACGGCGGACGACCGGGAGCATAGGATGCACACTTGAAGTGACATGGGCCGACGCTAGTCTGAAGACATGAAGACGATGGCGGCTTCGCAGTTCAGAGCCGAACTCTTGAAGATTCTGGACGACGTCGGTCCGGAGGGCATCATGATCACGAAGCGGGGGCGGCCCGTGGCCACGCTGTTGCCGTTCAAGTCGCGCGAAAACCACGATGACCTCATCGGAATCCTCGAAGGCAAGCTGCACATCCTTGGCGACGTGATGTCCACCGGCGTCGAGTGGCATGCGGAACCTTGATACGCACATCTGCGCGTTCGGTCCGCGGCCTCGGCCCTCACCCCCAAGCCCCTCTCCCACTGCGGTGGGCGAGGGGAGCAATAGTCCCGTGCCTCGTTCCCGAACTGGCGCCAAACGGCTTCACAGCAATTTACTCCGCGACCTCGAACTGCGGTCCCCCGGCGCGGTGCAAGCCCATGGTCAGCGCCACCGGGCCGGCCAGCAGGAGCCACATAGTCGCCTCGAGGCCCCATTGCTGGGCGGCCAGGCCCAGAGCCACCGGCGCCATCCCCGTGACCGAGCTGGACGCCGAGTAGATGGCCATGGCCGTGCCCGCCCGGCCTGGCAGCACGCCGTACAGCTGCGCCTTGAGGATGGCGTACCACCCGGCGTTCAGCAGGCCGATCAGCGCGAGCAGGCCAAGCTTTCCGCCCAACGACGGCACGAGCAGGAAGGCGGGAAACAACAGAAGCGTCAGGCGGGCGCTCCAGCGCAGGTAACCCAGCCCCCGCACCCGCTCCAGCAGGGGGACCAGCAGCGCATCGCCCGCGAGACCGGCAACCGACCAGATGATGACGGCGAGCCCCGCCGTACGCAGGCCGCTGCCCGCGACATCGACGAAGTAGAGCGCAAGAAACCCGAGCAGCACATCGATCATGAGGTCGGAGAAGCCCAAGAGGACGAGCCATCGCCAGACGGTTGCGCGACGCACGGCCACGCCAGCGCCGCGCAGCCCTTCGCGAAACGACACTTTCTCCGGCTCGGCGCCTGGGGGGCCGCTGTGCCGCGCGCTGAGCCCCGCGAGCACGAGCGCGATAGCGGCCGCGAACGCGAAGGCTCCGCGCCAGCCCGCCCCCGTCAGCACGAACAGCCCCAGCATGATCGGCCCCAGCACGACCCCGACCGACCCGGCGAGCGTCCAGCGGGCCATGAGGCGTTCGGCGCGGGTAGGGTCGGCACCGATCAGGGCTACCTGTGAGAGGCTGACGAACGCGCCCGACGCCGGGTAGAGCAGCAACGAGGCACCCAGCAGGACGACGAAGCCGGGCGCAGCGGTGAACGCAAAGAGGGCCGCGGCGAAGGCCACGCCTCCCCACGCGATCAGCGCGCGCCGCCAGCCCGTGTCGCCGAGGATACCGAGCGCCGGCTCAATGAACGCCGAGGTGATGTTGGGAGCCCCGATCAAGAGGCCGATCTGCGCGTAGCTGAGGTCGAGGTCGTCGCGGATCAGCGGCCAGGCGGCTTCGCGCGCGCCGAAGACGAGCTCGTCGAGGAATTCGATGGCGAGCAAGAGCCAGACGAACGAGAGTGCCCTCGGTCGCCACCTACCCGGTTTGAGTGTGTGCATGTGCCGTGTCTCCGTCGTGTTACCGGGTCGAAGTTCGACTCAGGTCAGACGGAGGGCCGCGACAGGCAAGGCGGCGTCAGCGGGGTGGGGAGTGGTCGAGCGTGGTCATGCGCGAATCGTAGCGGATCGCCGGGGGCGGTGGGACGGGCGGACGCGCAGTTCACGCCTCCGGCTGGCCCTTTGAACGCGCACCGAGGAGCCACGTGCTGGCCGCTGAGGCCGCCAGGAGCACGGCAACGATCGCGACCACAACGAGAAGCGGCCCATCATCGAGTTTGCCGGCGAGCGCGAAGGGCAGAAACGCGAGGCCGGCCATGAGGGCGGCGACGCTTCCGAACACGAGCGGAGCCATCGCTGCGGGGCCCGCCCGCGCGCCGTTCTTGGGCGGCCTGCCCAGCAGCGCGAGGATGCCGAACACGAGCACCGCGCCGGAGAGCAGCGTGAGCGCGAGGAGGACGTAGGGCATCAGGCGCGGGCCCGCCTCCGTCCCTTCTTCGTCTCAGGCAGCAGATCTTCGAAAGCGCCGTTGAGTTCGGCGCCGTTGCGGATGGCCCCACTTTCGATGCCACCGGCCAGTGCCGGTTTCACGGCGGCTGCCATTGCTTCGTCACGACCGCTGAAGGTGGCGATGCGCCTCGGCGTGGCATTGACTCGGAAGTCGAACACGTCAGGACGCGTGTAGTGGCCGGCGTGGTCGGACCACATCTTCGTGGCCATGATGTGACCGATATTCGCGGTCGCGGTGAGGATTCCCTCCTCGTTGAGCAGCGGGCCGGCGAGCAGCTGGCCGTCGGGGCCGTAGATGGCGGAGTCGCCGTTCATGGGGTTGTACCACTCCTGCAGTTCGGCAGGGATGTCTTCGGGCCGCATGAGGCCCCCGGCCATGACGACGTAGGCGCCTGCCTGCATGGCAAAGGCCTGTGAGAGCGTCTCCTGGCGGGTCTCCGTCCAGCCCGGCCAGACGGCGGCGTGCACCTGGATCCCTTGCGCGATGAGGGCGTATCCCGGGAGCACCATCTGATGTTCCCAGCAGTTGAGCCCGCCGAGCCTGGCGTAGGGACGCTCGTAGAGCCGCAGGGTGCTGCCATCGCCTTCTCCCCAGACCGTGCGCTCCCAGAAGGTGGGCTTGAGCTTGCGGTGCTTGCCGAGGATGACGCCTTCGCGGCCGATGAAAAGCAGGCAACAGTAGATGGAGCCCTGCGTGAGGCTATCGCGCTCGGCGATGCCGATGGCGACATCGATGCCGGCACGGCGGGCGGCGCCGCAGAGGGCATCGGTCGCTGGTGAAGGGACCTCAACGCCGTTGATGATGTGACTCTTGAGCAGCCCGCCGAAGCCGGCCTTCGCCGGCCAGCGACCGAACTGCGGGTAGCCCGGCACCCACGTTTCGCCAAAGACGGCGAGGGAAGCGCCCGCCGCCGCAGTCTTCTCTATCCAGTGGCAGGCCTTGTCGATGCTCGCGTCGCGGTCGAGGGGTATGGGCGCGGCCTGAACCGCCGCGATCGTGAAATCCTGGAAGTCGTCAGCCATGGCGTCATTATAGGCAACAGGCAACAGGCAATAGGCAGTAGGCAAATGCGTGGCGAACAGGCGGCGCGAGGAACCCGTGCGAACCGGCAAGTCTTGAAATCGGGCGGGGGTTCCAGTCATACTTCCGGTATGAAAGCTGCTGTCTCGATCCCTAACGATGTCTTCGCGGAGGCAGAAGAGCTTGCGCGCGAACTGAAAACCTCGCGAAGCGGCCTCTACAGCCGCGCACTGCGCGAGTTCCTGACCCGGCACCGCCCGGATCAGGTGACCGAGGCGCTGGACCGCGCCTGCGAGGCAGTCGGGCAGGAGCCATCCGGCTTCAGGCGGCAGGCTGCCCGCCGGGTGTTTGAGCGAACCGAGTGGTGATCTCGCAGGGCGAAATCTGGTGGGCCGACCTCGCACCGCCCTCCGGATCGGGCCCCGGCTTCCGCAGGCCGGTCCTTGTCGTGCAGGGCGATTCCTTTAATCAAAGCCGGATCGCCACCGGGGTATGCGTGCCGCTGACAAGTAACCTGAACTGGAGCCGGGCGTCCGGCAACGTCCTGCTCCAAACGCATGCGACAGGCCTTCCGAAGGACTCGGTCGCGAACGTTTCGCAGCTCGTGTCCCTGGACAGGTCAGAGCTGACGGAGCGTGTGGGCAAGATCTTACGGAACGAACTGGATCTCGTCCTGGCCGGGATCGACGTGCTGCTGGGCCGCTAGGGGCTGTTGCCTAATCCCTATTGCCTATTGCCTATTGCCTATCGCCTACTTCGGCGGCGCGGTTACGGAAAGGATCGCCTCCTCCAGGATGTCGCAGGCACGGTCGATTTCGTCGTCGCTGACGTTGAGGGGGGGCATGAGACGAACGGCGTTGGGACGCACATTGTTCGCCAGAAGTCCGCGCTGGCGGCAGGCCGCAACCACATCAGCGGAGATGTCGCGTGTCAGGCCGATGGCGATGAGCAGGCCCCGGCCGCGCACTTCGGAGACCACGGCCAGGCGGTCTTCCATCGAACGCAGCCGATGCGTTAGCCGCCCGGAGGCGCGGGCGGCGGCCGCGGGGAGGTCGTTTTCGATGAGGTACGTCATGGTGGCGAGCCCGGCAGCCGTCGCCAGGGGGTTGGCGCCGAAGGTCGTGCCGTGGTCACCGGGGACGAGGTGGGCGGCGATCGCTTCGCGCGCGAGCACGGCGCCGATGGGTACGCCACCCGCGAGCCCTTTCGCCAGGCACATGATGTCGGGCTCGACGCCCTCCTGTTCGTACGCCCAGAGCGTGCCCGTGCGGCCGATGCCCGTCTGTATCTCATCGAAGATGAGCAGGAGCTTGCGCTCATCGCACCAATCACGGATGCCCTGCAGGTATCCCGGGCCGGGCATGTTGACGCCCCCCTCCCCCTGGATGGGCTCAAGGAGGACCGCCACCGTGCGCTCGTTCGTCGCGGCGCGGACTGCCGCGAGGTCGTTCCAGGGGACGTGCGTGAAGCCCGTGGCGAGCGGCTCGAAGGGCGCGCGGTAGCGGGCGGTGCCCGTGGCGGCGAGTGCGCCCGTGGTGCGCCCGTGGAACCCATCCTGCATCGCGATGATCTCGTGGGCGCCACCGCGCGTGTCGTGTCCCCAGCGCCGCACGAGCTTGATGGCGCCTTCGATGGCTTCCGCGCCCGAGTTGCAGAAGAAGACGCGGTCCAGGCACGAGTTCTCCACCAGCAGCTTCGCGAGCTCGATCATCGGTTCGGTGTAGTACAGGTTGGAGGTGTGGATGAGCGTCCGCGCCTGGCGCGCGACCGCCTCGCTCACCACGGGGTGGGCGTGCCCGAGCGCGTTCACGGCGAGCCCGCCGACGAAGTCCAGGTATTCGTTGCCGTCGGCGTCCCACACTTTCGTGCCTTCGCCGCGTTCAAGCACGATGGGCTGACGGCCGTAGTTCTGAAACAGGTAGCGGCGTTCTTCGGCGATCCAGTCGGTCATGAGGGTCCTCTCGTGGGCGGTTTGGCGCGTCCGGAAGCGTCAATGATAGGGTGGGCCGGGGGTCGCGGGGAATGCGTCCCGGGGCCGCGCTTTGCACAAGGCCTATCGCACCGCGCACACTGGAACGAGCGCCGCGGCACCGGACGACGGCAGGAGGGGCCACCGTGAGCACTAACGACCCGATCGAAAACATCATGCCGTTCGTCATCGAATCCGATGGCCGCCGGGAGCGCGCGTACGACATCTACTCGCTCCTGCTGAAGGAACGCATCGTCTTCCTGGGTACGCCCATCGACGCGATGATCGCGAACGTCATCATCGCGCAGCTACTGTACCTGGCGCGCGAAGACGACGAGAAGGACATCATGATGTACATCAACTGCCCGGGCGGCAGCGTGACCGCCGGGCTCGCTATCTACGACACGATGAACCTCATCCGGCCGAAGGTTTCCACCGTGTGCATCGGGCTGGCGGCGAGCATGGGGACGATCCTCTTGACGGCGGGGGCGAAGGGTAAACGTTTCGCGCTGCCCAACTCCACGGTGCACCTGCACCAGGTGATGGGCGGCGCGCAGGGGCAGGCGCGCGATATTGAGATCCAGGCGCGCGAGACGCTGCGGTTGCAGAAGGTGCTGCGCAACATCATCGCCCAGACCACGGGCAAGTCCATGGAGACCATCGAGCACGACACCGACCGCGACTTCTGGCTCGACCCGGAGGGGGCGAAAGACTACGGGCTCATCGACGAGATCCTCGAGCGTCCCAGCCAGGCGGCGATCGCGCTCAACGAGAACGGGGCGGCAGCGAAGGCCTAATACGGCAGCCCATCCTTGCCGAGCAGCGTGCGCGCGTAGGAAGCGCGGCCGAGGTGGCCGTTGCCGTGCCCGATGAGGCCGTGACCGATTGCCTCCATGCGCGGGATCACCCCCCACGGGCGGATGGCGAGTGTCTCCGCCAGGTAGTCGTCGCTCATGGCGGCGATGCGCGGCACCACCGCCGCGGAGACTGCCGCGATGTAGCGGTCGAACTCGTCCGCGCCGGGAAACGCGAGCGCGTAGGCGTCGCTGCTGGCCATGCCCGTGCCCTGGTCAACGCGCGGCAACCCCCAGGCTTCGTGGAAGCCATCGCGAAGCCAGACGGGCTGTTCGCGTTCGAACACGAAGTGGACGATGTTGTCGACCGTGCGGACGACGTGCCAGACGTCCCAGCCCATGGAGTTCGTGACCCCGCCGCGCGTATCGCTGAGCTGCGCCGGTGTGAGCCCTGCGACGGCGCGGTGGCAGTACGCAAGCAGCCGTTCCGTGAGCCGCGAAAGCTGGGCGGGGAGAGTGGGTTCGGCGCCCATGCCGGGCATCTGTTCCATGGCGATGCTCCAGGGCGAGGCTACTCGGCGGCGCTTTGTTCCGCCAGGTCGCGGGCGCGGCGAGCGCGGCCGGCTTCGACGAACCTGCGCAGCGAGCCGGTCAGCTCCCTGAGCTCGTCATCGGAGAGAGATTCCATGAGACCGGCAGTATAGCGGCGCGCTTCCTCAGCCAGGTGGGAAACGGCGTTGCGGCCGCGCTCCTCCAGCCAGATGCGGATGCTCCGCCGGTCGTTGGGGGCGATTTCGCGGCGCAAGAACCCGCCCCGTTCGAGCCGTTCGAGCAACGCCGACACCGACGGCCGCGTCACGTAGAGCCGGTCCGCCAGGGCGGCATTGCTGAGGCCTTCCTGCTCTGCCAGGTAGCTAAGCAGCCGCAACTGCGTGACCGTGAGCCCTTCGAGGTCCCAGATGCGGAGGCGCATGGGGTCGAGCAGGGCGCTGGCATCGAAAAACGCCTGGACGGCTTCGGCGCGCGGCGGAGAGATAACTGCGGCTGACATTGGTATGCACTATACGCGCGCGCGGCATACGCGCGCGGTCCGCGGAAACGGAGCGGTCAACGGGAGCCGCACGCCTGCTTCAGGCCTGCAGCTGCTTGATGATGTGGCGGACGGCCTCCTGGTCTTCGGGCGTGCGCGCGCCATCGCCGAAGCCGACGCGGTCGCAGATGCCGTTGTAGCGGCTGCGCACTTCGTCGGCCACCTTGTCGTAGGGCGCGACCACAGCGAATTCGTTCAGCATCTCATCGGGGATGACGTTAGGCATTTCCGCCCACTTGCCCTGCAGGCTCATTTCGTGCAGCCGCGCCGTCGTGTCGCCCCAGCCGTGGTGGTCGAAGACGTTCTGGTAGGTGCGCGTGGAGCCGTAGAAGCTGATCTGGCGCCTCACTTCGCCCGTGGCCTTTTCGACCGCGCTCCAGTCCTTGCCCGTGGCGAGGAAGCCCCCGCCGCAGATTTCGAACTCCGAGCGCGGGCGGCCACTCTTGCCGAGCCCCTTCATGATCTGCGGGAGAATGACGTCCTGCGTGTACTTCATGGTGTTGAAGCCGTGCAGTTTGATGCCATCGCAGACTTCGCCGGCGACGCGCGCGTTATGTTCGTTCACCGCCGCGATGTGGACACGCGGACGAGGGTAGTCGATCGGCCCGGGATTGAAGTTGGGCGTCATCAGCGTGAAGGAGTAGTGCTTGCCGACGTAGTCCAGCTTTTCGCCGGTCTGGAAGCTCTGCCAGATAGCCTTGAGGGACTCGACGTACTCGCGGATGCGCGGCGCGGGAGGCGTCCACGGGACGCTGAAGCGGCGCTGGTTGTGGCCCTTCACCTGCGTTCCGAGCCCGAGCGTGAAGCGGCCCTTACTGTAGCGCTGCAGGTCCCAGGCCATCATCGCCGTCACCATGGGGCTGCGCGGGAAGGCGATCGCGACCGAGGTGCCGATGCCCAGGCGATCCGTGTGCTCGGCCGCCAGGACGAGCGGCAGAAAGCTATCGTGCGCCGTCTCGGCGGTGTTGATGCTGTCGTAGCCCATCTCCTCGGCGTGGCGGGCGTTGGCGCCCGCATCTTCAAGGCGGGCGGCGTAGAGGCCGGTTTCGACTTTGAATCCCATGGAGTGGCTCCAGTGCTGGGTGGTGCTTGGTGCTGAGTGCTTGATGCTTGTGGTCGGGCGATTCTGGCAGGGGGCGGGTGGGGTGGCAAGGGGAGGGGAGGGCGCGGATGCTCAGGCCTCGGGCGGGCCCCATGGTCACGGCCGCGCAGTCCGTAGCCCGAACGATAGTGAGAGCTCGCGTTCGAAAGCCGGTCCGTCCCCGCGGTTCGGTCAGCCATCTCCCCGGAGGCCCCGCCGCGCTCCCCGGGAGGAGACGACTTCGCGCCACCTTCCCCTTCGACCTCCGCGCGCTCTCCCCGACGACTAACCGGGCAGGCCGGCGACATCCTTAGTGCGCCGCTAATGGTTCTGGTAGGATGACGGCTGCGAAAGCGGGGGCGACGATGAAATTCGGCATCTTCTACGAACACCAACTGCCGCGGCCGTGGGACGACGGCGCGGAGCTGAAGCTGTTCCAGGACGCGCTCGACCAGGTGGAGCTGGCCGACCGGCTGGGCATCGACCATGCGTGGGAGGTGGAGCACCACTTCCTGGAGGAGTATTCGCATTCCTCCGCGCCGGAGGTATTCCTGGCGGCGGCGAGCCAGCGGACGAAGCGCATCCGCCTGGGGCACGGGATCGTGCTGATGCCGCCGGGGTACAACGCGCCAGCGCGCATCGCGGAGCGCATCGCCACATTGGACCTCGTATCGAACGGGCGCGTGGAGTTCGGGACGGGCGAATCGGCCTCGCGGGCGGAGTTGGAGGGCTACGGGATCGACCCGAACGAGCGGCGGGCGATGTGGCGGGAGGTGGTGGAGCAGGTCGCGAACATGCTGGCGATGGACCCATACCCGGGCTTTGAGGGGAAGTATTTTTCGATGCCTTGCCGCAACGTGGTGCCGAAACCGGTGCAGAAGCCCCACCCGCCGCTGTGGGTGGCGTGTTCGAACCGCGAGACAATCCACCTGGCGGCGCAGCTGGGGATCGGGGCGCTGACGTTCGCCTTCATCGATCCGGCGGAAGCGAAGCACTGGGTGGACGACTACTACGAGACGTTCCAGCGGGAGTGCGTGCCGATCGGGCACGCGGTCAACCCGAACATCGCGATGGTGACGAGTTTCAGTTGCCACCCGGACGCCGAGGAGGCGCGCCGCCGGGGAATGGACGGCTTCCGCTTCTTCCAGTTCGCGCTGGGCCACCACTACGCTTTCGGGCACCACACGCCGGGGCGGACGAACATCTGGAACAAGTACATCGCCGTGCGCGACCGGCTGGGCATGGAGATGATGGGCGAAGGGACGGGCGGCATCGGCACGCCGGAAGAGATGCGCGAGCACCTGCGCGCGTTCTCGGGCTCGGGCGTGGACCAGACGGTGTTCATCCAGCAGGGCGGGAACAACCAGCACGAGCACATCTGTGAATCGCTGGAATTGTTCGCGAGCGACGTGATGCCGGAGTTCAAGGAGCACGAGGAGGAGCGGCTGCGGCGCAAGGAGGAGGAGCTGGCGCCCTACGTGGAGGCGGCCTTCAAGCGCAAGGAGTACATGCGCGAACTCGGCGACGGGGAGATACCGACGTACCCGGCCTATGGTTTCGACGTGGCCGAAGTGGACCTTTCGACGCTGCCGGAGGCGAACCGCCGGCGGGCAGAAGCGATGCGCAAGATGCGGGAGATCGCGCTCAACGCCTGAGCGTGGGCCGAATTGCCTGGGGCGGTGGGTGTGGCGGCGGCGCGGGGGGCCGAAGTTCCCGGTAAGGGGCACGGTTGCTCACTGAGTGCCGTGCTGTACGTTCGAAGTGGCGAAAGCTGCCGACGGCGTAACGAATGGGTTCAGCCGGAGACTATCTCTCCCCAGGCGTGAACCTTTTGGAGTCCGCCAGCGTTATTACTAGTGAGAGGCAAGACCCCCTGCCACTCACGGGGTTCAACAGGAGGACCAGCACTTGGAAACGCCCATCGGTCCGGGAGCCGTTGGTATCAACCTCAACAACATCAAGGTGTGCGCGCGCTGCGGCCTGCGCTACGACTGGCGGAAGTCGCCGAGTTCGACACTGAAGATGACCTACTGCGGTTCGCTGTGCGAACGCGCCGACCTTGGGTTCACACTGGAAGCACTGCTCACGGTGAAGCGCGTGGAGACGCCCGCCACACCAGCGGTGTAGGCCACACCAACGATCGCGAGGGCCACCGGGAAACGGGTGGCCCTTTTTTCGTGTCCGCGGAAGCGGAGTCATGATGTACCGTGGTCGGGCCACCCCGGCCGGAGCACGATATGGCGGACGACGCGACGGACGGGGGAAGCGGAATAGGACCCGCGAGCGCGAGGAAGTCGCGGTTTGTAGGCAAGCGGACGTTCGCGGCCGTTGCCCTTGTGGGCGCGCTGTTGCTGCTGGCAGGGCTGGCCGCCGCCCTGGTGTTCTACCGCGATTCCGGGCCGAGCGATCCTACCCTGTCCGCGGCTGTGGGGGCCGGGGACTATCTCGTCCGGCACACGAATGCAGACGGCTCGTTTGTGTACGAGGTCGATCCGGTGAAGGGGAGGGTCTCCGCGGGCTACAACATCCTCCGCCACGCGGGCACGAGCTACGCCATGCTGGAACTCTATGAGGTGACCCGCGACGCGGCACTCCTGGGCGCCGCCGAACGGGCCCTTTCGTACCTGGAGGCGCAGGCGCAGCCGTGTCCAGACTTTCCGCAAACGCTCTGCGTCGTCGAGGACAGAGAAATCAAACTCGGAGGCAACGGACTGGCCGTGCTCGCGTTCGCGAAACACGCCGAGGTGACCGGCAACGAATCGCACCTCGGGACGGCGGTGAAGCTCGCCCGCTGGATGACGGCGACACAATCGCGGGCAGGGGAATTTACCAAACACAGGATTACGACCGGCGGCAAGCCGGACGAATTCATCTCGGAGTTCTATCCCGGCGAGGCCCTCTTTGCCCTCGCGCGGCTCTCTGTGCGGACAGGCAACCGCGAATGGATCGAGGCCGCGCACCGCGGCGCCGCCTGGATCATCAACGTCCGCGACCGGGGCAAGACGACCGACCAGATCGCGCGCGACCACTGGTTCCTCTACGCCTTGAACGAACTTCACGCCGACCGCGCCAGTGCGGAGTACGTCGCGCACGCGCGGGTGATTACGGAGGCGATCGTGATGGACCAGCACCAGACCCAAGAAGGGGCGCAGCAAGACTGGAACGGCGGTTACGGCGACCCGCCCCGTTCCACGCCGGCGGCGACGCGCAGCGAGGGGCTGAGCGCGGCGCTGCGAATCTTCCGGCGCGCAGGCGACAAAGAGTATGAGCGAAAAGCGCTGCAGGCGCTCGAGCGCGGAATCGAGTTTCAGCTGCGGACGCAAATGACCGCTGCGAAAGCAGACGAATTGCACGCTGATGCGGCTTCTATCGGAGGGTTTCACGAATCGCTCGATGAATACGGTATTCGCATCGATTACGTGCAACACAACCTGTCCGCTCTGTTGGCCTACAGAAGCGTGAGGTAGTTCTTAGTGTTTAGTGCTTAGTGCTTAGTGCTTAGTGCTCGGTAGTGACTGACGCTGCCTACACCTCCAGGGGGGTGTCTTCGCGATTGGCCCATTCGCGCATCGAGCCATCGTAAACGCGCACCTCGGGGTAACCGAGGAGGGCGAGGACGAAGGCGGCGTGGGCGGCGCGGATGCCGCCCTGGCAATAGGTGATGACGGGCTTTCGGCGGTCGATGCCGGCTTCATCGAGGAGGATCTGGAGGTCGGCGGCGGGGAGGAACTTGCGGTCGTCGCCCGTGCTGACGAAGCGCAGCCACTCGAGGTGACGGGCGTTGGGGACGCGGCCAGCGCGCTTGTTGCCACGGCTGTTGGAGCCATCCCATTCACCGTCGCTGCGGGTGTCGAGCACCTGGCAGCCGGGGTCGGCGTGCTTCTCCTTGAGCAAGTCTATGGTGGCGTAGAGGTGCTGGTTGGGGCGGGCGGTGAAGGTCGCGGGCTTTGCGCGGGCGGCGTGGAAAGTGACGGGGCGGCCTTCGCTGAGCCAGCGGTGCCAGCCCCCGTTGAGCACCTTCGCGTTGGTGTGGCCGTAGTAGTTCAGCACCCACCAGAGGCGGGCGGCGACGAGCGAGTTATTGTCGTCGTAGGTGACGACGGTGGTGTCGCTGGTGATGCCGAGCTTGCCCATGACCTCCGCGAATTCGGCGGGGGGCATGACGAGCACGCCGTGGTCGCTGCCCTGGGGGTCGCGTTCCTTGATGTAGAAGTGGACGGGGAGCTGGAGCGCGCCGGGGATGTGCGCGCGGCGGTAGGCCTCGACGCTGGCGCAATCGATGATGCGGACATTGGCGTCATCGGCGTGGGCGGCGAGCCAATCGGGTTCGGCGAGCAGTTCGGGGCGGGCGTAGTTCATGCGGTGCCTCCTGGTGTCTGGTGTTGGGGCGAAGGATGGGAGGGATGGCGTGCGGCATGCCGCTAGGCCGGGAGGGGCGCTTCCACGGGCGGCGCATCGGGGATGGATTCGGCGAGCGTGCGGATACGTGCGAGGCAGTCGAGATCCAGCATCGCGACTTTGGAACGCAGCAAGCCTCGTTCCCAGAGCTGTTTCATGCGGGCGCCTTCGGGCTGCGCGAAGACGGGAAGGGTGCCGACGCCGATGGTGATGATGGCGGTCCACCAGAAACAGAAGCTGAGGGCGTAGTCTTCGAGCAGCATCTCGTAGGTGTAGGCGGCCGCTGCCGGGTTGAGTTCGACGAGCCGGGTGTGGTACTGCCGGAGCATGTCCCTGTCCTTGCGGCGGACGGCGGGCTCGAGGGAGTGCATCCAGGCCTGCGTGAACTCGGGGCCGGGAGGGCCGGCGTGGATGATCTGCCAGTCGATGAAGGTGAGGTCCGAATCCTCGACGCTCTTGCCGAGTGCCGGGTCGGTGCGGAAGACGTTGTCGGCACGCATGTCGCCGTGGAGCAAGGTGCGCGGGCGCGAGGAGAGGATGTCGTAGATCTTTTCGTGGATGGCGGCGCCCTTCGGGCCACAGAGGAGCGCGGTGAGCTCTTCGAGGGGCTGGTCTTCCGCACGTTCGAAGACGTCGTGGCCGTACATCTGAGTCCACAAATCGCGGAACGGGGCCCACGTCTGGGGGGTCATCTTGCACATCATGTCCAGGGCGAAGACGTAGCGGTTGTCAGGGCGGCCGAGCCAGGGCAAGGCGGCCGTCTCGGACTCCCAGAACTTGGCGTGCATGCCGGCGGCTTCGAGTGCGATTTTGCGCGCGAAGGCCTCATCTGGCGGGTCATCGACCTGGTCGAACACCCTGGAATGCGCGCTGAGGTCCTCCATGACGATGGCGAAGAATTCCGAGCCAGCGCTGCCATCGGTGAAGCAACCGTAGACTTTCGGGGAGGCAAGGGGCACGTCCTTCGCCAGGTCCTGGAAGAAGCGCAGTTCGCGCGTGTAGGCGTTGCTCATGAGGGCGAAGTCGCGGCGGTCCTTGACCTGGTTGGCCATCTTGAGGACGACAGAGGCGGGGGCGTCGGGCTGGTCCCCGTCGTACGTGATGGAGTGAAGCTTGAAGGCATCGGAGAGAACGCCGCCTTCGAGGAAGGCGACCTCGTAGCTGGTGACCTTCGCGCCGAGAACCTGGGAGAGCCAGGCAGGCGTTACTTCGGCGATGGTGCGGGGGAAATCGGTGGTCATGGGGCATCGTCCTTTGGCTGGCAGCAGGGCAGTGAGGGATGGCGGCGCGTCCGGGGACTATACATGTTCCGAGGCGGCGTAAGTAAGGAACCAGACGCGGGCGCGTAGGATGCGCTGAGCGTCATCAGGAGGCGGACGAGAACCATGCGATGGTTTCGGCGCAAACCGCGGATTGATGAGGGGAACTACGGGCGGCTGATGACGTCGTTCGGGCGGGTTGTGGATGGGGACCCGTTCGTGGGGCGGCCGGCGGGCGCGCTGGCGGAAAGGGTGGTGGGCGAGGAGGCGGAAGCGGCGGCTGCGCTCGACGGGCGCATGTACCGGGGGGCGACGGTGTATCACCTGCGACTGCTGGCAGGGGCATGGATCATGTCGCGCGACGGGAACGTGCCGGCGGCGACGGCGGAGGTGTTCGAGGAGGCGGTGGTGTGGAAGTTCGGGCCGCTGGTGAAGGGGAGCGGGCGGCTGGCGCATCGGGTATCGGTGCTGGCGCGGGGGGAAGGGGAGCGGGAGCTGGGGGTGGGGGACGACGGGAGGTAGTACTCGATCGAGGCAGGTGGGCGGTAGGTCCGCGGGCTGGGACCCTCACCCCCGACCCCTCTCCCGACCCGGCGGGAGAGGGGAGCGATGGAGCTCGCGTGTTTTCCCGAACTGGCGCGGGGTTCTTTGCGAAGTACCAGGCGGGGCGGGGGCGGGTTTCGGCGACACGTAGGAAGGACAGGGAGACGGGAAGGGGGTCGCGTTACTCGAACATGGCAGACGCCAACCCGTGAAAGGCGATATAAACGACCCTGCCGCTGACCTGGGCTGAGCGGGCTCCCACCGACGAACCGTCTGCATAGGTTATCTGGGCGCGGTCGCGCAGCCGAACCGCGTCGCCCGCGTCGTCATGCCCGGCCACGGCAAGAGTCACGTCGGTTTGGGTGGCCGACTGCGCTACGGATGTGACGCGGACGGTCGCGCCTGAAAGAGTCGCTTCGTCCTGGCCCTCCGCCATGGCGGCAGGCGGCCGCGAGGCACCCTGCTGCGGGTCGGAGAGACGATCATCGTCGAGGAATCTCGGTCCCGCGATGGCCACGGTGGCCCAGAGCACGAACCAGCCGAGCCAGGCGATCGGGCTGGACAAGACCCGCGCGGCGATCATGGAGGTCAGCACTTCACGTCACAGCAATTCTCACGGTAGTCAGCCGCCCTGTCGACGGTTACGGCGTGCGTCGAGCCCCCGGCGAACCGGGCCGTTAACGCCGCATTCATGTTCGCGGGTTAGGCTGGGGATATGACAACAATGGAACTGACAAGAGACCTGGTGGTCGAAGTGGTGCCGAACATCCGGCACCTGGGCGGGTACAGGACGCGCGATGGCAGGGAGACGACGTGCACGCCGCTGGTGCGGTCGGCGTCGCTGCACAGGCTATCGGCGGGCGGGATTGCGGCGTTGGCAGATTCGGGCGTGAAGACGGTGGTGGACCTGCGATCGGGGATGGAACGCGAGCGGGACGTGACGCCGGACCTGGCGCCCTTCGGGATTGTGACGGTGCACGCGCCGGTGTTCGAGTCGGACGCTTCGCCGGTGGGCCAGGACCCGCGCGATTTCCCCGGATACGCGGTGGTGTACGAGCGGATGCTCGCCAGCGGGCAGCCTGCCTACCGCAGATTGTTCGAGACGGTCGCGGAGGCGGAGGGCGGGGTGCTGTTCCACTGCGCGGTGGGGAAAGACCGCACGGGCGTGGGGGCAGCGCTCATGCTGAGCGTGGCGGGCGTGAGCGAAGCGGACGTCATCGCGGACTACGAGCGCTCGGAGGGGCTGCTTGCCCACCTGTTCGCGGAGATGCTGCCGCGGATGCAGGAGCGGGGCATCGACGAGGCGCTGGGGCGGCGGCTGATGGCTGCGCCGGCGGCGGATATGGCGGCGATGCTGGCGCACATCGATCGGACGTGGGGCTCGGCGGAGGGGTACCTGCTGGACATCGGTGTGAGCACGGGCGCGCTCAGCGCGGTGCGGGCGCGGCTGGTGGGGTAAGCCGCCGCGGGGGCATTACGGGGCGCGTCCAATGCTCGGCGTCGTGTGCGGACCGCCACGCCTGCGCCGCCGATGGTGCGGGCGGCGGCGGTGCGGAAGGCCACGAAAAGTGGTGTCGACGGGCAGCACCACCAGGGCGAAGCGGAGGGCAGGCTCATCGCCGCCCGTCAGCTCGGTGACGATGCGTTCGGCTACCCGCCATGAGCGTTGCTCTTCAGGGACTTCCTCGAGGATGTCGCTGCTGTTGGTGAGGCGAAGGAGTCGCATGCGGGCAGACTAAGGTACGGGCCCGGTTCGGCCCAATGCCGCTACTTGGCGGCGGCGGGGATGGTGGCGCCGGTTTCCATGCCGACGCCGGCGAGCATCGTGTGGATGGCGCGGGCGTTACGGATGATCCGTCCGGCTTCTATGTTGACGGCCTGCTTGCCATCGCAGAGGGCTTCGGCGGGGTTGGAGTGGATATCGAATTCGAAGCCGTGGGCGCCGGCGGCGACGAAGCCGTAAGCGACGCGTTCGACGAGCTTCTTGTCGCCCGCGCTATGGCTGGGGTCGGCGAGCAGGGGCAGGTGCGACTTCTGGCGTACGAGCGGGACCATGCCGATATCGGCGGAGAAGCGCGTTTCGGTTTCGAAGGACTTGATGCCGCGATAGCAGAGGATGACGTTGCGGTTGCCGTGGCCGACGGTGCGGCCTTCGCGGTCGATGCCGGACATGACGTAGGCGGCGGCGCAGAGCCATTCGTTCATGTCGTTGCCGAAGCCGTGCTTGAGGACGATGGGGACATCGATGCGGGAGAGCTCTTCGAGGAGGGGGGAGTATTGAGCGCTGCGGGCGCCAACCTGGATGACATCGATGCCGGCATCGAGGAAGGCATCGAGGTGGCGAAGGTCGATGAGCTCGCTGACGATGGGGAGGCCGGTGGCGGCCTTCATGGCGCGGGCGATTTCGAGGCCGCGCCCGAGTTCGAGGCCGCGGTAGTCGTAGGGGCTGGTGCGGGATTTATCGACGAAGGCGCGAAGGACATCGACGCCGGCATCGCGGGCGAGGGCGGCGGAATCGAGGGCCTGCTGTTCGCTTTCGATGGCGCAGGGGCCACCAAAGACAGTGAGGTGGGGGCCACCGACACGCACGCCGGCGATATCGAGCACGGTGTCTTCGTGGTGGAAGGTGCGGCTGGCATCCTTGTACTTTTCGGTGATGCGGATGACGCGGTCGACGCCGGGGAGCTCAAGGAGGCGGCCTTCATCGATGATGGAGGCGATGCCCTTGACGCCGATGACGGTGGTATCGCTGACGATGGTTTCGCAGCGCAGGCCGTAGTCGGTGGCAATGCGGTCGATGACGCGCCGGGTCTGTTCGGGCGAAGCGCCCTGGGCCATGTGGATGATCATGGTGCGAATCCGAGGTTATGTTCGGGCCATTGTGCGGCGGCACGACGGTATGCGCGAAGGGGCGGGTGCTACACTGCGGCCATGACCGCGAAGCTGCTGATGTCGGAGCAGGAGTACCTGGACACACTCTCGCATTCGAGCCGATTCGAATTCTGCAACGGCGTGGTAACCGAGAAGCGCGAGGAGTTCATGACGAGGCGAAAGCATGTCACGGTGGCGACGACGCTGACGGACTTGCTCCATGATCTCGCGAAGCGCACGGGTGGTTTCGGGGGGCAGACGCCGACAACGAATTTTAGCAGCGGTGGCGACCGGGTTTACCGGATGCCGGACCTCGCCTACTGGGTGCCGGGGCGCCTAGTGGGCGATGACATCTTCCAGCCGCCGACCCTTGCGATAGAGCTGGTGTCGGCGGACCAGAGCGTCCCGAAGCTGCGGGAGAAATACTAGAAGAGTAGTTGCGAGAGGCGGCGCTGGTAGTCGCGGGTGATGGGGGATTCGAGGCCGAGGATATCGAAGACGGCGAGGACGGCCTTGCGGGCGGCGCCTTCGGCGAACGCCTTGTCCAGGCGGACGGATTCGAGCAGCTCATCGAGGGCTTCGGGGTACTGGCCGCGGGCGGCGAGCATGACGCCCCAGCGGTAGCGGGCGCGGGCATCGCGGGGGCTGGCGGCGGCCTCGGCGGCGAGGTCTTCGTGGGCGTGGGCGGCGGCGAATGTATCCAGGAAGATGCGGTGTTTGAGGGCTTTCGCGCGGCGGTCGGCGGGGAGGCGGTCCAGGAGCGTGGTGGCTTCGTCTGCGTCAGCGCGGTCGATAAGGAGGGCGGCGAGGCCAACGATGGCATCGGCGTTGCCGGGCTGGGCCTTGAGGGCGTCGCGGAAGAGGCGCTCGGCGGCGCCAGGATCGCCCGCACGAACGAGATCGGCGGCTTCGCGAGCGGCGAGTTCGGCGGGGGAGGGCACGATCTTCGCGAAGAAGGCGCGGACCTGGGGCTCGGGCAGTGCGCCCGTGAATTCGCTCGCGACCTGGCCGTTGCGGAAGGCTTTGACGGCGGGGATGCCCTGGATGCGGTACTCCCTGGCCACGCGCGGGTTTTCGTCGGTGTTCAGTTTGGCGAGGATGACCTGGCCGGCGTGCGCGGCGGCGACGCGTTCGATGATGGGGCCGAGGACGCGGCAGGGGCCGCACCAGGGCGCCCAGAAATCGACAACGACGGGGATTGTGCGGGAACGTTCGAGAACATCGGCGGCGAAGGTGGCATCGGTGACTTCGAGGACGGCGGAGGGAGCGGTCATGCGGGTCTCCAGAGCATCTATCCTGAGAGTACCCAATCGGGAGGGGGCAGGGGAAGCCCGATAGGCCGGGCTTCCCCTGCGCTCGTTAGCGCCGTTCCCAAGCGCGGGGATGGAGCAGGAAGTGGTTTCTCCGGCTAGCTAGCGCGACGCCGTCCCCATCGAAGGTACCCGGCACCGAGCGCGAATGCTGCCGCAGCGATCGCGAAGGGCAGGACAGGCAGCCGGGAATCAGCGGGCTCGCCGCCGAGGCCAGTGCCGGTGCTGGGAGGCGCGGGGGCGGCGCCAGGGGTGGGCGAAGGCGCCACCGTTGTCAGTGCCACCCCCGGCGGCACCACAAAGGTGACAGCGATGCTGGCCGGCACAGTGCCGGCGTTCCTGGCGGCATGCACGTTGCCCGGCGTTTCGACGAACTGCTGACCGGGCCCGTATGTCGTTTCGGTGCCGCCTGTCTTCAGGCTGATCTGGCCTGTGAGTACCGTTACGAGCCCAGTCCCGCCGTGAGAATGGGGTGCCGTCCAAGAAAAAAGGGTCTCTCCATGGTGAATTCTGGAAGGACGTCTGCGTGGCGAAGACCCGCGCATGCGGACGCTGGCAACGGGTGATTCGGCGTAGTGGTCGTGGCGCGGCCTTTCGTCCGACCGGCCCACTCTACGCCTTGCGCGCGAAGACGGTTACACCGCGGGTTTCGAATTCGGCGGCGTCGGATTCGTGTTCGCTTCCGGAGAAGACGTCGACTTCGTTGGACATGACGACATCGACAAAGCCGGCCATGGCGAGGAGTTGCCGCCACTCTGCTTCCAGCAGAGCACCGGCAATTCAGCCACTCCAGAGGTCGATGTCGTTCTTGGCGTCCTCGGGGACTTCGCGGTGGACGAGGATATCGCCCACCTGCAGACGGGCGCCGGGCTTGAGGACACGGAACATTTCGCGGAAGACGGCCTGCTTGTCCGGGCAAAGGTTGATAACGCCGTTGCTGATGACGACATCGGCCCAGGCATCGGGGAGGGGGAGGGATTCGGCGAAGCCTTCGCGGACCTCGACGTTGGTGAGGCCCATTGAGGCGGCGCCGGCGGCTGCCTTTTCGCGCATCTCGGCCGTCATGTCGACGGCAACGACGCGCCCGGAGGGGCCAACCTGGCGTGCGGCGATGAGGGTATCGAAACCGGCGCCGCAGCCGACATCGACGACGAACTCGCCCGGGGCGAGGTCGCCGAAGAGAAAGGGGTTGCCGGTGCCGGCGAAGGATTCGACGTTGGCTGGAGGCAAGGCAGCGATGACGTCCTCCGGGTAGCCGACCATGCGGGCGGCGGGGGCGCCATTGTGGAAGTGGAAGCCCAGTTCGGGATTGGTGGCGACGTTGCGATACTTTTCGGAAATGCGGCGGCGGAGTTCGTCGCGGTCGAGGGCCGCGACGCCCACGTTCGGTTGAGTCATAGCGGTCCTCCTAGAACGACACGACGCGGTCAGCGGCGGCTATCTCTTCGGCGGCGAGCTTGGGGTTGCCGAAGGATGCCTTGAAGGGGTCCAGGTCGCTTTGCACCACCCCACGGGTGGCGGCGCAGCCTCCTCAGACGTGCACCTCGCCGCCGGCAGCGACGACCTTCGCCATGATGTCGCTGAGGGCGGGGACGGCGACGCCCTTCACTTCGCGAGCGATGCTTTCCTTCATGAGGAAGGCAGCGTCACCGACGAGGAGGACTTTGGTGTTGAAGCCCGCTTCGAGGGCGCCGTTGGCGAAGTGGAACGGGAGGGTGGCGCGGGTGGAATCGTCGGGACCATGGGTGCCGATGAACAAGAGTGTAGTCACGGGTGTGTTCTCCTTCATGGAAGTGGATTGGCCGGATCAGGGAGTGGTTAGCGAATAGCCTGCCTCCTTCCATGCCTCGCTGCCGCCGCGAAGGCTGGAAACATCTCGGAAGCCAGCGCGCCGCAAGAGCGAGAGGGCGGTGGCGGAGCGTTCGCCGGCGGCGCATTGGGTGATGATGGGCCGTTCGCGGGGGAGCGCGGCAAGTTCGGCGGGGAGGCTCCCAAGAGGGATGAAGGAGGCGGACTCGATGTGGCCAGCGGCGACTTCGGGGGGTTCGCGGACATCGAGAAGGAGGGCGCCCGATTGGAGAGCGGCTTGGGCCGCGCCGGGGTCGATGACGGTCTCGCGGTCGATAGCGAAGCCGGCGGCGGCCCACGCGGTCATGCCGCCTTCAAGGACGCCGGCGAAGCGCTCGTAGCCGACGAGCAGGGCTTCGTCGACGACGCGCTCGACGGGGGTTTCGCCGGTGACGAAGAGGAGGGAGGAACCCTCGGGGATGAGCCAGCCAAGCCAGGTGGCGAAAGCATCGCGGAAGGCGATGCAGACGGCGCCGGGGATGTGGCCCTCGAAAAACTCAGCGGCGGGACGGACATCGATGACAACGCAGGAAGGGCGGACCTGCTCGAAGGCGTGGGGCGTGAGCGCCGGTGGTGCGGCAATTTCGGCGCGGGGGCGCGGTCCGCGCTGGTTGATGGCGCGCATACGCGAGAAATAGGCGGGCACGGCGGGGAAGGTGGCGGGGAAGGAGCGGGCGAAGTCGTCTTCACTATCGTAGGCGAGGAGGGGGTTGTGGAGGCGTTCGGCGGCGAGGGTGGAGGTGCGCTGGCCGCCGCCGCCGGAGGCGCAGAATGAGCCGCCTCCGTGGGTGGGATAGAGGGCGGTTCCGCCGGGGAGAGCGTTGAAAGCCTCAGTCAGGCTGTGGAACTGGGCGCGGGTGAGGGCGTCGGTGAGTTGCGGACTGATCAGGTCGGTGCGGGCGGCGCCGCCGACGATCAGGGAGCCGCCGCTGAATAGGGCGGGAGGCCCGGACGGCGGCCGGAAAACGTAGGCCAGGTGCTCCGGCGTGTGTCCGGGGGTGGCGAGGGCTTCCGCCTGGACGCCATCAAGCGGGATGGCGACGCCGGGTTTGAGCGGGCGGTGGGAGAAGCGAGCACCGGCGCCGGCAGGAGCAAAGAGCGTCGCGCCCGTGGCGGCGGCCGCTTCGCTCGCGCCGGAGAGGAAGTCGGCGTGGAGGTGGGTTTCGAAGACGTGCGTAATGGCCCAGTCACGGGCCGCGGCGGCGGCGAGGTAGCGGTCGATGGTACGGTCGGGGTCGATGAGGGCAGCGGCGTTGCCGGGCAGGGCGACGAGGTAGGAGCTGTTGCCAAGACCTTCGTGGACAAAGGGCAAGACTTCCATCAGGGCACTCCGAGTGTGGTGCTGGCCACGACCGCGACGGTGGCCGGGGCCACCGGGCAGCATAGCCGAACCGGTTGGCGCCCGGTGCATGGCCTGCGACGGGCTGCGGTTCACCGACCGTGCGGGGTTCATTCGCTGCGCCGGTTGATGAGACCACCGGCATAGATGCCGCTGTATATTTCTTCGCCGTCCCTCCAGATGTGTTCTACCCCACTGAAGCGGAGAATATCGCCGCTCAAGCTGGTCGTGTATTCCATACCATCCTGAGAGAAGGATCGTGGCCCTCTCAGCGGCAGGCTCTCGTCGGCGTTGCCGAGCGCTCCTTGCAGACAGGAATACACGGCCTTCACATCGGTTACCGTGGTCGCGACATCGCCGTAGTACACCATGATCCACACGGGGTTCTGTTCATAGAAGACGACCTCACGGCCACCGTAGGGTTCGCCGCCAAAGAAGTTAGCGTGCAATCTCCAAGGGCCTTCCGCGTGGGCGATCGTCGTCGAGCGATCAGGCTCTCGTACCCACTGGCGTTCTTGCTTGCTATCCGCATAGCCCGCCGTGGCGATGCATAACAGGTATTTCCGGAGTTCCTCGGTATCCATCGTGGGCGCCCCCCGGCGGAAGGGCCGCCCGGGGGCGCCCCGTGGCTGTGGCGGTGAGTATGGTCGCCGTCTCGGGCATTGTCAAGATATCAATTGAATAACCTTCCACGAGAGCATATGCTTGGGCCCATGAGCCACCGGGAATTCAAGGAACACCTCCATTCCAAGTTCGCGCGCGTGGGAGGGGCACTGTGCAGCGCCCGCCGCCTGGAACTGCTGGACCTGCTCGCGCAGGCGCCGCGGCATGTCGAGGCGCTTGCGGGAGAGACTTCGATGTCCGTTGCCAACGTCTCGCAGCACCTGCAGACGCTGCGCGCTGCGAGGCTGGTCTCGGCCGAGCGGCAGGGGACGACGATGGTCTACCGGCTCGCGGGCGACGACGTCCTGCGGCTCTGGCTGGCGCTCCGTTCTGTAGCTGAGACGCGGCTCGCCGAGGTCAAGGTGGTTGCCACGGAGTTCGCCGTAGAGGGGCTGGATGGAGCGCCCCTTTCGCGGGACGAACTTGAGCGGATGCTGACTGACGAGGCCACGCTCCTCATCGATGTGCGCCCATCCCTGGAGTTCGCGCACGGCCATCTCCCCGGGGCCATCTCGGTGCCAATCGAAGAGCTGCCGCGCCGCCTCCATGAGTTGCCGAAGGGCAGGCGGATCGTCACGTACTGCCGCGGGACCTACTGCCTCTTCGCGGACGAAGCGGTGGCGCTACTGCGCGCACATGGCTTCGAAGCGGTACGCATTGAAGGCGGCTGGCCCGAATGGCTGGTGGAGGGGCGCGCAACCGCGGAAGGGGTTTAGGGGTGTGGTGCAGCGGGCCTGTAAGCCGGATTCTGTGCTCCGCCCGGAGGCGGAGCGGCAGCCATCTCTCTCGACGGCGCATCGCTGCGCCGCTCTAGCGGCCAACCCGGGAGTGATAACGGGCCGGGCGCCCTTCTCCCCTATTCGGCCTTGCTCCAGGTGGGGTTTGCCCGTCCGCCCCGTTGCCGGGGACGCCGGTGCGCTCTTACCGCACCATTTCACCCTTACCCGCCGAAGCGGGCGGTATGTTTCTGTTGCACTATCCGTCGGCTCGCGCCGCCCGGGAGTTACCCGGCACCCTGCCCGGTGGAGTCCGGACTTTCCTCTACGGGCGAACCCGCAGCGGCTGCCCGGCCCGCTGGACCACGCCCCATTCTACCACCCGCGGATTGGCGATCGTCGATTGTCGATTAACAACGCGCACCGATCCGTGCCGCGAACCAAGAGCGCGTGAATGGTACCACTTAGCCCATGGTAGCCAGCCTCGTCGGCGGGTACGCCCACGATCGAGCCAGTACACGACACCGTGGCTGGATAGCCGCCGCACGGTCTCATGGCGAAAGAGTCGCGACAGGTTCTGCCGGCAGCGTGCGCTCAGCGAAACCGAACGAGCGAGATCCGCAACGCCGCCCACGTCGAGACCATGCAAGGGATCGAGTAGGTCAGGGGGATCTTCCAGTACAGCTCCGATGGAAACCGACCGTCGAGCAAGATATTCCCCTGGTTTATGGCCGTCAGGATGGTGCCAACGACCAGCGCCGTCGTGATGGCCGTCCGCATGAGTGGCCGGTGCACGATGGAATGGCGGAGGCATTTCTCGACGGGTTGAGATCCCGCGACGAAGCGGAAGAGGCGCGTGGCCGGATGGCCGCCGGCTACACAGAACGTCTCGGCAGTGGCTGCTACGGCGACCATCTTGTCAGCGCCTTCACGATGACGGCTCCCAGATTCGTGTATCGCGGTGGAACGCGGCCCAGGCGAACCAGAATTGAGTCGTGTGGATCGCCGGCTCCAGCTGGGCACCAGCGAGAGTACCACTCACGGCCCGTCCTGTGATCGTCCACGTACTCCCGGTCTCCTGATCAAAGAACGCGCCGTCGCCCACGGCGCGGAAGGCCAGCACCAGGCCATCAACGCTGGCGCGATAGACGGTCGCCGCGCCGATGTCTGCGGCGCTGGCGATGTTCGATGCGCCGAGAGCCGATGCGGTCCCGCTGGACCAGAGGACCACGAACTCCCTGCCTCCCACGACGACGTTAGCTGCACCGGCCTGTGCCAGTTCCTTGAAGGGCACGGCGAGCAAGTCGCCGTTGTGTTCGATCGTTGCGACTCGCTCGAGGCCATCGAGCCGAGGATCGATCTTGCCATCGAAGAGGAAGGGCCGTGTGCCGGGCGAATCGTAGCCGGCGTAGGGGTTGATGCCGTAGTCCCGCTCGAATCCTGTGTCGGCGGTGAGAACAGTGGCGTCGGGAAACTCTCGCGCGAAGTCGCCGAACGAGATCATGCTTGTGCTGACGATGTCGAGGAGTGTCCCGGCGAACTCACCGACGATCCCCTCCCCCGTGGCCTGTTGCCACCAGCTATGCGTCTGGCGATCCCACATGATGAGGTCGGAATTCCGGAGGTTCCCCGAGACACCAAAGTCGAGTGTGCGGCCATCCACGCGACGGTCGAACGTAACGGCGGTGTTGCAGAGTGGACAGAAGGTCACCGCGATGGGCACGCCTCCCAGGCGGTCGTTGACAATCTCGTGCCACGTGAGGACGTGGAGCGGGTAACCGCGCACCTCTGCGGCGACCCGCACCACTACAACGGGCATTTGCGGCTCGAGGTCGACCGTTGAAACCGGGGCGAAGGTTGCCCGGCCGCCTCGGGAGGAAGGGATCGCGACCGTACCCTCCGCATCGAGCGCGGGGATACAGTCGGCCGCCGGACAGCCGCGGATCACCTCGTGGAGGTCTATGGTGGCCCGCGAAAAGTCGGTCAGTGGCCAGTCGGGAAACCGGCCGCTATCGCCCGGCTGCGGAGCGGCGGTGACCGCGGTCAGGGTCCCCTCTGGTGATGTGGGTGGCGCGGGGTCCGGACTTCCCCCCGAACAGGCGGCCAGGAGCCACGTTGCAGCGGACACGAAGAGCAGGATGCGGAACCTGCGAACGCCCACGCATACAATCTAGACTTCGCAACCGGCGTTTCCAGTGATCGTCATCACTGAGTTACGACCGTCCTCCCGAGAAGCTAACGGTGGTGATGAATGCCCTCCCGGTTCTTAATCTTTACGTCACGGACGATTGCTCTTCCTGCGCACGGACGCGCCGCGCGATCCGCGAATGCGCGCGGCTGCAGAGCCTGGTCGCGGTGGTCGAGCATCGCCTTGGGGATCTCGAAGCTCCACGCCCGCGAGGGGTGGTCGCCGGTCCCACGCTCGTCTTCGACGGTATCGTTGTCTGGCTCGGGACACCTGATTCCACGGAACTCGCGGACCGCCTGGAGGCGATGATCCGCAAGCAACAGAAGGGAGAACGGACTCGATGAGATTGCTCGGACGCCTAAGCTCACGCAGTCCGCGCGGTGCCCGCTGGGCGGCCGAGGATCTCGCTCGCCGGCGCACCGAGCTGCTGCGCGAGAACGACCTCTTCCAGGATCTCGACGAGACGGAGATGGACCGGATTGCGGAACGGCTGCCAATGGCTACCTCGCAGCCGGGCGAGCTCATCTACGCGCCCGGGGAGACCGGGGAGGCGCTCTTCATCCTCAAGGCTGGCCGCGTGTGGCTCTACCGGATCGCGCCCAACGGCCGGAAGCTCGTGCTCGCGACGGTTGGGCCCGGAACAGCTTTCGGCGAGATGGCGTTCCTCGGTCAATCAATGACGGGGTCGTTCGCCGAGGCGGTGGACGAATGCACGCTCTGCATCATGAGCCGCGTGGACATCGAACAGATCATGCTCGAGCACCCCAAGGTGGCAGTCCGGCTGATGCGGCTCCTTTCCAGCAAACTTCGCGAGGCGGAGGATCGCCTTGAGCAGATGGCGTTCGCGCCCCTTACCGCGCGCCTTGCGCGGCTGCTGCTGAACCTCGACCGCGGTAGCGAGGTGAGCGGCTACAGCCACCAGGAGCTGGCTGAGCTGCTCGGAATCTCCCGCGAAACGGTCTCGCGGGCGATGGTCGACTTCAAGACGGCCGGCTGGATAACGGTCGATCGCCGCTGCATCAGGCTCCTCGACCGGACGGCATTGGGGCATGTCGCTGAGACAGCTGACTGCTGAGCTGGCAACCTATCCGAGCTCTTCTACCAGGGATGCGAGCGCCCCGCTTCTCGTCACGTTCGAGCAGCTTCGCGATGAGGGGGTGTGTCCTGTGGGAGAGTGGAGGGATGCCGACCTTCTTCACGCTCGCGCTCAGCCGTCCTCTGAGTTCCGCGATGTCGTCGGGCAAGGCTTGAGCGTGGTCGTCCCCTTGCACCTGCGCCTTCTTCGGAGGGAGATGGTTCCTGGTGGACAGGGTTCTGTTCCCGACCGCGACCACACCTGGGCCGGTCGATGCAATGGCGGGAAGCGGCGTTCGTTCGACCTGCAAGCGCCACCACACTCCATAGGTCTCGGTGATCGCCATCACAGCTTCCCCACAGAGGCAGCACTACCGTCAGCACGACAACCTCTGGGGGGAACCGCATGGCAACGAGGGTTATGGATCGACGGCGCTTCTTGGCGCTGACTGCAGGCGGGCTCTCCGCCGTTGCGATTGGCGCCGCCTGTGGCGATGACGACGACGAGCCGACACGACCGCCGGCGGCAGGAGCAGCCTCGCCCACCCGTGCGACATCGCCCAGTGCGAGCCAGGGACAGAAGGGGACGGTGCTCGTCGGGGACGTGCTCGACCACGCGCTCTCCGATGGCCGCTGGACCGGCGCGTTCGGGTTCGTGACGTTCAAGCTACACACCGGGGTGGTTGACGGGCAGCCAGCCTACTTCATCCGCACGGACGCCTCGGATGAGGCGTTCGCGAAAAGCGAGAAGCTGGTCTACGTCCCGTTGATGGCAAAGGCTGCCGCCGCGGGGAGGGGCGCGGCCGACATCTTCGTGTTCACAAACGGGCAGCCGGGCCAGCCCGCGGTGCTGAGTACAGCCCCGAACAAGCCCGATTACACGCCCGCATTCGTGCTCAACCGCGTGACCTTCACCGGGCAGGCGGAGCCCCTGGGCTCCACCTCAGCTGTCAGGGACGCGGTATCGGCAGGGAAGGCCCGCGTCGAACGCACGAACATCGTGGTGAACTACCCCGTGGTGAAGTGGCCGGGGGGCGAGATGCCCGTGGACAACGAGAGAACGGGGTACCTCGGCGGCGGCCAACTGATCGAGCCCGTGGACGTTGCCGGTGGCAAGGTGACGTTCAAGCTCCACGCCTGCTACCCGGCCGCGCGGTACATCGTCACTGACGTGACGCTCCCGCCGGTGGCTGAAGGGATGAAGATCGCCCCGGCGCCAGGGGCGGCGC
>JBPCLM010000007.1:0-4422 GCA_051003295.1 Tepidiformaceae bacterium | reverse complement strand
ACCGTATTCCTTCATGGCCGCGCCGCAACCGGCGGAATTGACCACGATCGGCGCTGGCGCGGAAGCTTCGAGCACATCGATATTGCGCCGCGCCAGGTTGCGCGCGAAGTCGAGGTCACCGTCGTGGGCGTGCAGCGCGCCGCAGCAGCCCTGATCGGCGCTGGCTACCGCCTGCACGCCGCTGCGCGCGAGGACGCGCCCGCTGGCGCGATGCACATCGCCGAAGAGCTCGCCCATGATGCAGCCCGTAAAGAGGACGGCCTGCGGGCCTGGCTGGTCCGGGGCGGCGAGCGCCTCCCCCGGCCGGAAGGGCGTGCCCACCTTCGCCGGCAGCTGTGCTTCTCCCCGGCCCAGCGCCCCCGCGAAGCGCAGCACCCCCAGGCCCCGCGCCGCACGACGGAGCCGCGACCCCGCGAACCAGCGCAGCGGGGCCGCCGCCGCCGCGAGCACGCGTGGCCGTGCCACCACGTTGCGCAGCAGCAGCCGCCTGATGCGGCGGCCACCCCGCCCCGCTGGCGCCGCCGCATCGAGTTGTGCGCGCGCGTGCTCCATGATGCGGCCGAAGGGCACGCCGCTCGGACAAACGGCCTCGCAGGCGCGGCACTGCAGGCACAGCTCCCAGTGCCCCTGCACGGCCGCCGTCAGCGGGATACGCTCCTCTTCAATGGCGCGCGCGAGGTAGATGCGCCCGCGGGGCGATTCCGCTTCCAGCCCCGTGATCGCGTACGTCGGGCAGGAATTGAGGCAGAGGCCGCAGTGCACGCACTTCGCCATGTCCTCCATGGAGGGGGCGTCGAGGGGTTTCGGCCAATTGCTAGATGCCACCGATGAACCTCCCCCGGTTGAGCCGCCCATCGGGGTCGTAGGCCGCCTTCACCGCCTGCATCAGCGCGAAGGACGCGGGCGGGTCTCCCCAGCTATCGATGCCCTCGCGGAAGCTCGCGGGCATTCGCTCGACGACCAGCGAGCCGCCCGCCGCACGCAGCGATGCGCGCAGCCCCGCCACCGCCGGTGCGACGACGCGCAGCGGGGGCAAATCGGCCGCCGTCCACGCCGCCCGCACGATGCCCGCAAGCGGGCGCGCGACGACGCCCGAGGGCTTGAGTGCGATCAGCGGCCCGGCGGCTGCATCAGTGCCCGCGGGGGTGGTGGCCACGCGCACGCAGAACGCGTCCGTTGCTCCCAGGTCGCGCGCCGACTTGTAGCCGTCCTCGCCCGCCTCCTCGGTCACGCCCTCACCGATACAGGCGGCCGCCATGCGTGCGGCCGCCGCGGGCACACGCGCGTGAAGCCGCCATTGCCCGCCGCGCCAGCACACGTCGGCTGTCTCGGGGCGCACATCGGCGTAGAGCATCGCCTGCGCCATCGCCGCCGCTTCCGCCAGCGTCTGCACCTTCGCCGAGAGGGCGATTGTCTCCGCCCGCGGGAGCACGCGCAGCGCCACCTCCGTGATGACACCAAGGGTGCCGAGAGACCCGCACCAGAGCCGCATGAGGTTGTATCCGGTGACGTTCTTCACCACGCGCCCGCCTGCCTTGACGAACACGCCGTCCGGCCGCAGCACCGTCATCCCGAGGACGAAATCGCGTGGGAGGCCGTAGCGCGGACGCACCGGGCCGCCGGTCCCCACCGCCAACACGCCGCCGATGGTTGCGGCGGGGGCCAGGGGTGGGTCGATCGGCAACCATTGCCCGCCGCTCGCAAGGACGGCCTCCAGCGCGCCGAGGGTGATGCCGCCGGGCACGACCACGGTCAGGTCGTCCCGCTGGTGTTGGATTTCGCCCGCCAGGCAACGGGAAAGGTCCAGCAGCGCGAACGGCCCGGCAGGCGCGCCCCCCGCTTCGAGGGCTGTGCGCCCCCCCGCCGGTAGCAACGTCAGGTGGTCGCGCGCGCTCACGAGCGCGCACAGCTCTTCCAGGGTCTCGGGCACGAACACCGTTTCCGGTTCCCTCCCGGCGATGAGCGGCAGGGGCCCCGCGAGCGTCTCAGACATAGGCATCCGGGCCGGCGGCGCGCACGGCGGCTTCGTGGCCGGCCATCTCGCCGCAGCCGCTGCCTTCGGGGAGGATCTTGCAGGGGTTGAACTGCCCGCCGTTGCCGAAGACCGCGCGCAGCCGCCGCATGTTCTCCAGGTCGTCTTCGCCGTAGAGCCAGGGCATGAAGCGCTGCTTTTCGAAGCCCACGCCGTGCTCTCCGGTGAGCGCGCCCCCGGCATCGACGCAGGCGCGCATGATCTCCGCGCCAGCAGCGAGCACGCGTTCGCGCGCCCCGGGCACGCGGTCGTCGAAGAGCAAATTGGGGTGAAGGTTGCCATCGCCGGCGTGGAAGACGTTCGCGACGGGGAGGCCGTAGCGTTCGCTCACTTCGGTCACCCTTCCCATCACCTCGACGAGCTTCGAACGCGGCACCACGCCATCGAGGATGTAGTAGTTCGGGGCGATGCGGCCGAGCGCGCCGATGGCGCCCTTGCGTCCCTTCCAGAGCAGTTCGCGGGCGGCCGGTTCGCGCGCCAGCCGCACCTCAAGCGCTCCATGTTCCAGGCAGGCCGCGCGGGCGGAGGCGACCTGGGACTCGACCACCTCGGGCAGCCCATCGAGCTCCACCAGCAGCACCGCGCCGGCGTCGGGCGGGTAGCCGCACTGCAGGCCCGCCTCCGCTGCCTGCAGGGTGACGCGGTCCATCATCTCCAGGGCCGCCGGGACCATGCCCGCGGAGATGATCGCCGAAACCGTGAGGCTCGCCTGCTCGACGCTGTCGAAGATCGCCAGCAGCGTCACCACGGAGGCCGGCAGCGGGAGGAGGCGCACGACGATCTTGGTGGCGATGCCCAGCGTCCCTTCGGAGCCGATGAAGGCGCCACGCAGGTCGTAGCCGGGCGTTTCGGTGACAGGCCCTCCGAGCCACATCACGTCGCCCGCGGCCGTGACCACTTCAAGGCCGAGCACGTGGTTGGTGGTGACTCCGAGGGCGAGGCAGTGCGGGCCGCCGGCGTTCTCGGCCACGTTGCCGCCGATGGTGCAGGCCTTCTGGCTGCTGGGGTCGGGCGCGTAGAAGAGCCCGTGCGCGGCCGCCGCCTCCGAAAGCTGGATGTTCGGCAGCCCCGGTTCCACGACGGCTGTGCGGTTCGCGGCGTCGATTTCGATGATGCGCCGCAGCCGCCCCGTCGCGATGACGACACCCCCGCGCGTTGGCACCGACCCGCCGCTCAACCCCGTGCCCGCCCCGCGCGGTGTGATGGGCAGGTCCAATCTGTTGCAGAGCCGCACCACTGCCGCCACTTCGGCTGTGTCCCGCGGAAAAACAACGGCGTACGGTGTCTGCTTTTCTATGGTGCCATCGAATTCGTAGACCAGCAGATCTTCGGGCAGGTAGACCACGTTTTCACGGCCCGTGATGGCGGCCAGCGCCGTTACCAGGTCACGCCTTGTTGTCATCGCCCGCCTCAATCTGGCATTCCCGGCAGAGCCCGAAGATGGCGAAGTGGTGCAGGTCCGCGGCGAACCCGAAGTCGTGCTGTAGGCGGCCGGCGAGGTCACGCAGGTAGCCGTGCTGCACTTCGGCGACGTCATCGCAGCTGGTGCAGATGAGGTGATGGTGGGGGTCTTCCGGCGCCCACTCGAACATCGCATCGCCCGAACCCATGTCCGTCGAAGTGGCGAGCCGCATGCGCTTGAGCACATCGAGCGTGCGGTAGACGGTGCTCACATCCACGAAGGGGTACACCTCGCGCACCTGCTCGGCGATCTGCGCGGCGCTGACGTGCCCTTCGGCGTGGCGCAGGGCACGCACGATCATCAGCCGTTGGGGCGTCATCTTGTGGCCGGCGCGCCGCAGGGCTTCGGCGGTCTCGTCCTCGCAACTCATCGGTAGGTTCAGTCTACACGCACGCGGATGGCGAGGGCCGAGCACGATCCGTCATCCAGGCCTCTCACATGCTGGGCGGCAGCGTCCCGAACGCTACCAGATTCCCAGGGCCATCTTCACGTCTTCGCTGGCCATCGTGCGCGGGTCCCACGGCGGGTTCCAAACGATCTGCACATCGACATCTTTGACCGCCGGCAGCTCCTTCATCTTGGCGTACACCTCGCCGCGGATGACGGGGCCCAGCGGGCAGCCGGGGCTCGTGAGCGTCATCGTCACCAGCACATCGCCCTCGTCGAAGGTGATGTCGTAGACGAGGCCCAGCTCGACGATGCTCATGTTGATCTCCGGGTCCTTGACCTCGGCGAGCTTGATCCGCATTTCCTCGTAGGTCGGCACTGTTGTCGTTTCGGCCATGGTTGCCCTCCTCAGGCTGCCTGTCCGGCTTGTTTCAGCCCTTCGCTCAGCACGTTCCAGCAGAGCATCGCGCACTTCACGCGCACCGGGAATTGCGTCACTCCCTGCAAGGCCTCCAGGTCGCCCAGGTCCGGCGCAGGCTCG
>JBPCLM010000006.1:0-4926 GCA_051003295.1 Tepidiformaceae bacterium | reverse complement strand
CGCTTGCACCGTTTGCATGCGGCGCGCGAACAGCCACGCGCCGGCGGCCGTGATCGCGACCGCCACCACCACGTAGACCCACCCATCAAGGCCCGCACGATCGAAATCGCTATCCCGCTCCGCGGGGGTGTCGAAGAGCCACAGCGTCGCCCCGCGGATGACGTGCTGGGGGCTCACGAGCAACGCCTCCCCGATGTCCGCTTCGAAGGCCATGATGCCGCCGACCACGAACGTGATCGCGAACAGCGCCAGGATCGCGACCGTCGAATACACGCGGCGGTGCGATTGCGAGGCCACCGCCAACCCGATCGCCGCGAAGACCGCCGAAACGAGCAGCGCGCTCGCCACGATCGGCGCCACCAGGTCGCCTTCGTCGCGCAGGTAGCCCGGCAGGTCGTTGCCAGCAAGGCCGTTGCCCACAAAGAGCACCGCTTGCGGCAGCAGCGTCAGCATCAGCATCGCCGTTACGAGCGCCGCGAACTTGCCCGCGGCGTAGTCCAGCCGCGTCAGCGCCCGCGAAAAATAGAGCGAAAGCGTGCGCGTGCGCTGGTCCTTCCCCCCCAGTTCCGGCGCAATCGCGGCCACGAACAGCGCCAGGATGACCTGCGTGTAGCCGTAGTAACCCTCGTGGCTGATCAGTTCGATGATGTCGGAGGCGAGTGCCGCCACGGCCAGCTGCGCGGCCGCCGGCACGAAGGCGAGCGCCGCCAGTGCGAACGGGAAGACCTTGCTGGAAGGCCGCCGCCCCAACCCGAAGGCGGTGCGCAGGCTGTGCCAGTAGAGCGCTGTGATGGCGTTGCGCCGCCCCAGCCGTGCCCCCTCGTAGCGGCGGTAACCGAGGTCATAGATGTTCCCGGTGGATGGCTCAACCACGGACGGCTTCCGCTTCCTTTCCCGTGTCTTGCCCGGCACGCGCCGGCTGGAACAGGTCCTCCAGCGTCGCGCGCCGCTCCTCCAGCCGCACCAGCCCCAGACCAAGATCCACGATGCTGTCGCGGATAAGGTCGTAGGGCCCTTCATCTTCGATAGCGACGAGCAGCAGGCGCCCTTCCTCCTGCACCGTCAACCCGCGTCCGCGCAGGTGGCCCGCGAGCGCCGCCGCGCCGCTATCCACTTCCACCGCCAGCACCTGTGTGCGTGCCGTGAAGGTGGTAATCGGCGCCGACTGCACGAGCCGCCCGTTTTCGATGATCACGAGGTGGTCGCACACCCGCTCGATTTCGCCCAGCAGGTGCGACGACATGAGGATGGAGATGCCGAACTCGCGCCCCGTGCGCCGCACCAGGTCGAGCATCTCATCGCGCCCGGCGGGGTCGAGCCCGTTCGTCGGTTCGTCCAGCAGCATGATGCGCGGGTCGTGTACGAGCGCCTGCGCCAGCTTCACGCGCTGCTTCATGCCCGTCGAATAGCCGCGCATCTCGCGGTAGCGTTCTTCGAACAGGCCGACGTGGCGCAGCGTCTCTGCCGTGCGTTCGCGTGCCGCCGTGCGCGGCAGCCCGCTTATCTGCGCCATGTGCCCGACGAATTCGGTGGCGCTGATGTCGCCGGGCAGGCAGTCGTGCTCGGGCATGTAACCGACGAACTGCCGCAGCTCCGTCCCTTGCGCGATCACGTCGTAGCCCAGCATCTGCGCCGAGCCGCTCGTCGGTTCCACCAGGCCTAACAGGATCTTGATGAGCGTGCTCTTGCCCGCACCGTTCGCGCCCACCAGCCCGCACACCCCGGGCTCCAGCTCCAGCGTCAGCCCATCGAGCGCGATCACGCTGCCGTAGCGGCGGGTCAGTCCCTCCGTGGCGAGCAGCGGCATCGCCCCCATGCTACCCCATTGATGCGCGGGGCCATTCCGACCGCGGGGCCCCTGACGCGCTGCACCAACTGATATGATCGATGTAGCTTCCAGCGGAGGTCCATGACGTGAGGCGAACAGTGACCGCCCTCGACGCCCGGCGCCGCCTCGGCGAGTTGCTTGAAAGCGTCTACCACCGCGGCGACGAGGTCATCATCGAACGGGCTGGCAAACCGATGGCCGTGGTGATCCCGGCCGCGCGCTACGAAGCGATGGAACGCAACCGCGAGCGCTTGTTCGCGATGATCGACCAGGTCCACGAGCGCAACAAAGATGCGCCCGTCGAGATTATCCAGGCGGACGTCGATGAGGCCATCGCCAAGATTCGAAAGCAGGCAGCGCCCCGGACATCACCGTGAAGGTGGTGCTCGACAACAACGTGCTCGTCAGCGCCGTCATAACGCCGGTGGGCACTTCCGGCGCTATCTTCGCGGCGTGGCGCAGCGCGGGGTTTCAACTCATCGTCTCTCCGGCGCTGCTCTCCGAGCTTCTGCGCGTCCTCGCTTATCCTCGCATCGTGAAGCGCACAGGCTGGGCGCTGCCTGAGCAAGAGGCGTTCGTGGAGCTTCTCCGCGAAGCTTCCCTTCAGGTTTCCCCGCGAGAGCAGCCGGCCGTGAGCCGCGATCCGGCAGACGATGCTGTCCTTGCCGCGGCGGCTGCCGGATCCGCCGATTACATCGTCAGCGGCGACAACGACTTGCTCGTGCTCGGCGGATTCGAGGGCATTCCAATTGTCAGCCCCGCGCGGTTCCTCACGACCCTCCGTGAGCCTGATCTGAAGGGGTGGACGCATCTCGGAACCATCGACCGTAGCGGCGGGTCAGTCCCTCCGTGGCCCGCGGCCACCGTCGGCACGGCGGGCTAGAATCGGCTTCACACAACCGGAGGAGGCTGCTAATGGGACGCATCGATGGGAAGGTCGCCATCATCACGGGCGCCGCTTCGGGCATGGGCCGCGCCAGCGCCCACCTCTTCGCCGCTGAGGGCGCGCGCCTGCTGCTCGCCGATATCAACGGCGAAGCCTGCGAGGCGGTCGCCGCCGAAGTGCGCAGCTCCGGCGCGAACGCGATCGCCGTCCGCGTCGATGTCAGCGACCCGCCAGCCGTCGAGTCGATGGTCCAGGCGGCGGTCGATGCCTACGGGACGCTCGACATTCTCTTCAACAACGCCGGCATCGAAGGCCCCTCGGCCCGTCTCACCGAAGTCAGCTGCGAAGACTGGGACCGCGTCATCGCCGTCAACCTCAAAGGCGTCTTCCTCGGGATGAAGTATGGGCTTCCCGCCATGGTCGCTGGCGGCGGTGGAAGCATCATCAACACCGCCTCAGCCGTGGGCCTCGTCGGCTGGCCGGGCGCCGCCGCCTACAGCGCCTCCAAGGGCGGCGTAGTCATCATCACGAAGACCGCGGCTATCGAATACGCCAGCCGCAACGTGCGCGTCAACGCCATCTGCCCGGGCATTGTCCATACCCCCATGGTCGACCGCATCACAGGCGGCAGCGATGAAGCCATCGAGCGCATGCGCCGGGCCCAACCGATCGCACGCGTCGGCCAGCCGCAGGATATCGCCCAGATGGCCCTCTTCCTCGCTTCCGATGAATCGACCTTCATCACCGGCGCCGCCATCCCGGTCGATGGCGGCCTGACCGCGCGCTAAGCCCCCCTGCGAAAGGCCGCCCGTGAACCCCTCCGATATGGTCGCCTCCGCCGGCGTCTTCCTCATCCTCGTCGCGTTTGTCCTGAACCTGGGGGGGCGCATGCCCACGGAAAAGCGGCCCTACCAGCTGCTCAACCTCGTTGGGGCCGCGCTGGCCTGTGGCGCCTCCGTGGCCATTGGCTTCTACCCGTTCGTCATCATGGAGGGCGTGTGGGCACTGGCAGCGGCCACCGCCCTCGTGCGTGGCGCGCGCCGCGCAACGTCCTGAGATGCGAACCGAGGCGAAGGCCGCGCACGGCCCGTGATATCATCGCGTCAATGGTGATGCAGCAGACAGGGCGCACTCTGACGGTGGAGGAAGCGCGAGCGCTACCCCCCCTCGCTCACGAAGAACGGGAGCAGGGCCGCGGAGCCATGGAGCGATTCCTGCTGACGGCGGAGGAGATCAGCGCCGGCGTGCTCGCCAGTCGCGGTGGCCGCCCATTCACGGACGAGGAACTCCACGACTTGCTCGGTGACGATGAGGATGAAGAGGAGTGCGCCGAGACGGCTCCGGGTTGACCGCCGCCGTCTTCGACGCCTCGGCGCTCGTACAGGCGCTCATCGCCTCGCAACAGATCCCTGAGACGGCCCGGCTACTCCGCAGATTCAGCGACGAACTCTGGCTACCGCAACTTGCTCGGCAGGAGTTCGTCAACGCGGTCTGGAGGCTAGAGCGCCGGGGTGTTATCTCCCGCGTAGGGGCCAACGTGGCGCTCGGGCACTTCGCGCGATTGAGTGCCCGGTACGTTGACTCGCCCGCCTGGATCGACAAGACGCTCGCCACGGCCCGCTTGTTTGGGCAGCCCCGAATCTATGACGCGATCTACCTGATCTGCGCCGAAGAGCTCGACGCAGACCTGTGGACCGCCGATCGTCGCTTCGTCGCGTCGTTTGGAAGCGCGAGGCCGGCCAGGGTGCGCCTCCTCCCGGACGACGTGGATTAGAGCCGAACGCCCGGGCACGGCAGCGGCCCCCTCGCGCGAATGCGGGTCGGCCATCGCGCGCAGCCGCCCCGGGCGCGTAGACTCGCCCCACCGAACACGCGGAGTCACACCATGCCCGGCACCGTCCTCTACGAACGCGATGGCCGCATCGCTACCATCACCTACAACCGCCCCGAAGCCCTCAACGCCATCAACCAGGAGCTGCGCGAAGACCTCAACGCCGCCTGGGTGCAGTTCCGCGATGACGAAGAGGCCTGGGTCGCCATTGTCACCGGCGCGGGACGCGCCTTCAGCGCCGGGGCCGACCTGCGTAGCGCCGCCCGACCGGCCGGCGCCACGCACTGGGAAACCCCCAACCTTCCCTCGCTCGGAAGCGGGCTCGAAATCTGGAAGCCCACCATCGCCGCCGTCAACGGCTACTGCCTGGGCTTCGCCCTC
>JBPCLM010000005.1:0-8065 GCA_051003295.1 Tepidiformaceae bacterium | reverse complement strand
ACATGGGCGCGGAGTTCGAACTCCCCGACGAGAAACTGGTCTCCCTTTCAAGAAACGGTGACCTGGACGCGTTCAACAGACTCGTGGAACGTTACCAGTCGGCGGTTTTTGGCCTCTGCTTCCGTCTGCTGGGGCGCCGCGAAGCCGCCGAAGATGCCACGCAGGAAGCGTTCCTCTCCGCCTATCGTGCTCTTTCCAGGTTCGATGGGGGCAACGTCCGCAGCTGGCTCCTGCGCATCGCCGCCAACGAAAGCAAGGATGAATTGCGCCGTCGCTACCGCAAGGACGCGCCGCATTCGCTTGACGCGCCGGCTGGCGCAGAGGCGATCGTGAGGGACATCCCGGACACGCGGGAAGGCGCCGAGCAGAGCGCCGAGCGCAGCGAGCTGCACCGCATCATCGAAGGCGCGCTTGCCACGCTGCCGTTCGATCAGCGCCAGGCACTTGTGCTCGTGGACCTCTACGAATACCGCTACGAAGAGGCAGCGGAGATGACCGGGGTAACGCTCGGCACCATCAAGTCCCGCATTCACCGGGCACGCGAGCGCCTGCGCGCAGTGCTGGTGGCGAACCCGGAACTTTTGGCCGGCTACCGGCGTTTGGATGGTGGAGAGTGATGAAAACGCTACTTACCCGTTTCAGCCGCCATGCTCGCTTGCGCGCGCAGCTGAGCGCCTACATCGATGGCGAACTGCCCGCGGCAGAGCGCGGCCACGTGGCAAGGCACCTTGCCCGCTGTAGCGGTTGCACGGCTGCGTTCGAAGACTACCGCGACGTCCGTGCCGCCGTTGCTTCGCTGCCCGAAGTGGCGGCGCCCCGGTCGTTCCGGATCAGCCGGGAGATGCTCGCGGGGGCGCCCAACGCGGCCCCCGTCAAGGCCCGGGCGCGCCCAGCCGCCCCACGCTTTGCCTACCGGGCGGCCCAGGCGACCGCCGGCCTTGCCATCGCCGGGTTCGTGGCGCTGATGGTCCCTGTCCTCATCGACGGTAGCGGCGATGGGTCGCGCAGCGACGAACGCGCTTCCACGAGCGACGATGCGGGCGCGCCCGGCGCCGCGGCGGCGGCGGGCGGGCAAGGCCCCGAACGGTCGTCCGTGGGAGCCACCGCCCTCCCCACTGCCAAATCGGGTGTCCCGCCGTTCCAGGGCGGCGGCGGGGTGGGCGGGTCATCCGATTCCAGTCCGGCGCCAGCGGCCACCGAGGCCCCGGGCCAGTCCGAACTCCGGCCCACGGGCGCGGGAACACCTGGCGTCCATGACAACACGGACTCCTTTGGCCCCACCCCTGGCGGCGTGCTGGCAGAAGTGGAGGGCCGCCCCGCGCGCGCTGCTGACGGCGAGGGAGGCATCCCCTGGCGGTTGCCCGCTGGCGTGGGGCTTGCCGTGGTTGCTGGGGCCGCTATTGGCGCCGCTTTCCTGCTCCGCCGCCGGTCGCAGTAGCGATCCAAACACCTGCCAGGAGGCACAAATGAACACCTTGCTCCGCTCTTCGGCCCTCGCGTCGCTTTGTACGGTCGCGGTAATGGCGGCCGCCTGCTCCGGCGGCGAAACGCAGGTCATCACGGGGGATCCTGCGGCGGGCATCACCGTCGCCGGCATCGGCGAGGTGCAGGCGCCGCCGGATACCGGCTTCTTCTCGGCAGGGGTCGAAGTCACCGGGCCGACGGTCGCCGAGGCCCGCAACCGCGCGGCGGCCGCCGCCGACGCGGTCGTCTCGTCGCTGCAGAAGAACGGCGTCGATAAAAAGGACATTCAGACCAATAACTTCAGCATCAACCCGCAGTACGATTTTCGGAACGCCGCCAACCCGCAGCGCATCATCGGTTACACCGTGACCAACAACGTCGAAGTGAAAGTGCGCAAGCTCGATGACTTCAGCAAGCTCATCGACGAGGCGGCACGGGCCGGTGGCGACGATGTGCGCGTCGCTGGTATCCGCTTCGGCATCGAAAACACGACACGGTTGCTCGAGCAGGCGCGCGAAGCGGCGATGAAGGATGCGCGAACGAAAGCCGAGGAACTGGCGAAGCTCGGCGGAGTGCGGCTCGGAGCGCCCATGAGCATCACGGAAGTCGCCGGGAACAACCCTCCGCCAATCTTCAGCGAACGCTCGGCGGCGGGGTTTCAGCCGGATATCGCAACGCCGATCGAGCCCGGGGCCGGTAAGGTCACGGTGAACGTGTCCGTCCGTTGGGCGATCGAAAGCTAATGCCGGGTTAAGGGCGGGCTTTACGCCGCCACGGGGCGGCCCGAAGCTTGGAACCGTGCTCCGCCGTTGGCCACTCTTGCTGCCAGTGTCCGCAGTCGTCCTTGTCTGCGCTGTAGCCGCCGTTGCCTTCGCGATGCAGAGCGGCGGCGACAGCAGCGCGGACGACCCCATCGTCGCCGTTCCCGGGGCGAACGACGAGGAACCTGACACCGCGCTGAAGCCGGCCGGCTCCGTCTGCCAGGGCGAATTCCGCCGGCCCGAGGCGGGCGCCCCCCGGCAGTTCTCCCCTACGTACACGCAACAGCGCGAGGCCCGCGGCATCGCGATCGTCGGCAGCGAGCGCATCTCGGCCCGCGCGTTCGATATCGCCGTGAAAACGATCGAGCGCGTCTTCGAAAACAACAACCTCGAAGATGCGCTCGCCGAAGAAGGCGGCTACGTCATCATCGTTGCGCCCGGCCAGGGAGTCCTCGATCTACCGGAGTTTGGATGCCTCCAGGGCCAGCGCAACACCGACTTCTTCGACCACGTCTGCGGCGTCGCTGACCGGGCGGACTACCCGGTCGCGACGGTGAACGAGCTGGACTTGCTCGGCAACCGCTCGGGCCCCTGCGATGGGCTCAACATCCTCTACCACGAACTGGGACACCTCGTGCAGGGCTGGACGCTCGACCACAGGGACTACATCGAGGTGAAACTGTTGCTGCAGGCCGCCCGCGATGCGGGGAAGTACCGTGGCACGTACGCCGCGACGAACAGCAACGAATACTTCGCGGAGGCCACGCAGGCCTACTTCCTCTACGCTGAGCGCGATGGCGGCCACGACCGGCGCTGGCTCAAGGGCTACGACCCGGCGCTCTACGAACTCCTCGTGCGCATCTATGGCGATTAGGGGCGGCAAGGTCGTCGCCGAGATGGCGCTTCACCTCGGCGGCTGATCCGCCAGCTCGCCGGTCCAGTCGCCCCACGAATCGGTTGACGTCCGGCGTGGCCATGTGCTGTACTCCCGGCAATACCGATCGGCCAAGGAGAGGGAAATGCGCCAGGCGTTCATATCCATCCAGAAGAGACTCGCCACCTATTCGGAGGACATGACGCTTAATGCGAACGTTGAACCTGGGGATTTTGGCCCATGTAGACGCTGGTAAGACAACCCTGACCGAGCGGCTGCTCTACGCCGCCGGTGTCATCGACGAGATCGGGAGCGTCGATGACGGCAGTACTCAGACGGATACCCTGGCGCTGGAACGACAACGCGGCATCACCATCAAGTCCGCCGTCGTGTCCTTCGTCATTCATGACGTCACGGTCAACCTGATCGACACTCCCGGCCACCCGGATTTCATCGCCGAAGTGGAACGCGTGGTGAGCGTGCTCGACGGCGCTGTGCTGGTGATTTCCGCCGTGGAGGGCGTGCAACCGCAGAGACGCGTGTTGATGCGGGCGCTCCAGCGGCTACACATTCCCACCCTCATCTTCGTGAACAAGATCGACCGCGGCGGCGCGCAATATGAACGCGTGCTGCAGAACATTGCCGAGAAACTGACGCCGGCAATCATCCCGAGGGGATGGGCGCGCGACCTTGGCACGCGCAGCCCTGGCTTCACGCCTTACGGTGCGGCCGACGTTGCTTTTGCGGCCAGGCTGGCCGATCGGCTTGCTTACCACGACGATGCGTTTCTGGCCGCGTACGTCGACGACGAGACGACGGTTTCATACTGGCGGCTCCGCGACGAGCTTGGGGCGCAGACGAGGCAGGCGCTGGTGCATCCGGTGTTCTTCGGGTCGGCAATCACGGGTGCGGGCGTGGATTCGCTGATCGCGGGTGTCACAGAGTTGCTGCCTGCGGCCGAAGGCGATGTCGATGGCCCCGTTTCGGGCACCGTTTTCAAGGTCGAACGCGGTCCGGCCGGGGAGAAGATCGCGTACGTCCGTATGTTCTCGGGAACAGTCCGAACGCGAGATCGGGTGCAATGCGGCCGCGGTAACGAGCGGACGGTCACCGCGATCAGCCTTTTCGACCGCGGTGTGGCCGCCCAGAGTGCGTCGGTCGCGGCCGGGCGGATTGCGAAGCTCTGGGGTCTCGGCCGTGTCCAGATCGGCGACCCGATCGGCATATCGCGAACGACCTCGGAACGCCACCACTTCGCCCCGCCGACACTGGAAACGGTCGTCGTTCCCCTGCTCCCCGGTGAAAAAGGGGCGTTACAGGTTGCGCTCGCCCAGCTCGCCGAGCAGGACCCACTGATCAATCTGCGACAGGACGATACTCGGCACGAACTATTTGTCTCGCTCTACGGCGAGGTGCAGAAAGAGGTCATCCAGGCAACGCTGGCGAACGACTTCAACATCGACGTCGGCTTCCGCGAAACGACCCCTATCTGCATCGAACGGCCCATCGGCACCGGTGCGGCGGTCGAAGTATTGCAAGAGGAGACAAATCCGACTTCCGCCACTGTGGGTCCGGTCGTCAAACCTGCACCTGTTGGGTCAGGCGTTACGTTCCAACTCGATGTCGACCCTCGCTTTATTCCGTTGTACATCTATAAGACCACGAGTAGCTTCGTTGAGCATATGACACAATACGTCCGCAGTAGTCTCCATGAGGGCCTTTTCGGATGGCAGGTCACCGACTGTACAGTGACTATGAACGAATGCAACTACTACATCGGGGATGGACCAGGGAAACCATCTGGCAATACACCACGTACAATAGCTGCGGACTTCCGCATACTTGCTCCCTTAGTGTTGATGGCGGCATTAACGCAGGCAAGCACAGTGGTGTGCGAGCCGGTCCACCGCTTCTACCTCGAGGTCCCGGCAGACACGTTCGGAGCGACAGCGCCCGTACTGGCACGGCTGCGTGCCGTCCCGCAAACACAGGAAATGCGGGGTTCGTCGTACGTACTTGAGGGTGAGATCCCGGCGGCTCGCGTACACGAGCTGCAGCGACAGCTTCCCGCGCTGACTCGCGGCGAAGGCGTGCTGGAGTGCGCCTTCGACCGCTACCAGCCGGTCCGCGGCACGATCCCGACGCGGCCGCGGTCGGACCCACAATCCGCTCGACCGCAAGGAGTACCTGCTGCACGTCATGCGGCGGGTCTAGCGCGATGGGAGGTTTCCGTGAAGAACTACGAGCCAGTCATGAGTTTTGGCAAGGATGTGGGGGAGGGAGATCCCCGCAGACTGCGCGGCGACGAGGACGCGACGTTGGCGTTCCTGCGCGAGCGTGCGGGCGATGGCCCGGCGCTGGAGCTGGCGATCGGTGCCGGGCGCGTCGCGCGGCCGCTCGCCGCGCAAGGCGTCCGTGTGGACGGCATAGATATCTCGCAGGCGATGGTCGACGTCCTGCGCACGCAGCCCGGCGGTGATGCGATCGCGGTGACGATGGGCGACTACGCCGACGTTCCGGTCGCCGGGACATACCGGTTGATCTATATCGTCTACAACACGATTCACAACCTGCTGACGCAGGACGACCAGGTGCGCTGCTTTCAGAACGTAGCAGCACATCTCACGGACGACGGCTCGTTCGTCGTGGAGGCGCAGACGCACGCTTCGCTGCATCTGGCCGACAATCAGTACGTCCACGCTCAACCGATCGAGGTGAATCAGGTGTGGCTCGATGTCGCGCGTTACGACCCCGTGACCCAGCTGCTGGAAGAGAGCCACGTGTCGCTGACGGCGGACGGGGTCCGACTGTATCCGATCGTCACCCGCCAGGTCTGGCCGAGCGAGATGGACCTCATGGCGCGCATCGCCGGGCTGCGCCTGAAGGAGCGTTGGGGTGGCTGGAACCGAGAACCCTTCACCTCCACGAGCAGCAACCTCGTGTCCGTCTACGGACGCTGAGCGGCTAAGCGGATCGCGCTTCGACTCAGGGTTATTTGGTCGGGTCGTCGCGAGGCTTCAAAACACACCGAATCCACGCCACGCCCCCGGGGCGGTCAGAGCTCGCCCCGCGCACGCATGATCACGTAGCGTTCGACGACCTTGCCCATCTCCTCGATGAGTTCGGGGTAGCGGTTGCGCAGCGCCGTCAAGTATTCGTTCATGGGCAAGCGGCGCCGCTCGTACGGGGAGGCGGCGGGCACATCGCGCACCTGTTTGGCGGCCACGATGTAGAGGGGGATGACCCCTTCGCTATCGGCTGGGTAATTGGGGTTGTGCGTTGTGGCGCGACAGTCGAGATAGCCGATGGCCACCACCTTGCCCGGCACCGCCCCAGCCCATTCGCGGGCCACGCGCCTGACGAACGCGAGCGGCTTCTCGCCCGGCTCAGGCGCACCTTCGATGATACCCCAGCGTTCTTCGCCCCGGCGGCGCAGGGCGTAGCCTTTGTCGTCCATGTAGAGGGCGGCGAACGCTTTCACAGCAGGCACGCCTTGGGGGAGCGCTTATGAATCTACCCAGCGTGCCCGCCATTCGTCGCCAAGGTTGAGTTCGCGCACGCCGAGGGGACGGTAGCGGGCGGCCGCCGCCGCGAGCTCGGCGTTGCTGGGGGCACTGGGGAAGGTCATGCGGTCCTCCTGCGATACAACGGCTTGGCCACAATCGTGGCGCGATTCCCGGCTGCGTCAAGCGTTGTCCCTGGTGGCGGCGGATCGCCACCTCCAAGCACGGCCAGCGCGGCGATCGCGTCCAGCCCGAACGCCCGTACGCATGAGCGCAACTCTCCTTCGAGCGCCGCGCCCGTGAGGCGTGTGCCCGCGGGCAGGGCCGTGAGCGCGTCGAGCAGCAGGGCGACGAGGCACCGGCGGCGGCGTCCGCCCGGGATGCCCAGCAGGTCGTGGAGCCCGGCCTCGCCCGGAGTCAGTCCGCCTTCGAGGTCGGGCGAGTAGGCCGGGATGCAGGTTTCGACGCGGGCCGCTTCGCGCGCGATGTCACCGGCCAGCGCCACGCCCGCTTCGCGCAGCGTCTGCACCACGTGTTGTGCGACGGCCGGCGCCAGCATCATTTCGAACCCGTCTTCGCCGCTGTCGCTTGTGCGCACCGCCAGCGACCTGAAGCCGTGGAACTGGAAGGTCACCGCCTCCAGCTGCCGCAGCCGCGGCGACAGGGCCTGGTCCAGGTGTGCGCGCGCGACCTCGGCCGCGGCGGGACCGGTCAGGGCCAGCAGGCAGGTGCTTTCCGTGCGGTCGTCGATCGTGGCCTCGTAGCCGGGGCCAAGGGCGCCGCGCAGCCTGGCCGCGGTGGCCTCTCGCTGGCCCGGCTCGCCAGAGACGAAGTAGGCGATGCCGCCCGTGCGCGCCACGAGAGCAACGTCCGTGATGAGGCCGTCCGCATCGAGCCACGCAGTCCGCAGTGCGCGCCCCTCCTCGAGTGCGCGCAGGTCGCCCGCAAAGGCGCCTGCCAGCACCTCCAGCGCGTCTGGCCCGTGCACGATGAAACGACTGCGGTGCGACTGGTCGAGCAGGACGGCTGCCCCCCGCAGCGCGGCGTACTCGGCCTCGGCGTCGCCGTAGTGCGCAGGCAGGGACCAGCCAAGCCGCTCGTGGAAGCGTGCGCCGGCTTCGGCGTGGGTCTCCCTGAGCGCGAGGTGGTAGACCCGCTGTGGCGCCGTCATTCAGGCACGAAGGTGCGCCGCCCCTCGGGGCCGTTCAGCCGTCCCGTGCCGGGGAAGGCGTTGTGCACGCACACAAGCAGTGCGTTTTCGCGCACGGCCCGCTCTGCCAGCATCTTCTTGGTCTCCAGGCTGATGAGCGGCAGCACATCGAAGGCGGCCGTCCACGCGGGCCGCTCGAGTTGCACGGCGTGGTGGGCCACGTCGCCGAGATAAATCGCGGTCTGGCCGCCCGACGAGAGGACAACGGAGGCGTGGTCGGCGGTGTGTCCCGGCGTGGGCAAGAAGTGCACGC
>JBPCLM010000004.1:0-13739 GCA_051003295.1 Tepidiformaceae bacterium | reverse complement strand
GCGTTCAACCTCGCCATCGATATCTTCGGGCGAAGATTCGATGGCCTCCGCTTCGACGACGCGCGCGAGTACGAGACCGCGGCGCAGGCGCGCTTCGGCCGCTTCGCGGAAGGTCTCGCGGTACTCTTCTTCCGATCGGCCGATGCGCTGCAGGTGGGCGGCGTAGGCCTGCCGGTCGCTGCCGGTCACTTCGTTGATGATGTGGTCGATTTCGCGGTCAACGAGGACGCGTGGGTATTCGATGGTCGCGCCCTCGACGACCTTGTCGAGCGCCGCCTGGCGGTGAGCGGCCTCGACGTTCGTCGCCAGGGACTTCTCCAGGTCCTCATGGATGCGCGTGCGCAGCGCTTCGAAGGAATCGAACTCCTCGGCGTTCACGAGGGCGGCGAGTTCGCCGTCCTCGGCGGGCAACTGCACTTCCTTCACTTCCTTCATGGCGATGGTGAAGGTGGCTGTCTTGCCCTGGAAGCGCTCGGCGCGAAAGTCTTCGGGCATCACCAGCTCGAGGGACCTTTGCTCGCCCTTTCGCAGGCCGGCGAAGGCTTCCGCGAGCCCGGGGACGAGGATTTCTTGCCCTTCCTGGAGCGGGATCTCGGCGTTCTCGTCTTCCATGAACGTGTCTTCTTCGCCGGCGATGCGGCCGGAGACATCGGCGATCACGACATCGCCCCAGGCGGCGGGGCGGTCAACGGGCACCTGCGTCGCGTGGCGGCGGCGCAGGCCCATGACCTGCTCCGCCACCATCTCATCCGTCACTTCCACTGTCTCCTTGTCGATGCGGATGGAGCGGTAGTCGTTCAGCTCGACTGTAGGGCGCACGGGGACGGTGGCCTTGAAGCGCACGGGATCGAGTTCGACGATCTCAAGCTCGGGCTGGGCGATGGCGTCCACGTCCTCGTCTTTGATGACCTCGTTGTAGACATCGGGGACGAGGTGCTTCAGCGAGTCATCGATGAGGGCCGTGCGGAGCTGCTGGGGGCCGCCCATGGCGCGTTCGATGACGGCGCGCGGCGCCTTGCCGGGCCGGAAACCGGGGATCTTCGCACGAGTGGCAAAGCGGCGGTATTCCGCATCGAGCGACTGTTCGAGGCGCTCGGGGTCGACTTCGATGTCAAGAAGAACACGGCTCTCGGGGAGCCGTTCACGGGTAACCTTCACTTGGCGGTCTGCGCCTCCGCTTTCGAGTATAGCAAAGCCGCGCGCTAACGCAGGCCGGGCCGTATCGGGTGCGTTGCAGGTTCAGCGGGGACTCAGGCGCGGGTCGAGGACATCGACGAGGGCATCGCCGAGAAGGTTCCAGGCGAAGAAGAAAAGGATGACGGGCGTGGCCGTCGCGATGAGCAGGTGGGGGCTCGCCTGGAAGGTACGCACACCGGCGCCATCACCGATGAGCGTGCCGAAGCTGGCGGTGGGCGGCGAAATGCCCAGGCCGAGGAAGCTGAGGGCCACTTCCGCGCCGGCGATGCCGGCCATTCCGGCAGAGAGGCCGACGATGAAGAGCGGCATCACGCCGGGGAGGATATGCCGCGTGATGACTCGCCAGGTGGAGGCTCCGAGCAGTTCGGCGGCGGTGACAAACTCCGCTTCGCGCAGGTAGAGGGCCTGGCTGCGCACGATGCGGGATGAACCGATCCAGGCGAAGGGCACCGTGGCGGCGACGATGATGGTGAACTGGACGAGGGTCTTGGCATCGTTGCCCAGCGGGCTGTTGTCGCGCAGCCAGAACGAGAGGCCGTCGATGCGGGTGCGGAAGGCGGCGGTGAGCGCGAGCATGACGAAGAGCGTGGGCAAACCCGATAAGACCTCTCCGACGCGCATGATGGCGGTGTCCATCCAGCCGCCGCGATAGCCGGCCAGCAGGCCGAGGCCGAGCCCGAGGAAGAGGCCACCGGTGATCGTGACGGCGACGGTGAAGAGGATGGTAGTGCGGGCCGCGTACATCACACGCGAGAGGAGGTCTCGTCCGAGGCGGTCGGTGCCCAACAGGTGCTCTGACGAGGGGCCCTGGAGCGTCTCGCCGCGGCTGCGGTTTTGCTCGTTCGGATCGTGAGGGGCGACCAGGGGCGCGAAGACGCCGGCGAAGTAGAAGATAGCGAGATACGTCACCGCGATCATCGCCAGCTTCTTGCGGACGATCTGACGAGCCACGCGCCGCCCCAGCGATTGCGAGGGCCGCTCGGAGAACGCCTCTTCGGGAGTGAGGACGGCCGACTGCGCCACGTCAGGCCCTCCGTGAGCCGCCGACGCGGACGCGCGGGTCGATGACGGCGTAGGAGACATCGATGACGATGTTGGCGATCACGAAAAGCGTGGAGCCAAAGAGGACGAGGGCGAGGACGACATCGAAGTCGGGTGCGGTCACGGCGGCGAGCGCTTCGCGGGCGATGCCGGGGATGCCGAAGAACTGCTCGGTGAAGAGCGCCCCGGCGGTGATGCCGGGCAGGGAAAGGCCGATCACCGTGATCATCGGCAGTAAGGCGTTACGGGTGATGTGGGAGATGACGACCGTCGATTCGCGCAGGCCCTTTGCACGGGCGGTGCGGATGTAGTCTTCGCCCATCACGCTGATGACGGAGGCGCGCATGAAGCGCGCGACGCCCGCCACCCCCGGCAGCGACATGATGAGTACGGGGAGGATGACGTTGGTGCTGTAGACGCCATCCCAGCCGAGTTCTATCCATCCGAGCTTGACGGCGAAGAAGTACTGGAGGATGGGGATCATCACGAACACGGGGATCGCGTCCAGCGCCAGCCAGAAGCTGATGGTAAGCGGGTCGAGAAAGGTTCCGCGGGCGAGGGCAGCGTATACGCCAATGGGGATGCCCAGGGCGAAGGTGATGATGAGGGCCATGGCCCCCAATTGTGTCGAGACTTTGATCTTGGGCCAGATAACCTCCTTGACGGTGAACCCCTGGTGGCGTGTGGAGACGCCCAGGTCACCCTTGAAGAGGTTCTCCATGTACTTCACGTACTGGATGTGCACGGGCTCGTCGTAACCGTACTTTTTGCGCAGCACGGCCGCCGTCTGGTCGTTGTAGCGGGTGCCGAGCAGGCTATCGACCGGGTCGCCGGGCGCGAGCCGCATCACGTAGAAGACGATGACGGAGATGGCGAAGAGGACTGGCACCGCCCAGAGCACGCGGCGAATGGTGTAGGCGAGCAGCCCTGGGCCCACGCGCGAATCCTACTTCTTCGTCGAGTCGATTTCGATGTAGCGGTACTTGGGCACCGGGAGGGAAACCTCTGGCCAGTTTTGGATGCAGGGCTTGACCAGGTAGTGTGCGACGCCCCAGAACTCGGGGATAATGACCGCGTCATCGATGATCTTCTGCTCCGCCTGTTGGTAGAGCCGCAGCCGCTTCTCGCTGTCCTGCTCGTTGCGTGCCTGGTCGAGTAGCGCATCCACTTCGGGGTTGGCGTAGTTCAGCACGTTGAGGTCGCTGGAACCGCCGAAGAGCTTGCCGATGAAGTTTTCCGGGTCCGGGTAGTCGGCGATCCAGCCGTCGGCCAGCATCTGGAAGGTCTTCTTCTTGCGCTCGCGCAGGTAGGCCGAAGGGTCGATTGCCTGGAGATCGACGGTGACGCCGAGGACATCCTGCCAGTCGCTCTGGAGGGCTTGGAGCAAGTCGCTGCCGCCGCCCGCGGAGCCAGCGAACTTGAGGGTGATCTGGGGCATGTTGGCGGCGTACTTCGATTCGGAGAGCAATCGTTTCGCCTGCGTGGGGTCGAACTTGTAGCCTGTGGCGGCGGGGTTGTGGCCAGGCATTTCCGGGGGAAGGATGCCGGTGGCCACACGCAGTGCGTTGAAGTACAGGTTCTGGTTGATGTTGCGGTAGTCGATGGCCATGGCGAACGCCTGGCGAACCTTCGGGTCATCGAAGGGGGCCTGCTTCACGTTGAAGGCCACGTAGGAAAGGCTCATCTCGGGCTGGGGCCGGTAAAACTGGCTGAGGGGGTTGTTGCCCGCTTTCACGTCATCGAGTTGGAGGAGGGGCACTCCGGCCACGTGGATCTCGTCGTTTTGGAAGCGGGTGGAAATGGAGCCGCCGCCGAGTTCGAAGACGATCTCATCCAGCTTCGCCGGGCCGAGGTGATAGCGGTCGTTGCGGACAAGACGGATCTTTTCCGCCGCCTTGAATTCGGCGACGCGGAAGGGGCCGGTGCCGTTGGGCTTCTGCGTCCAGTTGCGAGCGTTGGTTTTTATTTGTTCCTGGTCCACGACGTAGGAGACGGGGTAGGTAAGCTCGGCAAGGAAGTAGGCCTCGGGCTCGAGGAGCGTTATCTGCAGGGTGCGCTCATCGACGACCTTGACGCCGCTGACCTCCTTCGCCTTGCCGGTGTACTTGTCCTTCACGCCGACGACGCCGCCAAGGTAGGGGAGCACCTGGAGGGAGGCGTTCGCCGGGTCGGCCGCGCGTTCGAAGCTGTACTTGAAGTCCTCGGCCGTGACGCGGCGGCCATTGTGGAAGACCACATCATCGCGGAGGCGGAAGGTGTACACCTTGCCATCGGCGGATACGTCCCACTTTTCGGCGATGTCGGGCTGGATCTCGAGGTCCAGGTCCAGGGTCACGAGTCCGCCGAAGATCTCGGCAACGTACTCGGCCGTGGTGACATCGCCGACCTGGATGGGGTCGAGGACGGACGTCGGGTCGCCGCCGGGGACGTAGAGGATGTTGCCGCCGCAGATGCCGCTGGCGGAAGCCTTCTTCTTCTTGTCGTCGGTCTTCGTGTCGGTCTTGTCATCGCTGGCGGATGAATCGTCGCCGCCGCCGGAGCTGGCGAGGAAGACGACGAAGACCACGCCGACCGCGAGGATGAGGAAGGCAACGAAGCCCATCAGGAGAGTGAGCGATCGGTTGGACATGAGCACCTGCACGCGCGGCGGTAGAGTTCTGACAACGATACGATAGCGGCCGCCCGCGCGATGGCACCGCCGGGCGGGCGGCGTCAAGTACAAGAAAAGATAACGCGGCCAACGGCGGCCGGGAACGCCGGCGTGCGGGGACGAAGCAAAGGCCCTTTACCGGGCTGGCCCCCGCGTACCGATGCCAGGCGCGAGCCGGAGCCCCAGTTCTTCGAGCTGCGATTGCTCGACGGGTGAGGGCGCGTCCATCAGCGGGTCGGAGCCCGCCGATGTCTTGGGGAAGGCGATGACATCGCGAATGTTGTCCGTGCCCGCCAGCCACATGAGCAGGCGGTCGATGCCCATGCCTACACCGCCCATCGGTGGCGCGCCGAATTCGAGCGCATCGAGGATGACGCCGAAGCGGTCGCGCATCTGTTCGGCGGTGTGGCCCATGAGGGAGAACACCTTCTCCTGCGCTGCCCGGGTGTTGAGGCGGATGGAACCGCCGCCGATCTCGGTGCCGTTGAGGGTGAGGTCGTACTGGCGCGAGACCACCTTGCCGGGATCGCTACCGAGGAGGTGCTCTTCTTCGGGCCGGTAGCCGCTGAAGGGGTTGTGAGTGGCGTCCCAGCGCTCTTCGGAGGGGCGCCATTCGAGCAGGGGGAAGCCGGTCACCCACGCAAACGAAAGCACGGAAGGGTCCTTCAGTCCGAGCCGGTCGCCGAGGCTTTGGCGCACCTGGTGCAACGCTAGGGCGACCACCTCCGGCCGGTCAGCGACAATGACGAGCATGTCCCCGTCCGCGACGCCGGTGGCCGAGCGGATGGCAGCCGCTTCTTCCTGCGACAGGAACTTGGCGATGGGCGAGCGCAGTTCACCTCCGGGGAGGAAGCCGATCGTGGCGAGGCCCTTCGCGCCGGCCGCGCGCGCTAGTTCGGTGAGCTCGTCGATTTCGCGGCGGGTCATCTCCGCCTTGCCCGGGACACAGATGGCCTTCACTTCGCCGCCCGCCGCGAGCGCCCCCGCGAACACCTGGAACTGCGAAGCGCGCAGGCAATTCGAGATATCGGCGAGTTCGAGCCCGAAACGGAGGTCCGGGCGGTCGATTCCGTAGCGCGCTATGCAATCGGTGTAATCGAGCCGCGGGAAGGGCTTGGCGGCGGGCCCGGCCACGCTGAAACGCTCGGCGATGCCGGTGTACAGCTCTTCCACGAGGGCCATCACGTCTTCTTCTTCGACGAAGCTCATCTCCAGGTCGAGCTGCGTGTGTTCGGCGACGCGGTTGGCGCGGAAGTCCTCGTCGCGGTAGCAGCGGGCCAGCTGGAAGTATTTTTCGAAGCCCGCCACCATGAGCAGTTCCTTGAGGATCTGGGGTGATTGGGGCAGCGCGAAGAACTCGCCCGGCTGCAAGCGCGAAGGGACGAGGAAGTCGCGTGCGCCTTCGGGCGTGGACTTGATGAGGGTCGGCGTCTCGATTTCGATGAAGCCGCGCTCGCTGAGGAAGTCCCGCATGTGGCGCACCACCTCGTGGCGCAGGCGGATGAGGCGCGCGGCTTCGGGACGGCGCAAGTCGAGGTAGCGGTATTTGAGGCGGAGCTGCTCGCTCACTTCAGCGGGTTCGTTGATGTAGAAGGGGGGCGTGAGCGATTCGTTCAGTACCTTGCACGATGTGGGCGAGATTTCGATCTCTCCCGTCGGCATGTTGGCGTTCGCTGTTTCGGGCGAACGCGGCCGGACTGTGCCTTCGACGGCGAGCACCCATTCGTTGCGGGCGCGATGGGCGGCCTGGTGACTGCCCGCGTGGTCCGGGTTGAAGACGAGCTGGACGATGCCGCTCGAATCGCGCAGGTCGATGAAAATGAGGCCGCCGTGGTCGCGGCGGCGGTGCACCCAGCCAGCGAGGCGGACGGTGCGTCCGGCATCGGCTGCGCGCAGTTCTCCGCAGGCGGTGTCCTTGAGCATGCCTTGAGGGTAACAAGGAAGCCGGATACGCGGGGCATGGCGTCCGCGCCGGAGGCGCCAGTCAGCGTCCGAAGGCTGAGGGCGTTAGCCAGTCCCAGATGGACTGGACCGCTTCCACGGCCGTGAAGCGATCCAGCCAACGGGCTTCGTGCAGAACGAACTCCTGAGCTTCCTTCAGCACCAATAGCACGCCCACGGCCGCGCCAACCTGGCGCCGGCCGAAGCGGAACGCAGGCCGCCAGTGCGGCAGGCTGGCCACGAAGAGAAACCAGAATTCGAAGACATTGGGGAAGAACAGCAGGAGGACACGCGCGCCTGTCGCTTCGAACAGCACGAACCCGGCCAGGCGGAAGGCGTACAGGGCGATCGAGATGCTGCGCGCGGGGCCCTGCCAGCGCACCGCCACGCCCAGGAACGCCAGCATGTAGACCTGGTCCAGGTACTTGTCGAACGCCTGGTAGTCGCGCACGCCGCCAAGGTCGAGCAGGTTCTTGAGAAACAGGTCGCTGAAATCCACGAGCACTGCAACGAGTCCGCCGACGAGTGCCCAGCGGAGGACCAGCAGCGACCCGGCGACACGGACGGCGCCAATGATGAGCTCCTCGCGCGTCACGCCCGAGGCTCCCTCCGGATGTGGGCGTCACTGCCGCACGGCACGAATCGGCCCCTCGAGCGCGCGCTCCAGCTCTTCCCGGAATACGGCGTCCAAATCGCTGGTCATGCGCTCCTGGAAACGACGATAGGCGATGACAAGCGCGCGCGCTTCGGGGGTAAGCGTTGTGTGGCCACCGCCCGCGCCGCCCACTTCGGATTGCACCAGGGGGAGGCCCAAGTTCGCCTCCAGCTCCTTCACCTTGCCCCAGGCGCGGCGATAGGACAGATGCATCTGTTCGGCTGCCTGGGCTAACGAGCCGGTTTCGCCGACCACTTCGAGCAGACGGACGCGGTAGTCCGACATGACCAGGCGCCCGTCGCGTTCGAGCCAGAGCTTGAGGCGGGGAATGAGCGTTTCCATGGTGTTAGCGCGGGCGCCGCGCTAGCGGCTTCCGTTGAGGCTGCCCCGCACCGACTGGAAGGGCATGACGTGGGAGTAGTCGTTGATCGTCAAGAGCTCGCGGCGGGTATCGGCGGCGCGCACGACGGTGATGGACGTGTGGTGGACGGAGACTACGTGGTCATACGCCGAACGGAAGAGGTGCGAGAGGTAGGCGTTGATGACGCCGCCGTGGCAGGCGATGGCGACGCGGCTGCCCTGGTTCTCAGCGGCGATGCGGTCGATGGCGCCGATGACGCGCTGCTTGAAGGCTTCGGCATCTTCACAGTGAGGGTAGGCGGTGTGGAGGCGCGTGGCCGAGACCTCGCGATAGATGGCCACCAGCTGGTCGCGCGTGTAGATGTCGAGGAGGCCTTTGTCCTGGGGAGCGCCGCGCCAAAGGTCGATCTCGCTCAGTTCGGGCAGGACGGTGGGTTCGAGGCCATGGGGGCGGGCGATTTCGCGCGCGGTGTTGTGGGCACGCTGCAACGGGCTGCAGTACACCGCCGCCAGCCGTGCGGGCGCGAGCCGCTCGCCGACGGCGCGCGCCTGGCGCCAGCCCAGTTCGGAGAGGGGCGCGTCGAGCGCTTCGCCGAGGGGGATGTTTTCCCGGAACTGCTGTTCTCCATGGCGCACGAGCAGGATTTCGCACATGCCTTCGAACGATTCGACGAACGGATCCTCGAGGTCCATGGTGCGCACGCGAGCGCGGATCACGAGCTGTTCTCCCCGGGCATGGCTACGACCGCCAGGTTCGGCTCGACGGTCGAGACGTATTCGGCCGCTTTGATGAACGCGCGCAGGCCCGCGATGAACGCCTCGAGGTCGACGTGGTTCATTTCGACGAGGATGCGGCGCGTGAAGATCTCGGCGCCACATTCGAGGCGGCTGCAGGTGTGCTCGCCCTGCTCGGTCAGGCAATTGCGCACCAGGCGGCGGTCTTCGCTGTCCTCTTCCCTGCGCACCAGCCCCAGACGCACGAGACGATCGACGATGCCGGAGATGGTCGGGGGCGTGACCGAGAGCCGCGAGGCGAGCGCGCCGGCCGTCACGCCTGGCGTTTCCCGCATGAGGAACATGACCCGCAACTGGGCCGTGGTCAGCCCCAATTCAGCCCAGGCGCGGAAGCGAAACGGGTCCAGCTGGGCGAGCGCGGCGCCGAAGTCGCGGACGGCGGAGTCGACTGCGTGCTCGGACTTTGGCGGCGTGGAGGTCAACCGGGTTCCCCCGAGGAGTTGGGATGGGGGTCAGGGTAGCAGGGCCGCGGTCGGACTGTCGCATGGCTGGTGGGGGGCCGGGCTGCCCCCGCATAGCTATCCGGCGCGGCCGATGGGACACTGGGGCCATGGCGATCGACCTGGACCCCGGCACCGTGTCCGTAGGAAATCCCGCGCTCGTGAACGCGATAATCGCCGAGATGGCGGGCGGGGCCATCCCCTTCGAGCGCTTTATGGAGCTGGCGCTGTACCACCCCGAGCACGGGTATTACCGCAAGGCGGGGCGCATCGGCAAGCAAGGCGACTTCCTCACCAGCCCAGCAATCCACCCGATGTTCGGCTGGGCGGTGGCGGGGTGGTGCCGGTGGGCCTGGGAGGAGCTTGGCCAGCCGGCGCGATTCACCATCATCGAACCCGGCGCCGGGGAGGGGGCGTTGGCAAGCGCCGTGCTGGATTGGGCCGAGGGCCGCGACGACGGCTTCCGCGATGCGCTCCATTATGTCGCGATCGAGCTGTGCGCGACGGGCACGGACCCGCGCGTGGAATGGAGCACGGGGCCGGTCGCTCCCTTCGAGGATGGTGTGGTTGTGACGAACGAACTCTTCGACGCGTTCCCCGTGCGGCTGTTCGATGCGGGTACACGCGGCCCGGTGGAGGTGCTGGTGCGCTGGGATGGGGGACGCTTCGTGGAGGCGCCCGGGGGCATCGCCACGATCGACGACGCGCCCGCGGAGGGCCGTTTCGAAGTAAGCCCGCGTGCCTACGGCGCGATGGCAGGCCTCTGCCGGCTTGTGACGCGCGGTGCGGTGCTTGTGTTCGACTACGGTTACCCGCAGGAGGTGGTGTGGGCGCCCTGGCGCACGGCGGGCACGCTGCTCTGCTTCCACCGCCATACTGCCCATGAGAACCCGTACATCCACGTCGGCGAGCAAGACGTGACCACGCACGTCAATTTCTCGGACCTGGCTGCGGCCGCGTCGGCGGCCGGTTTTGCCGTGCACGGGCCCGTCAGCCAGTCCGCCTTCCTGTGGGAGACGGGCCTGCCGGCAGTGGTCGAATCGGTACGCGGCGACATGGCGGAGTACTTCGCGCGGCGGCGCGCGCTCGAACAGTTGACCGACGGCGCAGGGCTGGGAAGGGTGCGCGTCCTGGCGACGACGCGTGGATTCGACCCCGTCACGCCGCCGGGCTTCGGAGGCGAAGCGTGACCGGCGAGCACACGCCGGCGACCGCTTGGCCGCCGCGTGAGGCGCCCATCGCGGCCGGCGACACGGCGCCGGATTTCGAGTTGCCCGCGATCGATGCCGCGGGCTCCACTTCGACGCTGCGCCTGGCGGAGGCGCGCGCAGCCGGCCCCGTGCTCCTCATCTTCTACCAGGACGACGGCATGCCCATCTGCACGAGCGCACTGAAGGCCTTTGCACAAGAGCACGACCTGCTCGCGGGCGCCGCCGTGCGCGTCTTCGGCATCAACACCAACGGCACCGGGTCGCACGCGAAGTTCCAGGAACGCGACCACTTCCCCTTCCCGCTGCTGAGCGACTTCCACGGCGAGGTGGTGAAGGCGTTCGGGCTCTGGGATGCGGACGAAGGGAAGTCGGTTCGGGCCCTGGTGGTTGTTGGTGCGGACGGCGTGGTGAAGCACGCGCAGCCGCACTTCAACCCTGGCAATGTGACCGCCTTCGAGGAGGTATTTCGGGCGCTGGGCCTGGCCTGAGGGATTCCCGAGGCTGAATCGCCGCTAGAGCACGCCTTTGGCCTTCATGGTGGCGAGCTGTTCTGCGCTATAGCCGAGAACCTCCCCGTAGATGCGCGCGTTGTCGGCGCCGGCGGCGGCGGTGCCCCGCCAGATCTTGCCCGGAGTACGCGAAAAGCGAGGCACCGGCCCGCTGCCCTTGAGCGTGCCGACCTGCTCATCTTCCCATTCGATATGCACCTTGCGCGCCCGGTAATGGGCGTCTTCGGCGGAAAGCTGCGCGTTGAGGATGGCGCTGCAGGGGACGCCCGCAGCGTTCAACGTCGTCACAACCTCCGCCAGCGGGCGCTCCTCCACCCAGCCGCGCAGGAGGGCGTCGAATTCGATCCCCGCGACTTCGTGGATGCTCGTGCGGGCGTTCGCCCAGTACGGGTCAGCCGGGTCCAGGCCGAGGACGGCGCACGCCTTCTCGAAGATCGTCGCAGCTGGGGCGGCGATGACGACGACGCCATCGGCGGCGCGGAACACGTCGTACGGCTGGAAGGCGGGCGAGGCGTTGCCGCTGCGTTCGCGCACGATGCCGAGCTGGAACCATTCGACCATCGTGCCCGCGAGCACGGCGTGGATCGCTTCGAACTGTGCGAGGTCGATGGACTGTCCGATGCCGGTTTCCTTCGCGTGCACGTAGGCCGCGAGCGAAGAGGAGAGGCACCACATGGCGGTGATGTAGTCGGCTGTCCAGGGGGCGGCACGGGTGGGCGGGTTCGGGTCGGGGAAGCCGGTCTGGTACATGGAGCCGCCGAACGCCTGGCCGATCATGTCGTAGCTGGCGCGGCCAAGGTACCCGGGGTCGCCCGATTGGCCGTAGCCCGAGACGTGACAGATGACCAGGCCCGGGTTTTCGGCGAGAACGACATCGTCATCGAGCCCCCACTTCGTGTAGGTGCCGGGCTTGGAGCTCTCCATCCAGATATCGGCGCGGCGCGCGAGGGCGAGGAATATCTCCTTGCCCTCGGGCTTGCTCATATCGAGGGAGACGTTGAACTCGTTTCTGCGTTCGGCGAGCCAGCTCGTGCCCACCTGGCGTTCGCCGTCTTTGGTGGGCAGCTGCAGGCCGATGGTCCGCCAGGCGTCCTCGACGTGCGGGTTTTCGACCTGGATGACCTCGGCGCCCATCTGCGCGGCGACCACGGCCGCGAACGGCTGGGCGATGACCGAGCCCGTGGAAAGGATGCGGACGCCCTGGAGGGGGCCAAAGGCTTCCGGCACGAGTGTATCTTGCATGTTGTCCCCCGCGGTGCATGGCTTCGCCCTGGAAGCTTCCCCGGCGAAGCGAGTGGCGGACACGATAGCGGCGCCCGGTGCGCATGGATAGAGGGCGCGGGGGCGACGCTCGGTGGCGCGTGCCTCTTAAGCGCAGATGTGCATATGATCCGGCGTCGGCGCCGGGCGCGCCGCGATGCCTAACCGGGAGATTCGATGCTGGCGTACATCCCCTTTCTGCTTGGCCCGCTCACCTTCGGCGTGATCGCCATGCTCACCTTCATCGGTTCGAGCGTGATTTTCACGATTCCCGTGTTCGCCACGCGCGGCGGGGCTCAGCTCGCGTGGGCCGGTCTCGTTGGCTTCCTGCTCACGGCGGAACTGGCGATCCTGGTGACGCTTGGGATCCTGGTGGACCAAGGAAAGATCTGGAGTTAGACGCCCTCAGCCGGCTCCGGCGCAGCGGCGAGGGGGGTTACAGCAAGCGGCGAATGGGCTTGCGGCCGGGGCGCGGGTCGTAGTTGCTCTTGAACATTTCGAGCTTGTCCCGCTCGATGAGGTACTTGCCTGCGAAGAGCGTGGCGGGGACCTTCCTCTGCTTGATCAGCCGCCGCAGGCTCTGGGGGTGGATGCCGAGTTCGCGCGCCGCTTCCACGAGGTCGAGGTAGTTTTCGAAGGGGGTGAGCAGCACCATTGCCTGGGTCTCCCTCTCGGCGCCCACCGGGGGCGCTGGCGGATCTCGCGGAAGAAAGGCTCAACCGCTTAGGCGGAATGAGATTAGCAAACCGCACTCTTTATTGTCTACACCCCTGAGCAATTTGCCGGCCGCGATTACGGAAGACGGCGGGCGATGAACACCACGCGCTTGCCGGCGATGGTCGTACAGAGAAGCGTCACGGGGTCGCCATCCGGTCGGCCCAGTAGCGCGCGTAGCTCGTCGGGTTCGATGGGGAAGGCACGGCGGCGAATTTCGTCCGCGCGCCACTGGCCCTCCTTCAGTCGTGCCTTCAGCCGCGCGACCGAGAACGGCACGGCATCCAGGAGGGCAAACGTGGCGCAGAGGGGGTCGGCGGCCGGTCCCGGGCCCGTCAGGTAGGCGACGGACGGGTCCAGCAACCGCGCGCCAAGGCGGTGGGCGAGGTGCAGCACCAGGCCGGCGCGCGTCACGCAGGACTCGGGGTCGAAGAGGTAAGGACCGGGTGGAACCGGCGCGTCCGGGGCCTGGGGCGCGGTGGAGTCCAGCTCTGCACCGATCGGCATCAGTACGGCGCGGCGGAGACCGGGAACGGCCCCGGCGCCGAACCACAGCGCCGCTTCCCGCAAGGAGCGGCCGTACTGCACGAATTCGACCTCGGCCTGCGGCGGGATGTGGGCGGCATCGATGCCGGGCGGCGCCTTGAGCACCCCTGCCGGCGCCTGCGCGACCAGGCTAAGCGCCTCATCCCACGCCGGCGAGAACGCCGCCGGGTCGAAGCGGCGGCGGCCCTCCTGGCGTCGCGAAGGGTCGAGGATGATGGCGAAGCGCCCGAGATCGACGGGCGGGAAGCGGGCATCGGCCTGAAGCAGCGTCGCCCGGGATACGTTCGCGGCCGCCAGGAGCGCCGTTGCCCGTTCGCGTTCGATACCGATCGTCCTCGCCCCTCGCGCCGCGACCGCCGCAAGGTCGCCGCCGATGCCGCAGGTCAGGTCCGCGACGGGGAGCCCGAGCGAAGCCAGCCG
>JBPCLM010000003.1:0-35568 GCA_051003295.1 Tepidiformaceae bacterium | reverse complement strand
CGGAAGAAGAGTACCGCGAGACCTTCCGCGAAGCGGCCGACGCGCGCCTGCGCCGCGGTCTCGTGCTCGCGCGCGTCGTCGAAGCGGAGGCCCTCGAACCTTCGCCCGAAGATATCGATGGCGAGGTTGAACGCATGATCGGCCCGATGGGCGACGATGGCGCACGCTTGCGCGAATACCTCGCCACAGCCGAAGCGCGCGATAGCCTTCGGCGCAACCTCGTGACCGAAAAGACCCTCGAACGCATTTCCGCTATCGCCGCCGGCGAGGCAGAGGAGGCAACCGTTTGACCGAGCCCGCTGGCATCCACCCGCTGGTGCGCGCCATCATCCCGACCGTCATCGAAACTGGCCCCCGCTCCGAAAGGGCGTGGGACATTTTCTCGCTGCTGCTCAAGGAGCGCATCGTCTTCCTCGGCTTCCCCATCGATGACCAGATAGCGAACCTCATTGTCGCTCAGCTGCTCTTCCTCCAACGCGAAGACCCCGAGCGTGACATCTCCATGTACATCCACTCGCCGGGCGGCGTCATCACCTCCGGGCTCGCCATTTACGACACGATGCAGCTCATCGAGCCGGCTGTCTCCACCATCGCCGTCGGGCAAACCGCCTCCATGGCGACCGTGCTGCTCTGCGCGGGCGCGAAGGGCAAGCGCTTCGCCCTGCCCAACGCGACCGTGCACATGCACCAGGCTTTGGGTGGCGCACGGGGCCAGGCGACCGATATTGAAATTGCGGCCAAGGAAATCCTTCGCAACAACGAGATCATTCGCAACATCATCGCGAAGCACACCGGACAGTCGGTCGAGCGCATCGCCAAAGATTTCGACCGCGACTTTTACCTTGACGCCGAAGGCGCCAGGGAGTACGGCATGGTCGATGAACTTCTCGCGCGTCCTGAAGACGCTCGACGATAGACGGAGAGGGAGAACGCTTTGGCCGCAAACCGTACGAACCGCGTCCAGTACCACTGTTCCTTCTGTGGTAAGAATCAGGACCAGGTCCGCCGGCTCATAGCAGGCCCCGGCGCCGTCTACATCTGCGATGAGTGCGTGGACCTCTGCCGCGAAATCATCGATGAGGAGACCGGCACCCATCCCAGCCCGGCCAGCGCGCGCGGTGAAAAGGCCTCATCCCAGCGCATCCCCCCGCCCAAGCACATCTACGACAGCCTCGAAGAATACGTCATCGGCCAGGAGCAGGCCAAGAAAGTCCTCGCCGTCGCCGTCTACAACCACTACAAGCGCATCGGCGCCAAGGATGACGGCGATGTCGAGCTCGAGAAGTCGAACATCCTCCTCGTCGGCCCCACGGGCGTCGGCAAGACCCTCCTCGCCAAGACTCTCGCGCGCATCCTCGATGTGCCTTTCTCTGTCGCCGATGCCACCGCACTCACGGAAGCGGGCTACGTCGGCGAAGATGTCGAGAACATCCTTCTCCACCTGATCCAGGCCGCCGACTTCGATATCCAGAAGGCCGAACGCGGCATCATCTACATCGACGAAATCGACAAGATCGCGCGCAAGGGCGACAACCCGAGCATCACCCGCGATGTCTCCGGCGAAGGTGTGCAGCAAGCGCTCCTGAAGATAATCGAAGGTTGCGTGGCGAACGTGCCCCCGCAGGGCGGCCGCAAGCACCCCCACCAGGATTTCCTGCAGATAAACACGCAGAACATCCTCTTCATCTGCGGCGGCGCCTTCGAAGGGCTCGAAAACTACATCGAAAAGCGCCTCACGCGCGACCACGTCCGAATCGGCTTCCGCGCCGACCGCGGGTTCCGCGGTTCCAAGCGCGCCGATGAACTGCTCACCCACGTCACCCACGACGACCTGCTCGAATTCGGCCTCATCCCCGAATTCGTTGGCCGCCTGCCCATGGTCGTGGGGCTCACCTCGCTGGACCAGGACTCGCTCGTGAAGATCCTCACCGAGCCCAAGAACGCGCTCATCAAGCAGTATCAGCGCTACTTCGGCATGGACGGCGTCGAACTCGTCTTCACCGATGACGCGCTCAAGGCCATCGCCGAAGGCGCGATCAAGCAGAAGACGGGCGCGCGTGGCCTGCGTACCGTGCTCGAAGACTGCCTCATGGATGTGATGTACGAGATCCCCGGGCGCGGCGACGTGCGCAAGTGTGTCGTCAACGCCGATAGCATCACGAAGGGCCAACGCCCCCTCCTGCTCACGCGCGGCGGCCAGCAGGTGGATGTCGCCGTTGCCCCGGTGGTCGAGACCGAGAGCCGCGAAACCGCCTGAGGTGCGTCTTCCGCCGAACCCTCAAAGGCGCCCCGGCGGTCCTGGCCCGGCCACCAGAAAAACGGGCGTTTGACTTCGCGATACCTTCGCTGGTAGGTTCCCCCGCCAGACACCTGTCTCTCGCGGAGGATCTTCGTGCTCAACGACTTCAAGGCCTTTCTTCTCCGTGGCAGTGTCGTCGACCTGGCGGTCGCAGTCGTGATCGGCGTCGCTCTTGGCGCCCTCGTCACCGCCTTCGTCGAAGACTTCATCACGCCGCTCCTCGCCGCCCTCTTCGGCGAACCCGACTTTTCCCAGCTGGACTTCACCATCAACGACAGCACGTTCCGCTATGGGCACTTCCTCAACGCGCTACTGTCCTTCCTCGTTATCGCGGCGGCCGTGTTCTTCTTCGTCGTCGTGCCCGTAAACGCGCTTATCGAGCGCTCCCGCCGTGAGCCCACGCCCGACCCCACCACCCGCCACTGCCCCGAGTGCCAGAGCGAGATCCCGACCGCTGCCCGCCGCTGCGCGTTCTGTACGAGCGAGATAGCACCTGCCGCCCGACGCAAGCCCTCCCTCCTGTGGTGGGCGTTGCCACCGGCGCCGTGCGACGAGCGGGGCCGCGCCCCCGCGCCCGGAGGACTCCATGCTCACTTCCGTTGACCGCATCCAGCTCGTCGTCGCCGACCGCGAGGCCGCCGTCGAGACGTGGGCCGCCCTCTTCGGCGCCGAAAAGCTCAGCGAAGGAGGTTCCCGCCTCCTCAATGCCCACCGTACCACCGTGCGTGCCGGCAGCACCGACTTCGAGTTCCTCCAGCCCGCGGGGCCGGGGCGCCTGCAACACTGGGCCGAACGCTGGGGCCAAGGGCTCTACGGAGTCGGCTTCAGCACGCCCGACATCGGCGCGCTGGCGCGCCATTTCGATTCCGAGCGCGTCACGTACGATGACGAAAAGGGCCGTCTCGTGCTCGCCGATGAGCAAACCCACGGCATGCCCACCACCATCAGCCAGGACGAAACGCGCGAGCCCGTCGGCCACATCCGCCACGCCTACGAAGTCACCAACCCCGTGGCCGACTGGCAGGACACGGCCGCGCTCTACACCCGCATCTTCGGGCTCGACCCCACTCGCTACAGCGCCATCCGCAGCGAGCGCTTCGGCTACGAAGGCACACTCACGCTCTTCGACCCACCGGCGAAGCTGGACCGCATCGAGATTACGCAGACCTGGGGCGATGGCGCGATGAACCGCTTCTTCCAGAAGCGGGGCCCATCGCTCTACATGTGCTACATCGAAACGGACGACGTGATGGCACTCGCCGAGCGGCTGCGCGCACGCAACGCCCGCTTCTCGCAAGGCGAAGACCGTGCCGCCGAAGTCGGGCTCTTCATCCACCCCACAACGCTAAACGGCATGCTCATGGGCGTCAGCCGCACCGATCACGCCTGGGTGTGGAGCGGCCATCCGGAACTCGCAGGCCCCGGCGCCGCCGAACTGCACGGCGAGAACTGAGAACCTCCTGGACCGCCGCGGCACCGCTGAGGTTCACGGGCGCAGCCCCAGGGGCGAACGGCGCCGACATAGCGAGAAGGCCAGTTGCGAGGACCTCAGGGAATTTGGACGTAGTGGACATAGCCAGTCCACCAGTAGCGCAACCCCGGCCCCGTGGGCTCGATAGACGGGAAGTTTCGGTAAATGTCGGTCCACCAGTCAACGTCGCCGCTCTGATGAAGGTGCGGTCCATCGGAACAGCTAGTCGGTTCCCCCGTCCTGGTAGTCCCGAGATACCGGGTTCCTGTCACGGAGCCGGGATACTCGTACCAGTTCTGCCAGGACGTGTTGTTGAGGCCGGAGGTTGCATTGACCTGCTTGTAATGGAAGGTCCCCGCAAGCGGACTGGGCAGCACGGCGCGGACACCAACAGTGCAGGACGATCCGGGAATGGGTGTGATGAACGTCACGAACAGCGCACCGCCCCAACTGCTGCTGTAGTGATTCCAATATACCGCCTGATTGCCGTCGTTGCCGTTCCCCTCGCTCAGGTCAAGGCCTCCATAGCTCGGCCAGCTGCTCTCATCGTAATGCCAGCACGGATGGCCTTGATACCAGCCTCCATAAAACGGGTCGAACTGGCCGGGTCCTTGGCCGGGGCCCCAGTAGTAGCATTTTTGAGCGTAGCCCCTCGTGACGTACGCGTAGTAAACAGCGTGGGCGTCGTCTGATGTGGCCAATAGCGCGGAGGCGACACCAGCAGTGAAGCCAGCGACCGCCAGGAGGATATGAATCGCCTTGGGCATCAACCTTCTGAGCATCATGATCACCTCGATGCTGTGTACGCGTTGCCATCGGCACCCAAGTACATGAGGGGCGCCGGCGAACGGTCTGGCGTGCTGGCGTCAGGCGCCAGCACGGAGCTGCCCACAACTCCATGAGCGACCTCGACAAGCGTCTCGTAGCGGTCGATGTAGGCCTCGACAGTGGTCACGAACGGGCCGTCAAGGACCAGCACCTGCTCCGGTTCGAGACCTTTGACACCAGGTTTGAGGTGGAAGAACAGCGCCGGGCGCCCGGCGACGGAGCCCACGGTGAGGGCATGGTTTGGCAGGTCCGGGGATGCAAACGGGAAGAGACCGAGCGTTGTGTAATGGTTGGCGCGACCGCGATGGACCTTAACCGGCGGATGGCGCCCATCCTCGAAATCGAGCGTTACTCCCTGCGCCTCCACTCGGCCGTCAGGCGCTGTCCAGAGCCCGATGCCGCCGCCCGTGAGTTTGAATCCGGGCGGGGGCTGCAGCCCCGCGGCATCGAGGCCGACGTACGCCAACTCACGGCCAACTTGGGCAAGGTCGAGGCGGCGCTCCTGGAAAGTCCAACCTTCCCAGCGCGCGAACGCCACGGCCGGTTCGTCCGTTGCCGGATCCTGACCGACGGGGTGGATGAGGAACCCGCCGTAGACGAACGCTTCAGTATCCTTGGCCACCGGGGTGCCCGATGGCAACGCCTCAGCTGAGAAGGCCGGTCCGGGTAGGTCACGTTCTGGCTCTCGCTTAGGCCGATCAGTCGGCTGCTGGGCTACCACCAGTACTGCCGTGACGCTCGCAACCCCAATCACGAGGGCAACGCCGAAGGTCGTGAGTCTGCGACTGGCTTTCCACAACCGCATGAGCTCCTCCTCTTAACGCGTCGCAGGACGCATCGGGCGCAGGCAGAATGCGGCCGCGATGGAGAATTTGGAAGGGAGGAAACTCCTTATTTGAAGTAATCCCGGAAACGAATGGTCAGCTCCACACGGCTACGGCAGTCCAGGATCAGCAGAAGCTCACTTACGTAGTTCTCTACCGTGTGGCGGCCCAATGTGAGTTCGTCCGCGATCTCCTTGTTACGGCGACCCCTCACCACGAGGCTCAGCACCGGGAGAAGCCGGCGAGGCAACAATCGACTTCGCGACTTCGAGTAGTGTCGTGAAACGCTCGACATAGCCCTCCACAAGGATCACGGTCGATCCTTCCACGACGAAGACTTCCTGTATGTCATTGCCGGTTACTCCAGGCCTCTTGTGCACAAACACAGCGGGCCGCCCGTTGACGTCGCCTAAGGTCAGCATCACGAGGCCGCCTTCGGGGTTAGCGATCGGGTAAGGCGATCCCTTGCTCAGCCCGGCCGGCCGCCATCGGCCAACGGTGATCGGGAAGTTCACGCCGTTCCCGTAGCGAATGGCCGCCTCCGTCACGACGGTCTCGCCCTGGGCGTTTGTGGCCCGCACAACGCCGGCATGTTCGAGGACGTAGCCCGCTGGCACCTGCGGGGCCCGCGGAAAGACCAGCGGAACGACTTCCGCCTCGGAGGTCAGCTTCGTTTGTTCGAAGCTCCAGCCGTCGAACTCGCCGCCCGGTTCGACGACTGGATCCTGCCCGACGGGATAGATGAGGAACTGCCCATGCGTAATTGGGCCAGTCAGCGCTCCAACGGGGACACCCGGGGGGAGGGCTTCGCGAGTAAACGCAGGTCCGGCGAGATCTCCCTGTGCCTTTCGCTTAGCCGGGTCCGGCGACTCCTGGGCTATCACTACTAATGCCGTCACGCTCGCAACGCCAATCACGAAGGCTGCGCCGAAGGTCATGAGTCTGCGACTGGATTTCCACAACCGCATGAGCTCCTCCTCTCAACGCGTCGCAGGACGCATCGGGCGCAGGCAGAATGCAGGGTGGGCCGAGAATTTGTAAGGGAGGAAACTCCTTATTCCAGGTAATCTCGGAAACGGATCGCCAACTCGGCCCGGCTACGGCAATCCAGGATAAGCAGGAGCTCACTTACGTAGTTCTCTACCGTGTGGAGGCCCAATGTGAGTTCGTCCGCGATCTCCTTGTTACGGCGGCCCCTCACCACGAGGCTCAGCACCGGGAGAAGCCGGCGAGGCAGCTTCCTGAACGTGTCCGAGGGGGTTGCCATCGCTGCTCCTTCTGCCCCCTGAAAGTAACGCCGGCTGCGCCCGAAAAGTTCCGCCTCGCTCTTGTTGCGCCCAGGCCCCCCCCGCTACGCGTTGTGCCGCACCATCACCACCAGCGCTGTCAGCACGAAACCCAGCACGGCCACCACGATCGGCGGGTCCGTGAAGAGGATCTGGTCGGGGGCGTCGGTTCGGCGGGGGCCGTTCAGCAGCAGCAGATAGCGGAAGAGCGCGAAGCCGACAAAGGGGATCGTCAGCGCCATCGCCCCGTTCGCCGGGACGTTCTCGGATTCGATCGTGTAGAGCGCATAGCTCAGCAGCGCCGCGGCCGCGCTAATCACGAGCATCTGGCCGAGGATTTCCCCCGTGTAGCTCGCAAGCGCGGGGCGGTGGCTGGCGGCATCGAGCCCTAACTGGCGGAACTCCGCCCAGCGCTTGCTGCTCGCGAAGAAGAAGGCCGCGAAGCTCGTGCACACGTAGAGCCACGGGCTGATATCGACATCGATGGCGGCCGCCCCGCTGACGGCGCGCGCGACCACCCCGCCGCAAAGGACAAGGACATCGAGGATCGCCACCCGCTTGAGCCCATACGAGTACGCCACCATGGTGACGGCGTACCCCGCGAGGATCCCCCCAGCCAGCGCATCGATCGCGAAGGCCGCCGGCAACGCGACCGCCGCCAGCACGGCTGCCGCAGCCACGGCCGCCCCCGGCGACAGCTGCCCCGAGGCGATGGGCCGCTGGCGCTTGCGCGGGTGGAGCCGGTCCAGGTCGCGGTCGCGGATGTCGTTCAGCAGGTAGGTGGCGCTCGAGACCATGCACCAGAGGACGAAGAGAGCGGCCGTCCGCCAGAGCAGCGCCCACCAGGTCCCGGCGTCTCCCGGCTTCCACGCATCGCCTGCGCTGAAGGTGAGCGCCGCTAAGACGAGCGCATTCTTGGGCCACTGGTAGGGACGCATGGCGCGCAGCAGCGCCGGCCAGGCAGACTCGATTGCCCCCGCTTCCGCTTCGCGTATCACTCGGCCTCCCGGGTGACAACCGCCCACTGCCCGTTCACGGCGGCTGCGAGCTCCGCGGTGTCCACGGCGAAGACCGCGTGATCGCTCCCGGCTGCCGCCCAAACGCGTTTGAAGCGCCGCAGCGACTCATCCAGTACCACGTCGCAGGCGTGCGCTGGCCCCACCGGCGCCACGCCGCCGACGGCGTACCCCGTGTGGCGGAGCACTTCTGCAGGTGATCCCATCTTGAGTTTCTTCCGGCCCACACCGAGGATCTGCGCCAGCCGCGCCGTATCCGCCAGCCGGTCGCCCGCCACGAGCGCCACCGTCGGGCGCCCGTCCGCGAGAAAGAAGAGCGTCTTCACTATCTGCCCCAGTTCGCAGCCCACCGCCCTTGCCGCCTCCGCTGCCGTCCCCGTGCTGCTTTCGTATTCGACCGAGGAGCCGGCCATCCCCAGCCGGGCGAGGGCTTTCTGCACGCGTTCTTCAGGCTTCACAGCGTTAAGTGAGCGCCCACCGGGCGCAGGCGCCGCCCGGGCTTGCGCCGCTGCCCCACCAGTAGCTAGCCTTACGCATGCCTCGTGTGCGCGCCGATCTCCTGCTCGTCGAACGTGGCCTCGCCGAATCCCGCGAAGGCGCCCGCCGACTCATCATGGCCGGCCGGGCGCGCGTGGGTACCGAGACCCTCGTCAAGCCGGCCACGCTCCTCGATGCCGAGGCCGCCATCGAACTGACAGCAAGGGAACGGTTCGTAAGCCGCGGCGGGCTCAAGCTGGAGTCGGCCTTCGAAGCGTTCGCCATCGCTGTCACCGGCCTGCGCTGCATGGACATCGGCGCCTCCACCGGCGGCTTTACCGATTGCCTCCTGCAACGCGGCGCGGCCAGCGTGCTCGCTGTTGATGTCGGGCGGGCGCAACTGCACCAGCGCCTGCGCGAAGACCCCCGCGTCACCCTGCTGGAAGGCACGAACGCGCGCAACCTGCCGCCGCTGCCGCCCATCGACTTCTTCGTGGCCGATGTCTCGTTCATCTCGCTGCGGCACGTGCTGGCCTCCGTTGCGGGGCGGCTGCCCGGGCGCACTCCCGGCGTGGTGCTCCTCAAGCCGCAGTTCGAAGCCGGCCCGGCTGACGTCCCCCGCGGCGGCGTGATACGAGATCCCGCCGTCCAGGCGCGCGTCCGCGATGAGTTCGTCGCATGGGCCACTCGGCGCGGATGGAGGGTCCGTGGTGTGCTGGAAAGCCCCGTCCGCGGCGGCGATGGCAACCTCGAGTTCCTGGCCCGGCTGGCCACGCCCACAACGGGCGGCGACCCGTGCTGAAGCGGGCCGTTGTCCTCCACCACCCTTCCAACGAAGGCGCCGCCGCATTCGCCGGGCAGTTCGCGCAGGAGCTGGTCCGCCGTGGAGTGGCCACAGTCGTCGCCGATGCCTGGGCGGAGACGCCCCCGGATATCGCCGGCTCTGGCCTTGTGGTCTGCATCGGTGGCGATGGCACCGTCCTGCGCGCCGCGCGCGTCACCGTGCCCCACGCCGTCCCCATCCTCGGCGTCAACATGGGCCGCCTCGGTTTCCTGACCGACCTCAGCCCCCGCGACCTCTTCAACCGCGTCGAACGCGTCGTGGCCGAAGACTGGCGCATCGAAGAGCGCGTCATGGTACGGGGCGATGTCGTGCTACCGGGCACGGGGCCCGCGCGCTACCACGGCCTCAACGACATTGTCGTCAGCCGCCGTGCGCCCGGTCGGCCGGTCTACGTCGATGTGCGTGTGGACGCGGCGCTGGTCGCCGCCTATCGCTGCGATGGCATGATCGTGGCAACGCCTACGGGGAGCACGGGCTACTCGCTCAGCGCCGGTGGCCCCATCCTTGCGCCCGAAGAACACCACCTGGTCGTAACGCCCGTCTCCGCCCACCTGGCGCTCGGCCGCTCTCTCGTCCTTCAGCCCGAATCCGAAATCGAACTGCGCGTCACATCCGACCACGGCGCCATTCTCAGCGTCGATGGCCAGGAGGATCTCCCTGTGGCGAGCGGCATCTCCGTCTCCATCGGCATCAGCGAGCACCTGACGCGCTTCGCCCGCTTCCGCGAGCCATCGTCGTTCTACGCCGAACTCGCCGACCGCCTCGACTTCCAGCTTTCAGCCGCGAGCCAGCGTGCTTGAGCGAATACGCATCCGCGGCTTCGCCGTCGCCCGCGATGTCGAGGTGCTCCCCGGCCCGGGCCTGAACGTCTTCACGGGCGAAACCGGCGCCGGGAAGTCGCTCATCGTGGATGCCCTCGCCTTCGCGCTGGGCGGCCGCCGTGGCCGCGAGGTCATCGGCTCCGGTAGCGACCGCGCCGTTGTGGAAGCGGCGCTCGCTCTGCCGGGCGGCCGCGTCATCATCGAGCGCACGATTTCGCTTTCTGGCCGCTCATCCGTGCTGGTAGATGGCGCGCCCGCAACGCTCGAGACACTGCGTGCGCTGGCCGCCACCGCCGCCGACATCCATGGCCAATCGGAGCATCTCAGCATCCTCCGGCCGCAGGAACAGTTACTCGCGATCGATTCCTTCGCCGGCAGTGGCCACCTGCGCGAACAGGCCGGGCAGACCGTGCGCGCGCTCCGATCCGTGCGCCGCGACCTCCAGGTGTTGACCACCGGCGTACGTGAACGGGAGCGGTTGGTCGAGCAATTGCGCTTCGAAAGCAGCGAGATCGCGGGGGCGGCGCTCGCAGCAGGCGAAGACGACGCTATACGCGCCGAAGTCACACGCCTCGCCAGCGCCGGGCGGCTCATCGAAGACGCCGCTCTGGCGCTCGAGGCCCTCGATCAGCCCGCTATCGCCGAACTCTTCCGGGCAGCGGGCGACATCACCACCCGCGATGCCTCGGCGGACGAGGTGGCGACTCCCCTCACCATGCTCGAGACGGCCGTCGCGGACCTCGGGCGCGCGCTGCGCAACTATCGCGATGGCCTCGAAGACGACCCTGCGCGCCTTGCGCACCTGCAGGAGCGCCTGGACCTTATAGCGCGCCTCAAGCGCAAGTACGGCGACACCATCGCCGACGTGATCGCCTACGGAGAGGCTGCGAAAGAACGGCTTGAGGCGCTCGAACGCGCGGGTGAATCGGCCGAGGACCTCCAACGGCGTGAACGCGAGCTGCTGGACGACCTCACATCGTGCGGGACGAGCCTGTCGCGTGCCCGTCGCGAGGCTGCGGGCAAGCTCGCGGCCGCCCTTGCGGCGGAGCTCGAACGGCTTGGCATGAGCGGCGCTGCCCTCGCCGTCGGCTTCTCCTGTGAAGACGACCCCACGGGCCCCGCCGTCGCCTTCCCTGACTACGAAGTGATGGACGGTTGCAGCGTCACGCCCGCCCCGGCCCCCCCTCTGCCTCGTGCCTTCACCGAATCGGGCATCGACCGCGTGGAGTTCTTGGCTTCCTTCAACCCCGGCGAGGCATCACGGCCCCTGAGCGCCGTGGCGAGTGGCGGCGAGACATCGCGTTTCCTGCTGGCGCTCACCACCGTGCTCGGCGAAGCGGCCGCCCCGCGCATCATCGTGCTCGATGAAGTCGATGAAGGGGTTGGCGGCCGCGCAGGGTCGCTCGTGGGAGAGGCGCTGACGCGGCTCGCCGCCCGCCACCAGGTGCTCTGCATCACGCACCTGCCCCAGGTGGCCGCCTACGGGCGGGACCATTTCGTCGTAAGCAAGCAATCCGGCGGGGGACAGACCTCGTCCGAGGTCAACCTCGTGGAGGGCGACGCACGCGTGCGGGAACTCGCCGCGATGCTGGGCGGGGCCAACGGAGCGAACCTCGCCGCGGCCCGCGAACTGCTGCGCGCAGCGCCGGCGTTCCCCTAGCTGTCGAGCACGCCGAAAAGCTCCACCAGGTCGAGTTCGAACCCAACGAGCACCGGCGCCGCCCGCACGCTCTCCGGTTCACAGTGCGAAGTGGACGGCTGGCCCGGCCGGTGCGCATCTAGGGTGCGCGCTTCCGGGTCGATGATCCAGACAAGCGGGACGCCCGTGCGCAGCTAAAACGCCAGCTTCTCCGCGACGCGCCCCGGGCGCGCATCTGGCGAGAGTATTTCGATCGCGATGTCCGGGGATACCCCGCGCGGCTCGCGGTAGCGACCAGCCGCCGTCTTCGGCGTATTCGCTGCCAACACCACGGCGACATCCGGCAAGTACGCGCGCTGCTCGTCCTCGTCGGCGTGCCGCGTCTCCACGACCACCACGCCCTCTTTCGTTCGCCGCAGGAAGATGAAGAGCAGAGCACCAATCGTGTTGGCGCTGAGACCGTGCGCGAAACTGGGCATTGGCTTTTGGACCACCTCGCCACAGATGAACTCCGAGGGAGGCTCAGTCTCGGGGAGTTCGAGGAACTCGGCGAGGGTCATGCGCTTGGCAACGGTGGCCATGATGCCAGTATACCGCCGCGGCTTCGCTCTATCAGATCATCGCCACCGCTTCTATCTCGACGAGGAAGCGCGGCTCCGCCAGGGAGCTCACCACCAGGAAGGTGCTTGCCGGCAACTCCCCCTCCGTGAAGAACTTCGCGCGTGCCTGGCCAATCGCCCGCCGGAACGAGAGGTCCGTCGTGAACACCGTCAGCTTCACGATGTCGTCAACGGTCCCGCCACAGGCCGCGACGACGGTGCCCAGGTTCTCGAGAGCCTGCGCTGCCTGGAGGCCCGCGTCGTCCTCCCCGACGAGCTTGCCGTCGCCGTCCAATGCCACCTGCCCTGCGATGAACACGGGCGTGCCTGTCTTCACCACCGCGTGTGAATACGCGGGCGATATCAACATGCCCTCGGGGCGCACTATCTGCTTGGTCACGGGCCACCTCACGGAGTCTTGGTGGCCGAAGCCTACCGCACAGAGCGCCACGTTGCAGCGTCGCTAACGAAGAGGGCGGGCGCTTTGGCGCCCGCTTGCTGGACCGTGCCGCTCCGCGCTACGAGTACCGCTCTTCCCGCCACGGGTCGCCGTAGATGTGGTAGCCGTACGTTTCCCAGAACCCCGGCCGGTCGTGCTCCAGGAACTGGATACCCCCCGCCCACTTCGCACTCTTCCAGAAGTAAAGATGAGGCACCACCAGCCGCAGCGGCCAGCCGTGCTCCTTTTCGAGCGGCCTGCCGTTGTGGCTGTGGGCGAAGAGCACATTGGGGCGCAAAAGGTCGGCCAGGGGCACGTTCGTCGTGTAGCCGCCGTAGCTGTGCAACATCACGAACTTGGCCTCCGGTTTCACTTTGAGGCTCTCGTAGAACGCCTGGAAGGGGACGCCGTCCCATTCGTTGTCGTACTTGCTCCAGGTCGTCACGCAGTGGATGTCGCTCACGTCCTTCCCCTGGCCGAGTGCGTTGAACTCGTCCCAGTTGAACGTCTTCTCTTCTTCCACCAAACCCCAGACGTGAAACTTCCACGTCGCCAGGTCGATGCGCGGGATGCTGCCGTAATGCAGCACCGGCCACCCGCTGGTGAGGTGCTGTCCCGGGGGAAGGCGTAGCTTGCCATCGGGCCGCACCTCCTTCGTTGCCTGCATCGTCATCGCTGCTGTTCTCCTGCCCAGCCTCATGGCTCTGTCCTCTCAGCGTAGCCCGTAGTGTTTCACCGCGCCAAGAACGATCCGTAGCGGCATTCTTACAGACGACGGGGCGGTTACGGACGTTTTACCGCGCTTGTGTCAGGGTTGCTGTGCGAAGAGCCCTCCCCGCAGCCTTCACACACCGGGAGGCCAGCATGCCTGACCCCGCCCGCTCACCCCGCTTGCGCCTGACGCGCCGCCGCCTCCTCTGGCTCTCCGGCGGCGCCGCCCTGCCGCTCGTCATCGCCTGCGGCGACGACGATGGCCGGGACTCTCCCGCCGCTGCCGACTCTCGCGACGGCGCGACCGCTGCCGGGGATCCGTTCGCTCCCGTGTCCCCGTCGCCCGCCACGGGCGCTTCGGCGACGCTCGCCCCCACGCCCGCCTGCGGCGACGATGACGATGCCGATGACCCCACGCCACCGCAAACAGCGGGGCCCTTCTTCACACCGAACTCCCCCGAGCGTACCTCCCTGCTCGAACCCGGTATGCCGGGCACGAAGCTGGTCCTCGCTGGCCGGGTGCTTTCCACCGCCTGCCAGCCGCTATCAGGAGCGCTTATCGATTTCTGGCAGACCGACGACGCCGGGGAGTACGACAACGCCGGCTTCCGCCTCCGCGGCCACCAGTTCACGGATTCCACTGGCCGCTACCGGCTGGAGACCATCCTGCCCGGGCTCTACACGGGCCGCACACGCCATATTCACGTCAAGGTGCAGGCGGCGAACAGGCCGCTGTTGACCACGCAGCTCTACTTCGAAGGCGAACCCGGCAACGGGCGCGATGGCATCTTCAGCCCCGACCTGGCCATGGCGCTGCGCGATGCCGGCGGCGCTAAGGAGGCCACCTTCGACTTCGTCCTCCGCGTCTGACGCACGGTCTTCCTGTGCCGTGACCGGCCGTGCCGTACGATGTCCCGATGGAAGACGCCTCCGCACGCGAGCGCCCCGCCGTGCGGCGCCCCCGAGTGGCCGTTCGTCCGCGCGATGGCTGGTTCCTCATCCTCGGCGCAGCGGTTGTCGGCCTGGACCAGTTGTCCAAGTGGTTCATCCGCGAAAACTTGCTCCGCGGCGATACGTGGCCCGATGGCTGGTCCGTGCACATTGTGCACGTCACAAACAGCGGCGCCGCCTTCGGCATCCTCCAGGATTCCGGCCCACTGCTTGCTATAACCACCCTCTTCGGCATGGTGGCAATCCTCATCTACCTCTTTAACCCTGGCTTCGCCCATCCCCTCATGCGGGCCGGACTCGCGCTCATGCTCGGTGGCGCGGTTGGTAACCTGATCGATCGCCTCAACAGCGGGGAAGTGGTGGACTTCGTGAAGTTCCCGCGCTGGCCCGCCTTCAACGTGGCCGATTCCGCCATCACGATTGGAGTGCTGCTCCTCATATGGACGCTGACGTTCGACACGAAGGCCACCACGGCACCCGGACCGTCGTAGCGGCGGGGCCCGGGCGTATCGATGCCGTCCTCGCCGCCGCCTTCGCAGACCTCAGCCGCGCGCGCGTCCAGCGACTCATCGCCGCTGGCCTCGTGACGGTCAACGGCCTCGTCGTCCGCAAGTCGGGCCAGGTCCAGCACGGCGATACCCTCTCCCTGGATGTCCCGGAGACCGCTCATCCCATTGCCCCGTCGGACCTGTCCCTCCCCGTCCTGTACGAAGACGAAACCCTGGTGGCTATCGATAAGCCGTCCGCCCTGGCGGTGCACGGCGCACCCGGCGATACCGCCCCGTCGGTTGCAGGATGGTTCCTCAGCACCTTCCCCGCGGAGGCGCGCGCCTTCGATGCCGCCCGGCCGGGCGTCGTCCATCGCCTCGACAAGGACACTAGCGGCGTCCTCCTGCTCGCAAAGACGCCTGCCGCCCAGGCTGCGCTTGGCCAGGCGTTCGAATCCCGCGCCACCCAGAAGACCTACATCGCCATCACACGGGGTGCGCCCCACGAAGACCGCGCCCTCATCGATGCAGCCATCGCCCGCCACCCCGGCGACCGCACACGCATGGCAATCGCCCGCCGCGGTGGGCGGGAATCATCAACCGGCTTCGAAGTGCTTCATCGCACGCGCGACAATGCCCTGCTCGTTGTGAAGCCCGTGACGGGCCGCACCCACCAGATTCGCGTGCACCTCGCTGCCATCGGCGCTCCCGTTTTCGATGACCGTGTCTACGGCCACGCCGGCGCAGGGCGCCAGATGCTCCACGCCTGGCGCCTTGTCGTCCCGCACCCGGCGGGCGGTTCGCTCGAGGTCACGGCGACGCTGCCTCCGGATATGGCCGCGATGGTTAGCGCCATGGGCGCCGAATCAGTAGCCTTGGAGTTCCTCGCAGCTTCAGGCGCTCTCCGGGAATGCTCCGACGCGCCCCCAGACTGGCCGCGAGGCTGAGCGAGAGGAACGTCGACGTGACCGTCCGTACGCGCTACGCCCCCAGTCCCACCGGCGACCCGCATATCGGCAACATCCGCTCAGCGCTCTTCAGCTGGGCGTTCGCGCGTGCCAACGGCGGCGAGTTCATCCTCCGCATCGAAGACACGGACCAGAAACGCCTCGTGGAAACCTCCGTGACGGCGATCATGGAGAGCCTGCGCTGGCTCGGGCTCGACTGGGATGAAGGGCCGGACCAGGGCGGGCCCCACGCGCCCTACTTCCAGTCGCAGCGCCTTCCCCTCTACCAGCGGACGGCCGAATCCCTGATCTCGTCCGGCCACGCTTACCGTTGCTTCTGCTCGGCGGAACGGCTGGACAGGATGCGCGCCGCCCAGACCGCCGCCCGGCGCCCACCGGGGTACGACGGGCTCTGCCGCGATATCCCGCTGGCCGAATCCGGCAGGCGCGCCCGCTCGGAGCCCTTCGTCGTGCGCTTCAAGATGAAGCGCGAAGGCGTTACCGTGCTCGACGATGCCGTGCGCGGCCACGTGACGTTCGATAATTCCCTCCAGGATGACTTCGTCGCCCTCAAGTCGGACGGCTTTCCGACCTATCACCTTGGCGTCGTGGTCGATGATACCGAGTACGAAATCACCCACGCCATCCGCGGAGACGAGTGGATTTCGAGCGCCCCCAAGCACATCCAGCTCTACGAAGCCCTCGGCTGGCAGCCGCCGCAGTGGGTGCACCTGCCCCTCATCCTCGGCCCCGACCACAAGAAGCTCAGCAAGCGTGCCGGCGATACTGCTTTACTGGACTTTCGCGCTAACGGATATCTGCCCGAGGCGATGGTCAACTTCCTCGCCTTCCTTGGCTGGTCGCTGGACGACCACACGAGCCTCGTTTCGCTGGCAGACCTGGCGCGTGCCTTCAGCCTCGAACGCGTGGTGCCCAATCCCGCGGTGTTCGATAACGACCGGCTCAACTTCCTCAACGGACACTACATCCGCGCAATGGAGGAAGGCCGCTGGCGCGCGACCATCGCCGAGTGGTGTGCACGGGGACTGCCGCCGAGTGCCCCCCGGCCGATCCCGCCGGAGCTCGTGGCCGCCGTGGCCCCGCTTCTGCGCGAACGCGTGGGCCGCCTCGACGAGATCGCCCCCCTCGTCGCCTTCCTCTTCGGGTTCGAAGCGCCGGAATACCCCCCCGAGACGCTTTCCGAAAAGGTCGACCCGGAAGCTCTGCACCGCATCATCGCGGCCGCTCTGCTCGCGCTCGATGCCGTCCCCGCTAAAAGCTGGGGCCGCGAAACGGTCGAGGCCGCCGTCCGCGGCATGGAAGAGCCGCTCGGCATGAAGCTACGCAAGTTCGTGCCCGTGCTCTACGTGGCCGAGATGGGGCGGGCCCAGGGCATCCCACTTTTCGATTCCCTCGCCCTGCTCGGGCGCGAACGGTCGCTCGCGCGCTTGCGAACAGCCCGCGCCCTCGCGGGCCACCTGCACTGAGCCGCTCCAACCCGGCCAGGGCCAGCCTTCCCCGGTGGAGCCGCGCTGGGCGCCGTGGTAGGCTAGCGAAGGTCGCTGGGGACTCGTCTAATGGTAGGACAGCACACTCTGGATGTGTATGTGGGGGTTCGACTCCTCCGTCCCCAGCCAGCTTAGTTCCCCGCCGCCGTTTCCAGCTTTCCCAACAGCCCCCGCAGTTCGAGTGGCGTCGTCACCTCGCGCATCAGCCGCAGGAACGTGCCCACATCCCGCGTCAGCTCCCAAACCCGGTCGATCTGCGGCCCGATCGGGTTCGATGACGCTGCCCCCGCAGCGTACGTCCCATAGAACGCGAAGTACGCCTGGTTCAACTTGCGGATGTTGATGCCGTTGGCGGCGAGGAACTGCCGCCGCTCTTCCATGATGCGCTCAGCCTCATCGACCTTCCCCGCCACCAGCAGCGCATCCACTTCCAGGCGCAGCCTTCGCATCTCGCTGTTGAAATCGACCGTCGGCGGGACTGCCTCCGGCGCTCGCCCGTCGCCATCCTCCGGCAAGGCCACGGGGTGGGCGCGACGGATCAGATTCGCTATCTCGCGCCCCGCGAGGTCTGCCGTCGTCTCATTCAGGGTCTCGGCGTCCCCTCCCGTGCCCCATCGCCGCCCTAGCGGATAAAACGCGAGGTAGTGATGCACCCATTCGTGCGCCGCTGTCTCCAGCAGCGAGTCGTACGAACGGTCGTCGCGCACTATCGCCGGGTACGCCGCCAGGCCGCCAAGCGCCACCACCAGCGAAACAGTCTCGTCGCCATCGGCGCGGCGCTCGATGCCCTCGATGTCGCGCAGCGAGAGGTCGTTCTTCAGCAGTGTGTCTCCGGTGCGTTCGATGCGGTCTCGCGGTGACCGCACCAGGAGCCGGGGCGGGCTCGTCAGTTCGAAATCCACCGGCGGCCAGGTGACTGCCACCTCCCCGAAGAGCGGCAGCTTTTCCTGCAGGCCAGCTGCGCTTACCGCTTCGCCGATATACCGCTCGGTCAGCCGTTCGACATCGTTCTCATAGGCTGCACGCTCACTCGTGAGCGTCTCCACCAGTGCAAGGTCGGGAGCGGGGGCCGCGAGCGCGGACCGTATCTGGCTCGTAAGCGCGAAGTACCGCCGCAACGCCAGTTCGCCCTCTTGCTCGCCGGGGGCCGCCCCAATGCCCAGGCGAGCGAAGGCGTTGCCAGCAAGCGTGTCCGCTTCCCAACGCCACAGGTGAAATTCGTCCTCTCCCACCGGTCCGCGCTCGAAAACCGCCGTGGCCCCCACCCCCAGGACGATGCCGGCCAGTACCGCCGCCGTCGTCACGAGCGCCGACACCCGCGGACGCCATGGCCGCAGTTCTACCATCGGGGCCGCGCGCGCCGGTCGAGGGAACCCCATCTCGCCCTCAGGATAACCGCGGGCTGCCAAAGTCGCCGTCAAGCGGATCAGCTTCCGCGGCCGCTGGGCTCCTTCGTCGGGATCGGCGCGGACCCGGACCGTCAGGTCACCGCCCGCGTCCTGTACCGTTACCTCTCCAGCGCTAACCTTTCTGGTCATGACCGTCAGCCAGGCAGCGGGCGCTGGCCCCCGCGGCCACAGCCGCCCCGCGCACTCCCTCCGCTACGCAACCTTCGAAGCACGCGTCGTCGCCTCCGTCCTGGACCTCCTCGTACTGTTTATCATCGCCTCACTCCTCATCACCGCGGGCTCGCTCGTCATCCTTTTCTCTTCCGATTTCGAAAAGACCGACGCCTCCACCACCGCGATCAACATCTTCTGGGGCTGCGCGGGGGCAATTCTCCCTGCCACCCTGCTCTACCTCTTCATTGGCCTCGCCTGGAAGGGCCAGACCGTGGGCGCCGCCGTCATGCAAATCATGGTCGTCCGCTGCGATGGGCGCCGCCTGGGCGTGCTCGGGGCGCTCGCGCGCGTCGTGGGCTTGCTCTTCTACTGCGCCATCATCGCTCTCGGTGTGATCGCCGCCTACGCGCTCCAGGATTCCGCCCTGGGCGCGGCCAGCGCCGTCGCTGTCGCCTTCGCCCTCGTCGCCGCCGGCATCGTCTGGGCTGCCTTCGATGCGCATCGCCGCATGCTTCACGACCGCCTCGCCGGGACGATCGTGGTCCGAATCGCCTGAGATGGCACGCTACGAAACCGTGCGTGGTCCACAGGGCCCCACGCACAGGCCGCGCGGCTACGGCTACGAGGGCGGAGGCGGCTACGGGGGCGGCGGGGCGCGGCTGCTCGTGATCGCGCTCTCCGTCGCCTCGTTCCTCCTTGTGGCCGCGGTGAGCGCCAGCCAGGTCACCCGCCCGCGGGAGGCCGCAAACCTCATCGAAGCGGGCATCGCCGCAACCACGGAACCCGAACTCTTCCTCGCCGAACACGAAAGCGAACTGCGCACCCTCGCCCAATCGAGCGACTCACCATCGGTGACGCTGCCCGGCTACCCCCTGGAAGTGTTCCTTTCGCGAGACGAAGCCCTCAACCTGACCATCGGCGAACTGAGCGACCTGATCATCCAGCGCGCAGCCGCCGTCGTATACGAAGACGGCGTCGAGGCGTTCGACCGCACCGGCGAGCAGTCCGTGGGCACGTTTTCTTCCCAGGGATTACTGCGCGCACTGCTGGAACGGCTCTCGCAGCGTACGCACGACAGAGCGGCGGTGGCGAGCTTCGTGCTCGCGCTGGTCGTCGCGCTCGCGGCTTGCGGCGTGTTGCTCTTCCTACCGGGCTGGCGGCGGCTGCGCATGCTGGGGCTGGCTATCGCGGCCGCTGGTGCCGGTGGCCTTGTGGTGACGGGCGCTCTGCTCCTGCTCCTGCGCGCCACCGGCGGGGATGACCCTTTCGCCGCCGATCTGAGGGAGATCCTCACGACGGTGCTCGCGGCGCCCTTGCGAAACTACCTGGTCGTCTTCTTGCTTGGCGCGGCCATCACCGCGGCGGGCATCCTCCTGCCACGCGTCGAACCCCAAAGGCTGTCACCCTCCGCCGCTCCTGGCCCATGGGACTACGAGGATTTCGGCGACGGCGACGAACCTGCCCCCTTCGAACGCTGAGCGGGCGCTGGCGCCTCTCCCGCCCTCAGCCTGCTCGCAGGACAATCCGCTTCGAGCGGGCAGCGTCCGCAGTCCGGCGCTCGCGCCGTGCACAGCCGCCGTCCGTGCTTGATCAGAAGCATGTGGAAGCGGTAGTAGTCCTCCGGCGCGACAAGCGCTTCCAGCGCGGTATGCGCCCGCTCCGCCGTGAGCGTGGCGGGGATGAGCGCCAGCCGCTTCGCCACGCGCTCCACGTGCGTATCCACGGGCATCGCCAGGCGCCCCAATGCAAAGAGCAACACGCAGGCCGCCGTCTTCGGGCCCACGCCCGGCAGCGCCCGCAGCCAGGCGCGCGCCTCCTCCAGGGGCATCTCACGCAGGAACTCCAACCCCCCGTCCGCTGATCGCTCCCGTACCGCGCGCAAGACCGCCTGGATGCGCGGCGCCTTCTGCTGAGCGAGCCCACCCGGCTGGATCGCCGCGATGACATCTCCCACCGGCGCGGCCGCTATCGCCTGCCACGATGGAAACGCGCGCAGCAAGCGCATGAACGCGCGTCCGCTATTGGTGTCGGCCGTATTCTGTGAAAGCACGGTGAGCACGAGCTCGGCCACGGGATCGCCGTGCGGGATGTGCTCTGGCGACCCGTACAGCCGCGCCAGGGGCTTCATGATCTCGCGCGGGTGCAACCCCATCAGTCCGTCAGCACCAACCCCATCACCGCTCATCACAACGCCGCCCTGATTGTACCCGAGCAACTCTCCGCGCGGTGCCACCAACGCCCGCCATCCCCGCCGATGCTACGATTCCCACATGACCCGCGAGGAGATCTTCCGGCTCACCGAGCTGACCACCTGCGGCGGCTGAGCATCCAAGGTGGGGCCCCTGGCCCTGGCGCAGGTGCTGTCGCCGCTCGCTGGCCTGTTCGACCCGCTTCGCCAGCCTAACCTCCTGGTTGGGCTCGGCGTCGCTGATGACGCCGCCGTTTTTCGCATCAACGCCACGACGGCCGTGGTGGCGACGCTCGACTTCTTCGCGCCCGTCGTGAATGACCCCTACACCTACGGTGCAATCGCCGCTGCCAATGCGATGTCGGATGTTTACGCCATGGGCGGCGAGGTCGCCTTCGCCCTGAACATCGCCGCTTTTCCCCAGGACCTGCCCCCCGAAGTCCAGACCGCCATCCTGCGCGGGGGCGCGGAAAAGGTTGCCGAAGCCGGCGGCGTGGTGGCGGGTGGGCACACAGTCTGGGATGACGAGCCCAAGTTCGGGCTGAGCGTCCTCGGCGTCGTGCACCCTCGCCGCATCCTGAGCAAGGCCGGCCTGCGCCCGGGCGACGTGCTCTACCTTACCAAGCCCCTCGGCACGGGCGTCATCCTCTCGGCCGCCAGGTCCGGCGGCAAGGAAGCGTGGACCGCCGCCGCGACCGCCTCCATGTTGCGCCTCAACCGCCACGCTGCCCACCTCGCCACCGCCGCCAGGCTGCGCGCCGCTACCGATGTCACCGGTTTCGGGCTCCTCGGCCACCTCTGGGAAATGACGCAACGTTCGCATGTCGTGACGGAAATCGATTCAGCGGCCGTGCCGTTGCTCCCCGGCGCCCCCGAGTGTTCCGCGTCTGGGGCCCACACCGGGGGCGAAGGCCGCAACCGCGAGTGGGCGGGCCCCAACATCGCCATCGCCCCCGCCGTCGATCCCAACGTGACAAGTCTCCTCTACGATCCGCAGACCTCCGGCGGGCTGCTCCTCGCTTGCCCAGGCCGCCGCGCAGCAGCTCTGGAGGCGGCCTTCACCCGCGACTCCGAGCCCCTCTGGCGCATCGGCCGCGTGAGCGAAGGCGCCCCCCACATCATCGTTCGCTGAAAGGCCCGGACGCCCCGGGAGAGTGCTACGCCCGCTTGCGCGCCACTTTCCGGAACTTTCTTCGCAATGCCGTCGTTTAGTATCTGGGGCGGTCATCGCATTGTTCGTCACGTCGGCGGCTGCCTATACTCGCCGTGCCCCCCGAAAGGCGGAGGTTTCGCCTTGACCGCCATCGCCACCGATTACGAGACCGTCATCGGTCTCGAAGTTCATTCCCAGTTGGTCACGAAGAGCAAGATGTTCTGTGGTTGCAGCGCCGCCTATTCGGGCGCCGCGCCGAACACGCACGTCTGCCCCGTGTGCCTGGGCCTGCCCGGCGTGCTGCCCGTCATCAACGAAAAGGCGATCGAGTACATCGTCCTGACCGGCCTCGCCCTCGGTTGCCAGATCGCGCCCTTCAGCAAGTTCGACCGCAAGAACTACCCCTATCCGGACCTCATGAAGGGCTACCAGGTTTCGCAGTATGACCTCCCCATCTGTTCCGGTGGCTGGCTCGATATCGAGGTGGAGGGCTCCAGCCATCGCATAGGCATCACGCGCGTCCACATGGAGGAAGATACGGCCCGCCTCGCCCACCGCACCGATCCCGCCAGCGGCGAAGGCTACAGCCTCATCGACGTCAACCGTTCGGGAACACCACTGATGGAAATCGTGAGCGAACCCGATATGCGCACCCCCGCCCAGGCGCGCGAATACCTTGTCCGCCTGCGCCAGCTCCTGCGTTACATCGGCGTCAGCGAAGCCAACATGGAAGACGGGAACTTCCGCTGCGATGCGAACATCAGCCTCCGGCTGCGCGGCGCTACCCCGTTGGGCGCTAAGGTTGAAGTCAAGAACATGAACAGCTTCCGCGCCGTTCACGATGCGCTCGTCTTCGAACAGGGGCGCCAGGCGGCCATCCTCGATTCCGGCGGCACCATCGCCCAGGAGACGCGCGGCTGGGTCGATGAGCGCGGCGAGACCGCTGGCCAACGCACCAAGGAAAGCGCGCACGACTACCGCTACTTTCCCGAACCCGACCTCCCGCCGCTGCGGCTGAGCCCGGAGTACATCGAGACTTTGCGCGCGAAACTGCCCGAACTGCCCACCGAACGCCGCCGCCGCTTCCGGGCGCTCGGCCTCTCTGCTCAGGAGGCGGAGAGCCTCGCTGAAACTCGCGAAAGAGCCGACTACTTCGAGGTCCTCGCGAGCCACCTCAAGCTGGAGCCACCGCGCGCCGCCAAGCTGGCAGCCAACTGGGCTCTCGGCGAAGTGGCCCGCTGGTCGAACTCCGCCGGCCGCGACGTCGGCAGCTTTCCTGTCACCCCTCAGGCGCTCGCCGCCCTCATCCGGATGACCCAGGACGGCAACGTAACGTCGGCCGTGAGCAAGCAGGTGTTCGACCGCATGGTCGAAACCGGCCGCCCCGCCGCCGAGATCGTGGCTGAACGCAGCCTCGACCAGATTTCGGCGTCGGACGAATTGCGGGAAGCCGTGCGCGCCGCTATCGCCGCCAACGAACGTGCGGTCGCCGACTACCGCGCCGGCAAGGAAGCTGCCGTCAAGTTCCTGACCGGCCGGGTGATGCGCAAAACGCGCGGCCGCGCGAACCCCCAGGCCGTGCACGAACTGCTCGTTGAGGAGCTCGGATGACATTACAAATGATGAGATTGCCTAGCGGTATGCGCCTCCGCTGGTATACTGAGCGCCGATGACACTTCGGCAGCTTCGCGAGCACACCGCCCTCAAGTGGCTCTACCCGGGGATGCACATCAAGCGCTGGCTGGTGCTGCTGCTTTTCGGCGTCTGCCTTATGGGACTGGGCATCGCCTACGTCCTGCGCGAAGCCTATCTCACCTACACGCTGCCCGGCACCTTCTATTACCTCACGCTGCAGTTCATCCCCCGTTGGGGCCGCGGGCTGCTCTTCATCACCCTTTCGCTCGGCACCGTCGGTCTTTCTATCTGGAAGCTCAACGAATCGCTCCTCTGGGCCTTCATCCGTCCCGACCGTGAACAGAACATGGCCCAGACCATCTACAACCGGCGCGTCCTCAGCCGCGGGCCCAAGATCGTCGCCATCGGCGGCGGCACCGGCCTCTCGATGCTCCTGCGGGGGCTCAAGGCGCACAGCAGCAACCTGACCGCCATCGTTACCGTCGCTGATGACGGCGGCAGCACGGGCCGCCTGCGCCAGGAGTTCGGCGTCGTCGCACCGGGCGATATCCGCCAGTGCATCGCCGCCCTCGCCGAAGCCGAACCGCTCATGTCCCGCCTCTTCCAGTACCGCTTCACCGAAGGCACCGGGCTCGAGGGCCACTCCTTCGGCAACCTCTTCATCGTGGCCATGGCCGAAGTCACCGGGAACTTCGAAACCGCTATCTATGAAACCAGCCAGATCCTCAACGTGCGCGGCAGCATCCTCCCTTCGACGCTCGAAGACGTAACCCTCAGCGCGCGCACCCACGAAAATGAAATGGTTCACGGCGAACACAACATCACCGAGCGCGGTACCGCCATTCGCGAACTCTTCCTCAACCCGCCCGATGCCGACGCCCACCCCGATGCCGTGCGCGCCATCCTCGATGCCGACCTGGTGGTCATCGGCCCCGGCAGCATCTACACGAGCGTGCTGCCGAACCTGCTCGTGCCCGGTATCCAGAAGGCGCTCGCCGCCACTACCGCCTGCCGCGTCTTCGTCTGCAACGTCGCCACCCAGCACGGCGAAACCGACGGCTTCACCGTCTCCGACCACCTCGAAGTGGTGGAGAAGCACACCTACACGGGCCTCGTCCAGGCGCTCATCGCCAACAACAACATGCCCGCTTCCCCGCTGCCCGAATCGTGGCACTCTGATCCCGTCGCCGTGAACGGCGACCGGGCGAGCGCCTTCACGAAGGTGCGCCTCATCGAAGCGGACGTTGTTTCCGCCAGTAACCGCTACCGCCACGATGCCGTGAAGCTCGCCGCTACCGTCATGCGCCTGTACGATGGCAGGGATTCGCTCCCCAACCTCCCGGCCGAACACCAGCCCGGGGAGGTACTCCTGCTCTCGCGGTAAGTCATGCTCAACCTCCTGCAGATCGTCATTTCTGTCATCCTCATCGTCGTCGTCCTCCTCCAGGTGAAGGGTTCCGGCTTCGGCGCTGCCCTCGGCGGCATGTCGGGAGGCTCCGTCTACCGCACCAAGCGTGGCCTCGAACGTACGCTCTTCCAGGCCACCATCCTGCTTGTCATCGTCTTCATCTTCGTTTCCTTCCTGAGCGTCCAGTCACAGTAGCCCTTCTCATGGCACGCGATTCATCGCCGTCGCGCCTCCCCTTGCTGCTCGGCGGCATGCTTGCCGTGCTTGCGCTCGCAGGCATCCTCGTGCTCGTGCTGCGCGCCGGCGGCGGTGAAGGCGTCAGTCTTCCCCAGGACCGCACGTACACCGAAGGCGTCGCCGGCACCTGGCAGCGCATCAATCCGCTCTACGCCCCCATGAACGAAGTCGATGCGGACCTGGCGCAACTCGTCTTCGCGGGCCTCACGCGCCTCGCCCCTGACGGTACCGTCCTCCCCGGCCTCGCTGAGCTGCCTGAAATCTCCGCCGATGGCCGTAGTTACACGTTCCGCCTGCGCAACGGCCTCGAATGGCACGACGGGGCGCCGCTGACATCGCGCGATGTCGCGTTCACCATCGCCACCCTCACGAATCCCGATTCCCGCGCGGATGCGGGCCTCGCCGAAGGCTGGCTCGGGGTGGAACTGGAAACACCCGACCCCGCGACCGTCGTCTTCCGCCTGAAGCAGCCTTCCGCGCCCTTCCTCGCGCGCAACACCACCGTGGGCATTTTGCCCGAGCATCTGCTCGCCAACGTCGCGGCGACGGCCCTCTACGATGCTCCCTTCAATACCGCTCCCGTCGGCGCCGGCCCCTACCGGCTCGATTCGCTCAACGCCCGCGAGGCCGTGCTTACCGCCGATCGGGACTATCACCTCGGCCAGCCCGGCATCTCCTCCCTCAGGCTGCGCTTTTTCACCGATTACCCGACCGCTCTGCGCGCTTTCCAGGAACGCGAACTCGATGGCCTCCTCGTCCGCGATACGATCAGCGAGGCACAGCTCACCGGCCTCCAGAAGGTCAAGGGCGTCCGCATCGAGCAGCCGCAACGCGCCGCCATGATGCTCCTCTACCTCAACAACGACCTCGCCGATACCTTCGCCGATGAACGCGTGCGCCGCGCCATCTCCATCGCCCTCGATCGGCAGGCTATCGTGGACAGGGTCTATCACGGCCTCGCCTCGCCTTCCAGTTCGCCCGTAGCGCCCGGCACCTGGGCGTACGCCAGGCAGTATGACGTCATCACGCCCGCCCAGGCGGAGGCCAGGAGCCTGCTCGAGGAGGCCGGCTGGAAGCCGCACCCCACCACCGGCATCCTCATCAACAAAGCGAGAGGAGAAGAGTTCCGCTTCACCATCCGCACGGACAATGACCCCATCCGTCTCGCCGTGGCCAAGGAAGTTGCCGCGCAGCTCGAACCGCTCGGCATCCGCGCCACCGTCGCCAGCACCACCTTCGCCGTCCTCCTGCGCGATTTCCTCCAGGAACGCAAATACGAAGCCGCCATCGCCGGCTGGGACCAGGGCGCCGACCCCGACCTGTACTCCGGCTGGCATAGCTCGCAGCTGGGCGTAGCCGGTCGAAACATCGCCAACTTCGCAGACCAGGTGGCCGACCGCCTCATCGAAAAAGCCCGCACCAGCACCGACACCGAAGTACGCAAAGACCAGTACCGCCAGCTCCAGGAGGTCTGGCAGGAACTCGGGCCAAGCGTAGTGATCGCCTACCCCCGCTACACCTACGCCCACACCGACGACCTGAAAGGACGCTCTACGAGCGTCCTTTTCTCCCCCTCGCTCCGCTTCGCGGATATCCTCAATTGGAAGCTCTGACCCCTACCCGGTGGTTGCGAGGACGCAGTCTCCGGCCACCCGGCGGTCCCGCCACGCGGGGCGGGGCTGTGACGGCGGAGCGCGCATGAACCCCGCCAGCACGCGTGTCGTGTTCATGGGTTCGCCCCCCTTCGCCGTGCCCTCTCTCCAGGCGCTCGCCGATGCCGGCCACGAACTGGTCGCAGTCGTTACCCAACCAGACCGGCCGGCCGGACGCGGGGGCGCGATCAAGCCATCTCCGGTGAAGGCAGCTGCGGCGCTCCTCGGCATCCAGATACTCCAGCCTCTCACCCTGAAAGACGACGCCACCCGCTCTGTTCTCTCCGCGCTAAGGCCCCACCTGTTCGTGGTCGCGGCCTACGGCAAGATACTGCCCGGGGCCCTGCTAGCGATGCCATCGCGCGGCGCCCTCAACGTCCACGCTTCGCTGCTGCCGCGCTGGCGCGGTCCCTCTCCCATCACCGCCGCCATCCTCGCCGGGGACGCCAGCACCGGTGTCACAATCATGGAAATGAGCGCGAAGATGGACGCTGGGCCCGCCATCGCCCAGGCCGCCTGGGCCCTCGACCCGAGCGCTACGGCGGGACAGGTTGAGCCGTTGCTCGCCGCGCTCGGCGCGCGCACGCTGCTGGAAGCCCTGCCGCCCTGGTTCGATGGGCAACTCGCGGCCTCCCCCCAGGATGAGTCCCTCGTCACGTACTGCCCGTTCTTGCGCAAGGAGGACGGCCACCTGCGTGCCACGATGACCGTGGCCGAAGCGGAGCGCGCCGTCCGCGCCTACAACCCTTGGCCGGGCGCGTTCGTCGAATATCGCGGCGAGCGGCTCGCTATCTGGGCGGCGCGCACCGAAAGCGGCCCGGCAGGGGCTGAGGGCGCCCCCGGCGCGCTCGTACTCAGCGGCGGCTTGCCCGCGATCGCCTTCGCCGATGGCCTGCTTGCGCTCGAAACGGTGCAGCGCCCCGGCGCCCGCAGCATCGCTGGCCGCGACTTCGCCAACGGTGAGCGCGGGCGCCTCGCCCCCTCGGTTGGCCTCGCATGACGGACCTTTTTCGCCTGCTGCCCCCCGAAATGGACGAACTGGTGGCGGCCTGCGGCGAGCCCCCCTACCGCGCCAGTCAGCTCCTGCGCGCGCTCTATCGCGAAGGTACGGCCTCCATCAGCGGCATGACCGTGCTCCCCGGCGCATTCCGCGTGCGCCTCGGCGCCGGAGGCTACACCGTGGGCGCCGCCATCGAAATGCGCCGCGTCGTCAGCGCCGGCGGCGACACCACCAAGCTGCTCCTTCGCCTGGACGAGGGGACGCTCATCGAAACTGTCCTCATGCAGTACCCCCAGCGCGGGCGACACCCCCGTTCCACCGTCTGCGTCTCCACCCAGGCCGGCTGCGCCATGGGCTGCGTTTTCTGTGCCACGGGCCAGATGGGCTTCCAACGGAACCTGCGTGCCGAAGAGGTCGTCGCCCAGGTCATGCACTTCGCGCGCTTGTTGCGAGAACGTGGGCAGCACGTCACGAACGTAATTTTCATGGGCATGGGCGAGCCCCTCGCGAACTACGCTGAGACCATCCGTGCCGTGCGGCTGCTCACGGATCCTCGCGCCTTCGGCCGGGGGCAGCGCAACATCACCATCTCCACAGTGGGCGTGATCCACGGCATCGAGCGCCTCGCGCGCGAGGGCCTCCAGGTCGGGCTCGCCATTTCTCTGCACGCCCCAAACGAGGAACTGCGGCAGCGGCTCGTGCCCACCGCCGGCCCACATTCCGTCGAGGCCCTTATGCGCGCGGCCGAAGACTACTTCCGCGCCAGCGGCCGCCGCGTCACCTTCGAATACGCCCTCATCGATGGGGTCAACGACTCCCCCGCCCTCGCTGCCGAGCTGGCAGCGCTGCTGTCGGGCACGGGCACGCACGTCAACCTCATCCCCGTGAACCCCACGGCCGGCGGCTTCGGGCGCCCCGAACGTGCGCGCACGCTCGCGTTCGAACGCATCCTGCGCGCCGCTGGGGTGAATTGCACGGTCCGCGTGGAAAAGGGTTCCGAAATCTCCGCTGCCTGCGGACAACTGCGCACCGACGCTGCGCCCGCCGGCGAAGACGTTCTCCCTACCGTGTCACCCGGCGGGCCAAAGCCCGGCCCCCGCCAAGAAGCGCCTTCCCAAGCACCATCCCGACCCCAATAGCTAGCGCCGAACGCACATCCAGCCACGTGTGCACTTCGCCGCGCACCACCGGTGCCGCCAGGACGAGCGTGCGCACCTGATCGCAGGCCACCGAACGCGCCACCACTACCCCCGCCGATGACTGGCGGACCGTGCCCTGGTCGAACTGCGCGATGCCCACGAACGATCGGTCGAAGGTCGCCTGCGTGGCGTGCAGGCGCTGCACGGCTGCGCGTTCGAGCCGCGCCTGGTCGGCGGTCAGCGACCGCACGGCGCTCCTGTCCACGGTCACGTGCTCCGCCGTCAGGTCATCGAGCCGCCCCCCAGAAACCCACGATGTGGATGCGCCGTTGCCTTCTGCCATCACCCGCCTCCGAAGATTCACCGTAGACCCGGCCCCGTGAAGACGCAATGCTGACAGCGCGATGCGCACCGCCGATTTCGACTTCGCCCTGCCGACCGCGCTCATCGCCCAGGCGCCCGCTGACCCGCGTGACGCCGCGCGATTGATGGTGCTGCGCTGCGCCGCCCGCACGATCGAACACCGCCACTTCTTCGAACTCCCCCGCCTGCTCCAGCGCGGCGACCTCGTCGTCGTGAACGACACGCGCGTCATGGCTGCGCGTCTCTTCGGCCGCCGAATCGATACTGGCGGCGCGGTCGAAGCATTGCTCGTGCGCCCACTCACCGCCACGCGTTGGCAGGTGCTGTTCAGGCCGGCGCGACAGGCCGTGCCAGGCCGCACCTTCCTGTTTGAAGGCTCCTCGGGCCCACTCTCCGCTACGGTTGCCGGCCGTGCCCAGGGCGTTGTCGAACTGGACTTCGATCCCGTCTTCGACCCGCGCACCGTCGGCTCCCTGCCCCTTCCGCCATATATCCGTGACTATCAGGGCGACCCCGAGCGTTACCAGACGGTCTACAACCGCGAGCCGCGCAGCGCGGCGGCGCCCACCGCCGGTCTGCACTTCACCGAAGGCACGCTGGCCGCCCTGCAGGCGGCGGGGATAGACCGCGTGCCGGTCACTCTGGAAGTAGGCCCCGGCACCTTCAAGCCCGTCACCGTCGATGACCCGGCGGAACACGAACTCCATGCCGAACACGTCACCATCCCCGGCGCCAGCGCCCTTGCCATCCGGGCCGCCCGGGCCGAAGGACGCCGCGTCGTCGCTATTGGCACCACGGTCGTTCGTTCGTTGGAGCACGTCGCCCGCGAACACGGCCATATCAAGGCGTACGAAGGCTGGACCGCCCTCAAAATCCTCCCCGGCGACAGGTTCGCCGTGGTCGATGTGCTCGTCACGAACTTCCACCTGCCCCGTTCCACGCTGCTCATGCTCGTCTGCGCCTTTGCCGGTACGGACTTCGTGCTCGAGGCCTACCGCCAGGCCGTCGCCGAGGGCTACCGGTTCTACAGTTTCGGCGATGCGATGCTTGTGCTGCCCTGAGGCCCCGTGGGAAGGCGCCAGGCGCCTTCTGCTCGCTCGATGAGCCCCTCACCCTCGAGCGCCGCAAGGTAACCCGCCAGCTTCGGCCTGTGCAACGACGCCAGTCCCGCCGCGAGTTCCTCGAGCTCCGCCGGCCCGGCCAGCAGCGCCGCCACGATGCGCCCGCGTGCAAACCGCGACGTGTCCTCGAACGGGGGTTTCGCTGGCATGCGCCGTTCGCTCGCCGGGTAGCTGGCCGCCCGCCAGCGACAGCAGGCCCGCACCGGGCACGCATCGCACAGTGGCGCCCGTGGCCGGCAGATGAGCGCTCCGAGGTCCATGAGCGCCAGGTTGTGAGCGCGCGCGTTGCGAGCAGGTAGCAGGGCATTCGCCGCGCGGCGGACGGCGCCGGGCGGCGCCGCATCAGCAACTGCCATCCCAAGCACCAGGCGTGCGATGACGCGCGCGATGTTTGTCTCAACCAGTGCCAGGCGGGCGTCGAACGCGAAGGCGGCCACCGCGGACGCCGTATACCGCCCGACGCCAGGTAGCGTGCCCAGGCCGTCCGCGGTGCGAGGTAGGCCGCCCTCGGCGAGGGCCGTCCGCGCTACGCGGTGCAGGCTCAGCGCCCGGCGGTTGTAGCCAAGCCCCGCCCATTGGCGGATCGCGTCGGCGGGGGAGGCCGCGGCAAGCTCCTCAATGCCCGGCCAGCGGGCGAGCCAGCGTTCGTAGTAGGGCAGGACGCGTTCCACCTGGGTCTGCTGGAGCATCACTTCGGAAACCAGCACCGCGTACGGGTCGCGAGTGTGCCGCCACGGAAGCGCGTGGCGCCCGTGATGTCGATACCACCGGTTCAAAGCGCCCCGAATTAACGCGGCGTCCCCGCGAGCCGGGTGATGGCTGGTTGCGCTAGTCGTCATCCTCGTGTTCGTGGTCTTCCTCTTCGGCCGGCCTGCCCACGGCGGGCACAAGCGCGATGTCGCTGCCCTCGCGGCGGCTCCGTTTCGGCGGTGGCACCGCCTTCAGTGCCTCCACGAGCGCCTTCACCTGCCCCGCCGTCGTGCCCTGCGGCGCGATCGCGCCCACCGCACCCGAATCGCGAAGCACGCGCAAGTCCGATGCGCCTATCCCCGGCTCCACGCCGACGAGCAACGGCGTGCCCGAAAACGAAGCCAGCCGCACCAGCTCAACCTGCCCGGCGACGGTCATCGACGGCGCGCTGCCGGCCACGTACAGCGCGTCCAGCCCGAGCGGTCCCAGCGCGCGCAGGACGTTGTCCTCGATGGTGCCTTCGATGCTGAGGACGTGGCCCATCTGCTCCGTATCGAGCGCCGCTGCGGCCGTGCCGTCCAGGGTGCTCACCGCGAAGTCGCAGCCGGCCTTGTGCAGCGCCTCTGCGCCCGCCACATCCAGCGATGGCACGAGCGCACCGACGCAGGCGCCTTTGGGCGCGACTGACTTGACGGCCGTGGCCACGGCCGCCGCGCTTCCGCCAAGGATCACCGCATCGGCGCCAGCCTCGAAGGCCGCCGAAGCGTCCTTCGCGTTCCCCGCCATCACGATGGCGAGCATCGCCCGCGGCTGCTCGCGGCTCGTGGGCCCGAACCCGAGGCGCGGTCCCTCCCGGCGCTGTGTCCGCCCAATGGCTTTATGCAGCTGACTCATTCTTCCTCTCCCTGCCGCCGCCCGCGCACGATGCGGCCTCCCTTGATGACGAATTGGATGCTCTCTTCACGTCTGAGCGCCTCCAGGCTGGCCAGCGGGTCCTCGCGCAGCACGAGCAAGTCGGCCGCGAGCCCGTCGCACGCGCGCCCGCATTCCCCCGCGATTCCCAGGAGGTCGGCCGCCCAGCCCGTCGCCGCCATGATCGCTGCGCCCGGCGATAGGCCGTGCTCCGCCATGCGCAGCACCTCCTGGGCGTTCTCCCCCGGGCGGCTCAGCGGCGTCCCCTGGTCCGTCCCCATCGCCACGCGCACCCCGGCGGCCAGCGCGGCGCGGTAGCTCGCGATGTGGTCCTCCATTACCTGGTGCGCCTTCTCCACCATGAATGCGGGGATCCCCGCTTCAAGCCCCCCACCGGCTATCAGGTGGGGCGCGGTGAGCGTCGGCACCAGGTAGGTACCACGGTCCGCCATGAGCTGGATCGCCTCGTCATCCAGCCACACCCCGTGCTCAATGGAGTCCACTCCCGCGCGCACCGCATTCTTGATGCCTTCGTTGGCCTGAGCGTGGGCAGCCACCACGCGAAACGCCTTGTGCGCCTCCTCCACTCCCGCCCGCAGCTCTTCCTCCGTAAACGAAGGCGATTTCGGGTCCACCCCCGGCGTCATGACGCCGCCGCTGGCGAACAGCTTCACTGCCTTCGCGCCCGCACGGAGTTGTTCACGCACTGCGCGGCGCACGTCGTCCGGGCCGTCTGCCTCCCGCGCGATGAAGCCGTGGCCGTGCCCCCCTGTCATTGTCACGCCCAGCCCTGCCGCGATGATTTGTGGCCCTTCGATCAGCCCCGCATCGACTGCCTTCGCCATATGCACGTTTAGCTGCTCGATCGCCCCGAGGTCGCGCACCGTGGTGATGCCCGCCCGCAGCGTGCGGCGCGCGAAGCCGGCTGCCTTCCACGCGCGCATCGGCGCCGGCTGCTTGCGGGCATCGTTCAGTTCGTTGGGGTCGCCCGCGCTCGTGATGTGCACGTGGCAATCGATGAGGCCCGGCAGGATGAAGAGCCCCTCACAATCGATCTCTTCGACGCCCGCCAGCCCAGATTCGCTGCGCCCAAGCGCCAACCGCCCTTCTCGGCAGAGTACATCCACTCCCGCCCGGAAACTTCGCGTCTCACTATCGAAGACGGCCCCGCCCTTCAGGAGCAGTGGCGGCGCTTCAGCGGGCACGTGGGGCTCGGCAACTTCCTCTGCTCACAGCGGTTCATTGTCGCCGTCATCCCCGCCCGGCGGCAACCGCCGCCAGGGCCGTACACTGACGGCGACGCTGCCGGAGGTACCGCCCGTGAATCCCCGTGCCCGCCTCATCATCGATGAGCTCGCCCGCCACCGCGCCCAGTTCGAGCACCTCTCCACCTCGCTCGCGCCCGAAGAGATCGCCGCTAACATCCCCGGCTCGCACTGGACCGTCCGTGATTACATCGCCCACCTCTGCACCATCGACGGCCTTATCGCCGCCAGTTTCTCGCCGATGGTCGGCCTCAGCGCACCGGAATCCGACATTCCCCGGCCGGCGCCCTTCGATATCGATGAGTGGAACGAAGCCGCCGTCCGTGCCCGCGCGGGCGTACCGGTGCCTGCCCTGCTCGAAGAAGCAGCGGAGCATCGCGCCGCCATGGCCGCCGCCATCGCTCGCATGACCGATGCCGACCTCGACCGCATGATCCCTTACGGCGGCGACCGCAAGTCGCTGGGGCTCGCGCCCACGCCCGTGCGCTTCGGCGGCCTCCTCTGGGCCATCGCCATCCACGACCCCACGCACACGCGCGATATCCTGGGGGCGCTCCCGGGCCGCCGCCAGGAGCCCTCGATCAGCGAATGGCTCGCCAGCGTCAACGACTCGAGCGTCCCGCAGGGGGTGCGCGACCAGCGGGTATGAGCCATCCCGCTGCGCTACGCTGGGTGCATGAAGCAGTATCAGAAAGCCCCTGACCTCACCATCGACCCCAAGAAGTCCTACACGGCCACGATCGAAACCGCCGCCGGCACCATCACCGCCGAGCTCTTCCCGGGCGATGCGCCCGCCACCGTCAACAACTTCGTCTTCCTCGCGCGCGATGGCTTCTACGACGGCGTCATCTTCCACCGCGTTATCAAAGGCTTCATGATCCAGGGTGGAGACCCGCGCGGGCAGGGCACCGGCGGCCCGGGCTACCAGTTCAAAGATGAACCCGTGAAGCGCAAGTACCTGCGCGGCACCCTCGCCATGGCCAATTCCGGCCCGAACACCAACGGCAGCCAGTTCTTCATCATGCACGCCGACTATGCCCTGCCCCCGAACTACACCATCTTCGGCAAGCTCACATCCGGCGAAGACGTGCTCGACACGATCGCCACCGCCCGCACGGGCGCCCAGGACCGCCCCGCCGAGCCCGTCAGCATGACGAGCGTCACCATCGCCGAGTCGTAGCGGCCCCGGCCCCACGTCATGCGGGCCGCCGTGGCCGCTAGCGGCCCGCCCCCTACAATGCACGCTGTGCCGAACCCCGATGCCGCGCTACCTCGCGTTGACGTCGTCATCCCCTGTTACAACGAAGTCTCCGTGCTGCGCGCCAGCGTCGAGACCACCGTCGCGCTGTTCGAACGCCACCCCCAGTACGACTGGCGCCTCGTCATCGCCGACAACGGCTCCAACGACGGCACCGGCGAGCTCGCCCGGCAGCTCGAGGCCGAGTTCCCGCGCGTGCGTGCCCTCCTCCTTACCATCAAGGGCCGCGGCCTCGCGCTCAAAGAAGCCTGGACCACCAGCGACGCTGCCGTCGTCTCCTACATGGATGTCGATCTCAGCACCGATATCGAGCACCTCCCCCGCCTCATCGCGATGGTCGTGGAGGAGGGTTGCGATGTGGCCATCGGCACGCGCCTCGCGCGCGGGTCGAAAACGAAGCGCTCGCTCAAGCGCGAAGTTACCTCACGGGGCTACGTCTGGCTCATCCGCGCCACGTTCCCGCGGTTGCGCCTCACCGACGCCCAGTGCGGCTTCAAGGCCCTCAACCGCCGCGCCGTCGATGAAGTGGTGCCCTCCATCGAAAACCGCATGTGGTTCTTCGATACCGAACTGCTCATTCTCGCGCACAAGCGCGGCCTGCGCATTTGCGAACTGCCCGTGCGCTGGGTCGAGGACCCGGACACGAAGGTGAACATCGCGAAGACGGCCGTCGAGGACATCAAAGGGCTCCTGCGCATGCGCTTCCGCCGGCGCTAACCCGGCGCCCGCCGCCATCGCGCGTTAGAATCGGTCGCATGCCCTCCGAGCGCCTGCAGCGCCAGCTCGATCGCCTGCTCGATGAGGCCGAAGCGGCCGTGGCTGCCGGCGATTGGCCCC
>JBPCLM010000002.1:0-3264 GCA_051003295.1 Tepidiformaceae bacterium | reverse complement strand
GATCCGCCGCGTGCCGCGTTCGCGCGGCCCCGGCGGGCGTTCCCGGCCGCGGCTCGTTCCAACCGCCGCCCCCGCCGAATAGTCCGGGCGGCCTTCAGTTCACGCAGGGAAGCGTGAACGCGACGGTGGCGCCGCGGCCCAGCTCGCTCTGGCTTTCAACCCAGATCCGCCCGCCGTGCGCCTCCACTATCCCCCGCGCGATGCTCAGCCCCAGCCCGCTCCCGCCGTGTTCGCGCGAACGCGACTTTTCCCCCCGGTAAAATCGGTCGAAGACGTGGGGGGCATCGACGGCAGAGATGCCTTCGCCGCTATCCGATATCGCCACCCGCACCATGCCCGTTGTAGCGGCCGTGTGAAGGACGATGCGGCCTTCACCGGGCGTATGCCGCAGCGCGTTCTGCAAGAGGTTGTACAGGACGCGGCTCATCCGCTGGGCATCGGCGCGTACGGGCGGCGTCTGCGCGGCGGGCTCGAACGCCAGCCGGATCCCGGCACGTTCGACCTGCGGCCGGAAGGCATCCACCGCCTCGGCCACCACGTCCTCGATGCGGAGCAGTTCGAGACGAAGGCGCAACTCGCCGCTATCGATCGTCGTTAGTTCGAACAGGTCGTCGATGAGCAGCGAAAGGCGCGCGATCTCGGCGGACATCGTCTGCAGGTATCGTCCGCGCGTGCCTTCGTCGGTCACCACCCCATCCGCAATCGCCTCGACCATCGCCCGCATGGAAGCGAGCGGCGTGCGCAGGTCGTGCGAAATTGCCGCGAAAAGGTCGCGCCGGGCCTCTTCGAGTTCCGCCCGCTCGCGGTTCGCCCGCTCCAGGGCGTTCGCCATCTGGTTGAACGCCTCCCCGAGGTGCGCCACTTCGTCGCCGCCGCGCAGTTGCACGCGCGTACCAAGCTCTCCCGCCGCAATGCGCTCCGCCCCCGCCTGCACCGCCGCAATGCGCTGACTGATGCCGCGGCTCATCAGGAATGCTGGTCCCACCGTTGCCAGCATCGCGTAGCTCGAAAGGATGAAAAGAAGCTTCAGGTCGTGAGTCGAAAGGAACATCAGCGCCGCCGCCACGCCGATGTTGGCCACGAGGAGCGTACACCCCAGGGTCGCGAACAGCGCCAGCTGGGCGCTCAGCGCCAGCCCGCCTGACCATCGCTGCGCCGCCACCGCCACGGCCACTCCCGCGAGCCCGGTACCCAGCAGCGACGTCCCGAGGACGGCAAGGTCGCCCCGCGGCGCGTCCATCAGCCAGCCAGCCATCAACAGTGTGAGGACCGAGGCCGCGACCACGGCCGCCCCCGCGCGCGCAAATCCCGGGAATCCGTCCAACCCCGTCCCCGTTACGGCTCCCACCTGTATCCAATCCCCCAGACCGTCTTGATGTGCCGCGGGTCATCCGCCCGTAACTCCACCTTCGTGCGCAGGCGCCGGATGTGCACCGTCACGGTACTGGCGTCGCCGTACCAATCATAGTTCCACACCCGTTCCAAGAGTTGCTCGCGGGTGAACGCTTCGCCGGTGTGTGTCATCAGGAAGGCGAGTAGCTCAAATTCGCGCATCGTCAGCTCCACGGCCTTGCCATGCGCCTCGACCGCTCGCGAACGCGGGTCCAGCCAAACATCCCCGCTGACGACGCGCTCGCCGGGGCGCGAGGGGCCATCGTCGTAGGTCCGCCGTAGCACAGCGCGTACTCGCGCCACCAGTTCGCGCGGGCTAAATGGCTTCGCCAGGTAGTCATCCGCACCGGTTTCGAAGCCGGCGATGCGGTCCATTTCATCGCCCCGCGCCGTGAGCATGATGATCGGGATCTTCGACGACTCGCGGATGCGCCGGCACACCTCCATCCCGCCTATCTTCGGCAGCATCAAGTCGAGCACCATCAGGTGGGGGCGCGTATCGGCGAAGGCGCTCATCGCGGCTTCGCCATCGGCCGCCGTGACCACCGTGTAACCCTCGCGTTGCAGGTAGCGTTCGACCACTTCGACGACGACGGGCTCATCATCGACCACCAGGATCCTGCGTGCTTCCATGCATGAGCGATGGTACTACCACCATCACCACCAATCTGAACAGAAGGTGAATAGAAGGCTGTCCCTTCCTGCTAGAATGCGCTGACCGGGCGACTGGCGAGACGCGGAGCACCGCGGGGGAGCCCGGTTAGAGACAAATGGTCGCTCGCCTGGGCCGCGAATCCGCAGTCACGAGCGCGCACGGCGCAAGCCGTGGGCGCTCCCAAGTGGCAAGGAGGCCCAACATGCTCGCCCTGCTCGGTGTCTACGACAAGACCGGTCTCGAATCCTTCGCGCGCGCGCTGAGTGAGCTCGGCTGGCAACTCTCTTCCACCGGCGGCACCTTCGCCGCCCTCGAGCGGGCCGGCATCGCGGCGGGCAAAGTGGAGGCCCTCACCGGCTTCCCCGAAATGCTCGACGGCCGCGTCAAGACACTCCACCCGGCCGTGCACGCGGGCATCCTCGCCCGCCGCGACCTGCCCGCCCACCGCGAGGCGCTGCAACAGCACGGTATCGCGCCCATCGACCTGGTCGCGTGCAACCTCTACCCCTTCCGCGAGACCGTAACGCGCCCCGGCGGTGTGCCTTTCGAAGAAGGCATCGAGAACATCGACATCGGTGGGCCTACGATGCTCCGCGCTGCCGCCAAGAACCATCGCGAGGTGATCGTGCTCGTCGACCCCGCGGACTACGCTCCCGTGCTCGAGCGGCTCCGCGCCCGCGGCGTGGATGAGCACGAGCGCAGGCGGCTTGCGTGGAAGGCGTTCCAGCACGTGGCTACCTACGACAGCGCCGTCGCCGAGTGGCTCTGGCCGGGCGAGGGTTTCCCCCCCGCGCTCACGATCCCCCTGGAACTCGCACAGAGCCTGCGTTACGGCGAAAACCCCCACCAGCAGGCCGCTTTCTACCTCGATCGCTCCTTGCGCGAACACGGCCGCGGTGGCATCGCCAGCGCTACCCAGCACCACGGCAAAGAAATGTCCTACAACAACTACCTGGATGCAGACGCCGCCTGGAACGCGGTCAACGATTTTCCGGGCCCGAGTTGCGTCATCGTCAAGCACACCAACCCCTGCGGCGCCGCCACCCGTGACGACCTGCAGGAGGCCTACCACCTCGCCGTGCGGGCCGACGCCACCAGCGCGTTCGGCGGCATCGTCGCCTTCAACCGCACCGTCGATGAGCCGCTCGCGCGCGAGCTGCGCGAGTTTCGCAACCCGAACGACGGCGAAACGCGCATGTTCTACGAAATCGTTGTTG
>JBPCLM010000001.1:0-4685 GCA_051003295.1 Tepidiformaceae bacterium | reverse complement strand
GTTTTGATGAACTTCGCTCAAGGCGTAAGCGACTTGACGAATAATGCGGGCGGCTCGCAAACTGTTGAATTGCCCGGTTTGTTTGAGCATTTCTTTGACCGATTTGCCTTCGACATATTCGGAAATGATGAACGGTTTGCCTTCCAAAAGTTCGCCCGAATCTAAAATTCTGGCAATGTTCGGGTGATTGATGAGCGAGAGCGAAACTCTTTCTTCGGCGACAATCTGGTTGGTAAAAGTGTCGTCCGCGTCTTCGTCCATCAAAACTCTGACAACGACTTTTTTTTCAGCGGCGAGTTTATCGCTGGCGAGATAGGCGATGCTCGATTCGTCTTCGCCGAGTTTTTCGACGACAAAATAACGCCCTTTGACGGTTTGCCCAAGCAGCCCATTCGGATTTGCCCAAGTCAAAGCAGGTCTGCCCGTCGGATTTGTTTGACGGTTGCCGAGTTTTGCCTGACTCGTCGGAATCTCGCTCGGTTTAATAATGCGCGGCAGAGGTTTTTGCGGCTGCGGCTGCATTTCGGCTTTTACTTCTTCTTCGGTTTTGAAAACTCGCGGCTTGGTCGGCGGAATAAAATCAGATTGCACGGATTCGATTTTAGCAAATCTTGGTGTGGGAGAAAGTTTTTTATCAATCTCATCGGTTGGCGCAATTCTGCCTAAAAGACTTGAAAAAACACCGCCTGTTTGGTTGGATGATTTGCCCGAGGACGGCGCGGGCAACAAGCGGTTGCCTTCGTTGGTGCAAAATCTCTGCGTTCCGTTTTGGTAAGTTTGCTGACATTTCGGACAATAAAGCATCTCTTCTTTTACTGCTAAAACAGACATTCGGCTGAAAACCTCGTTTTTATAAAATTAAGCGTCGCGGAAAAAATACGCTTTTCAAGAAATACGCTCAATTCAACGCGGTTTTCAATAAATATCAAATAAAAATGAATTTAAAATAGCGAAAAATGAATTTAGTTTTGCCTTTTTGAAACTTCAAATTGCCAATTTGAAGTTCAATATTGGCGATTTGAAACTTCGTTTAGGCAATTTGAAATTCAATAATCGCTCTTTTTATCAATCTTTCTGTGTTTTGGCTAATTTATCAGCCAACGCCGCTTTGTCTTTATCAAGCGCAACGGCTTGGCGATAGACGCGCTCGGCATCTTTGCGTTTGCCGAAGCGCAAATAGCCGTCGCCGACGGTTTCAAAATCTTGGGCGAGACGTTTTTTCTCGTTCAGCGAAACGACGCTTAGAGCCTTCATCAGATATTTTTCCGCGTCGTCAAATTTTTCGCGCCGCACAAAGAGCGAACCTAACAGCGCGTAGGAAACAAAACTGTTCGGGCTAACTTCGGCACTCTTTTTCAAAACTTTTTCGGCTTCGTCGTAATTGCCGCCAATCGTCAAAGCGCGTCCGAGCAAGTAGAGTGCAGTCGGATTTTTCGCGTCCTGTCGAAGAGCGCGGCGCAGAAGCTGTTCCGATTCGACATAGCGTTGTTGCGACTGCATCACGTCGGCGACGAGAATCATCGTCGGCACATCGGTTGAGAGTTGAATCGCCGTGCGATAGGCGACGGACGATTCATCAACTAAACCTTTGCGCCGCAAAAGTCTGCCGAGATGCGCGTAGGCAAGCGCGAATGTCGAATCGAGGTCAATCGCTTTTTTGTAAGCATTGCTCGTTTCATCGCCGATTTTGCCCTGAAGTTCGAGTGCCACGCCGAGTTGGTCAAAAGCCACCGCGTTTTTCGCATCGAGTTTTATCGTCTGCCGCGCTAACTTTTCGGCTTCGGCATATCTTTCGCCCAAATTTATGCTCGATATTGGTTGCGTCAACACAAAACTCAAAGCGATGTAGGCTTCGGGAGAATTCGGCTCAATCTGACTCGCCGTTCGATAAGCATGTTCGGCTTCCTCCCAACGCTGTTGGTCGCTAAACAGATTTCCCAGCCCGTAGATAGCGCGGGAATCTTTGATTTTCAAACTTTGAGCGCGAAGATAGGCGACTTCGGCTTTGGCATATTCGCGCTCATCACGCGCCGCGTTGCCGTCTTCAATCGCTTGCTCAAACTGGTCGTCAAAGTTTTCCGTCTGCGTTATCGATTGTCCAACCGTTATTACGACACTGTTTTGTGCCGTCGGCTGTGGTTTTGGCGTGGGAACGGTTGGCGACGGTTGGCTCTTGCTTATATCAACTGTCTTTTTCGGTTTAGTTTTCTTGGTTGTCGTGCGGGCGGTGGTCGGGCGAGGTTTGGAAACGGTTTTTTTGGTTACTGCCGGTGAGCTTTTTTTCGGTATCGTTTTTTTTTTCGTTGTTTTAGAACTTTTCGGACTCGGTGAATTGAAAAGTCCGCTGCTGCTTCCCAAATCTTGTCCGAAAGCAATGCTCGAAGCGCATATAAAACAAATCAACAAAAATCCATATCGGTAAAATTTCAAATCTTTAATCATAAAAATCTCTATTGGTCGGAGCGAACTAGGCGAAAGCCGAGCCGCGAATCTCTTTTACTTGGTTCGACAAAACCGCGAAACGTCGAGGTTATCGCGTCTTTGCCCGTGGATTTATCAAAAGCCGAACCACCGCGAATGACAAAAGTGTTTTTGAATCTGTCGTCAATTTTGCCCGGATTGCCCGGATAAACATTCGTTTCCGAGCTTGTCCATTCATAGACGTTGCCAATCAAATCCTGCACTTCCCATTTGTTCGCGCCGCAAGCCTTTGAACCGACGGCTTCGGGTTTCGGATCCGGCTGATTGATTATCGCGCAGCCGTTTTTAAATTCATCGCCCCACGGATAAAGATTGTTTGCCGCGCCATTTCGAGCCGCGTATTCCCACTCGTTTTCAGTCGGCAGACGATAAATCACGCCGTCGCGTTTGGAACGCCATTCGGCAAACGCTTTGACATCGTTCATATTGACAAACCGAACGGGCAATTTTCCTTCGGCGGCAAGTGGTTTGCCCTCTTCCCAATACGAAGGTGTCGGTTTGTAATCGTTTGCTTTGACAAATTCGTAATACTCTTCGGCGGTTATTTCCGTTTTGTCCATCCAAAAATCTTTGACTTCAACTTCGTGAACCGGCTTTTCCGGGTCAAGACCGTCGCCGCGTCCCATCATAAACTTGCCGCCCGTTATCTTGACCATTTCATTCTTGGCTATTTCAATCGGCGGCGTTTGGATATTGGCGTTGGCGTTTTTTTGCGAATTATTGACATTTGCATTTGTGTTACCGCCGGTGCGTCCAATCAAACCAACCATATACGCGCCGCCGACTCCAATAATAGCAAGTAACAATAAACCTGAAGTTCCAATAATTGCCAAAAGTAATGGTGAAGGTAACCACGTTTTCTTTGGTTGAATGTTTGATTGCGACAAATCGACCTGTTGCGAGGCTTGCCAATTTTGCTGAGAAATTTGCTGACTCGAAAGTTGCGAAGCGGAAATAGGCGATTGGCTTTGATAACCGGCTTGGCTGATTGCCGGAATCGTTTGCTGCGGTTTCGGTATTGCGTTGGTGTCTTCTTTCGCTTTAAGTTCGGCGACGACTTGTTTCGATTCTCCGTCGCACTCGAATTCGTCTTCCCAATTCTGAAAACCATCGTGACTGATGCGAATATGATGATTTCCGCTTCGCAAACCATCCAACAACAGCCAACCATCTGCCCGACTGCGTCCGACGCTCACCTCGTCCACAAAAATATCCGATTGCGGCGGATTGGTTAAAATGCTGACCTTTGAAACCGGCAGCAAAGAAGAACTCGTAATCGCCCCTAACGCGCCGGTGTTTTGTGAAGTTATGCCGAGCGCGTTTCTTAATTCTTCAACAAACATTTCCACCGTCGCCGTCCGTTTGTTCGGGTCTTTGACTAATGTATGCCGCACCGCCATTTCAACCTGAGGTGAAGTTTGCAGATTAAAACTGCTGAAGGACGGCGGTAAATCGTTCAGATGTTTTTTCATAATCGCCGGAATCGAAGAGCCTTTGAACGGCACATCCCCCGCCACCATTTGATAAAACATCACACCCAAACTATAAACATCGCTCCGTGCATCGGGTTCTTCGTCAGCCCATTGTTCGGGCGACATATAATAGGGCGAACCCATCAATCCGGTAGTTTGCGCCTGAATAAAAGAGCCGAGCAGTTCGCCCGATTTTATCTTTGCCAAACCGAAATCGAGAATTTTGACGGCATCGTATAAATTCGGTTTGCCTTTGAGAATCATCACATTCAAAGGTTTCAAATCACGATGAACGATTCCCTGATGATGTGCCGCGCCGACTCCGGCGCAAATCGCCGACATCAATTCAAAAGCCTTTTCGTTGGACAGTCGTTTTTCACGAGTCAAAAGGTCGTGCAGAGATTCGCCGTCAACATATTCCATCACGATATAGGGCATCGTGCCTTGCGCCACGCCGTAATCGGAAACGCCGACGACATTTTGATGACGAATCGCCGCCGCCGCGAGAGCTTCTTGACGAAACCGCGTAACGAGTTGCGGGTCGTTGCCGACCAAATCAGGCAAAATGATTTTGACGGCGTGCGACGTTTTCAAATAAGCGTGCCGCGCTTTGAAAACAACGCCCATCCCGCCTTGCCCGATGCGGCATTCGAGATGATATTTACCTTCTAAAACAGGTTCGCCACTGATTGAATGAAATGTCTTCTTGCCGTCGGTTGGACAGGTGTTGAC